>JBBQXF010000063.1:0-28165 GCA_038209965.1 Cytophagales bacterium | reverse complement strand
CTGTGGCAAGACATTGAAGCATTCATCGCTTCTAATGCAAGTGACCCATACTTTTTTGGGACAATCATTGTTGATTGTTCAGTAACAAATAGGTTTAGCTTAATTGACGGACAACAACGCACAACGACTTTTTTGTTGTTACTCAAAGCGTTATTAATGCAACTAAATGTAGCCATTACTAAAGTTCTAGATGATGAAGAATCCGAAGCGTTAAAGGCAGGTCTTAAAGCTAAAAGAAATAAAGTTATGGCTATTTTATTTAAAGCAGAAGATGAAGATATTCCTTCAATGCTGAAAGATTATGCAAAAACACAAAATATCTTGATAGTGGAAAATAAATCAATAAACGAGTTATTTCCTAAAGAAGTGAAAACTATCATTGAAGCAGCTGATTTCAATACATCTGAACAAAACGTCTATAAAATTCCAAGGAAACAAAAGGATAATAAATACACAAAGCATTTCCGCAATTTCAAATTCTTTTTCGACAAGTTGGGTGAAAAATCAGAATCCGAACTTAATCAATTTGCAAATATATTTTTGGAAAAATGTCAAGTCATAGAAATTCGTAGTTGGGACATAGAGCAAGCAATAACTATGTTTAATTCATTGAACTCTACAGGTATGCCGCTTTCAGATGCGGACATTATTTCTGCACAACTCTACTCAAATGCTGACGACAACAAAAAAGCATTTAACGACCAATGGGAAAATATTAACAAATTAGCGAACGAGTTGAGTAGCAGAAAAATTGTTGACATTGATGCAGTGTTGCAACAATTTATGTATATCAATCGTGCAATTAATAAAGAATACATTAGTATCAACAAAGAAGGTAATGAATCTGTCGATGTAACAACACCGGGTTTAAGACGATATTACACAGACATAAAAAAAGAACTATTGAATGACCCATTATTGCTGTGTAACGATTTAACTAAAATCATAAACATTTGGAACAACATCAAAGATTATCCGTCTGTCAAATTGCTTTTGAAGTGTAACGAAAACGCAAAATTATTTTTATCAGGCTACTTATATCGTTATGAAATAGCTGAAATCACTGAAGAAAATATTTTGGACTTGTGTGAGTGTTTAATAAGATTGTTCACAATATTGGAATTGAGCGATGCTGGCTATTCAAGTTCAAAATTCAAAACATTTTTGTTTGGTGAAAACATAAAATTAGTAGACAAAAATATTTCAATAGACATTATCAAAAATAATTTTAATGAACACATCAAGAACAACTGGAACATTGACGCTATTTCAGATGCAATTATTGAATACGATAAAAATCTACTTGTTTTTCTAAACGAATACCTCTACGCAAAAAACAAAGAGACTAAATTTGACTTCGCAGAAAATGTAAACATTGAACATATAATGCCTTCGAGTGGTCGTAACATAACGACAATACAACAAGACGCAAATATTACGACCAAAGAAGAGTTTAATAATATAGTAAACAAACTAGGAAACAAAATATTGCTTGAAGAAGATATAAATAAGTCAATTGGGCGGGAATGGTTTAAGACAAAAAAGCAAAATTCAATTAATAGCAAATCAGGTTACAAAGACAGCAAATATGGTATTGCTTTGGCGTTGACAACATACCCAAACGACAATTGGACAAAAGCCGACATTGACACAGCAACAAAAAAAGCAGTAGAAAGAATTGTGAAATTTATATTCAACAAATGAGAAACACCGCACCGCTAACAGGCGTTTGGCAAAAGTGGCGGTTCAGTTCTCCGCAGACAGTTTTGTGGTTAATCAAAGTTTGGTTCTCCGCATCAACATTTGTGCTGAAGATCGCCACCTTCGCCAAGCTGCAAACTGTCAAACTGTCTAAAAACCCCTTGGGAGGCTCTATATCAAGGGCATACAAGCCTGCGGTGCTGCCGCACATCTGAGCTAAGCTACTTTGCAAAGCACAAAATACCTTCGGTAAAAGGACGCAAAATCAGTCATTAAAGCCCAAAGGGGCTAGGTCTAAGCTCTCCACAAAAAGGTCTATGCGCCGAACTACATTGTCGGGCGATATCAGTTCTTCATTGGCTCTGTGAGGCTGTAAGTGGCTCTGTTTTTTCCTGTAATAAATTTCATTCTACAAGTTAGAGAGTTTTCTTGGATTTGTGCTATCTTTGAAGCGTATAGTTTTTAGACGGACTGCCGTTGGCAGTAATGCGACATGCAGGACAAAGAAACCATTTCGGGGACAGTGATGGAAGAAACCGCCGCGCAAAATCAAGCTAAAAATCGGCAAATCGGACATTCGCAAGGTTGGACAAGAGCAAGATCGACACGCGCAGAACGGTGCCATCGGGTATGCCCCGATGGGCAACTCGCTGACCAAAAAGGAAATCCGGGATTTAGTGGCCTTTTTGGGTAGCTTAAAAGAGGAATAACGTGTTGATTTTCTATTTGACCGCTTTTTATATCTGCCTTTGTCGGCAAAGTTGGAACGGTTTGGAATCAGTTGGCAACACCTGTCAGGTTTGCCAACCGATTTTTGCAACTGCGCCTCCGGCAAAGCCAAAGTGCTTGCCGAAGTTGTCAAAGTAGTTGCCAGCGGCTCACTGGCCCACCAGTACTTGCTCAAACAGGATCCGCCCGCTTTTTTCACTGGGCGATTTCATGAACAGCAGTTCGTAATGCTGACCGTCTCGCCAGTGGTCGATCATGCTAGCATAGTAGGGGCTGCCGGGGTTGCCCGACTGGCCACCGGGATACACTCCCCAGCCTTTGACCCCGTTTTTGTCCAGTTCCACCACCATGCGCCAAGAAGGCCCGTTCCGTGAGCTGGTCGCGTTCACGATGCCCCGGTTGCCGCCATTGCGCACATCATGGACCCCAAACGGCTTGAGCAGTGGCACCAAGTGGGCAATGCTGGTGGCTTTGTAGTCGGCCCAATGGATGCTTTTTTGGTTGGTCTTGATCTGCCATTTGGCCACGCTGTCCACCGCTTGGCCAAATGCCCGGACGATCAAGTCCTTGGCCGTCTCTTTTTCAGGGCTGGCCTTGAAGTCAAAGAGGGGGAAATCTGGTGATTTCTTTAGCAGATCAATCGTGGTGTTCTCCTTCGGAAAGGGCAGGGGAAGCTCGTTGTTGATCATTTCATCCCAAATGAGGGGATAGAGTTTGCCCCACCAAGCTTCGTGGTAAGTGGCGGCCTCGGCCTCGGGGCTGTTGAAATAATCCCACGTTTTGAGCAGGTCAAAGGCCCGTTTCTGTTCGGGGGTCAGTTTTTTCTCATCGATCTGGGCCAAGAAATAGGGTAGGCTCTCGGCGGCCTGGAGGTTGAAGTTGTCGTTTTGCATCCGCATCATGTCGGCTGGCCGGATGCCCTTCATACTGTCCAGCAGGGAGTTGATCCGGCGGTTGCGGTAAAACTCGTAGCCAGAGGAGCGCACATAATACGGATAGAGCGTGTCGGCAGGGTGCTGGTTGGCCGAGCTGACGTACGCCCGGGCGGGGTTGCGCACCTGCACATTCTGGGCATCGGGGATGTAGCCCTGCCATTTCATGGTGGAGGTGGTGCCGTCCATCAGAAACTTGCCCTGCTCTTTCCACTTGGCGGGATACTTGCCCTGAACCCGCATGGCAATGTCGCCATTGACGGCCGCATAGGCAAAATTTTGGGCAGGACAATCAAAATAATCTAGGGCTTTGTTGAAATCACGGTAATTTTTCGCCCGGTTCAGCAGGTGGTAGGTCAACAACTCATTTGAGCCGTCGTGGGCAATCCAGCGGAGGGCATAGTTGGCCTTTTGTGATTTCTCGCGGAAGGCGGCATCATACATCACTGGCCCCCATACGGTGTAGCAAACCGTATCGGTAACGGTTGGCTGGCCCCGGCGTTTGATCTGCTCCACCACTTTGCGGGTCTTGACCCAATTGCCGTCCAGCAAATATTCCTCTCGTTGGGCGTTTTTAAACTGCACTTTGTACCAGTCGAGCACATCGCGCTGGGCATTGGTCACACCCCAGGCCAGAGAGTCGTTGAACCCAATGACGACCGTGGGCGAACCGGGGATCGTGACCCCGTATACGTGAACGCCCGGGGCGGTCAGTTGTACCTCAAACCAGATCGAGGGCAGGCTAAGGGTTAGGTGGGGGTCGTCGCAAAGAATGGCATTTCCCGAAGCGGTTTTGCTGCCAGCCACCGCCCAGTTGTTGCTGCCAGTGCCGGGATCAGGCTGGGCCACGGGCTCCACTTGGACAAAATCGGGCGAAAACGCACCCACTGGCTGGGCAAGTTTGAGGGGATCAAATCCCCAAGGTTTATCGGTGGGCACTATGGGCGCTTGGCCGGGATAATAATCGGGGAACAGCAGATCATAGGTTTTGCGGCCCAGCATCCGCAGGGCGTTGGTGGCTTCCAAGTCTCCGTCGCTGGCCGCCAGCGTATTGGCCATGTACTTGAGCAAAAGGGCTGATTTGATCGGTTCCCAAGGTTCGGGCTGATAATCCAGCAGTTTATACTCCAAAGGAAGGGTTTTGGCGTTCAGCGTGGCAACGTAGGCATTGACCCCGGCAGTGTAGGCAGCTAGGCATTGGCGGATCGCGGGCACACTGTCCATGGCGCGCAGGGAATTGTTGGCCCCAAACACCAGTCCTTTGCGGCGGTTGGTCCGGTCCAAGTCCAGCGTGGCATCGGTGGCCAAGATTTCGGAGATGCGCCCGGCCGCAGCGTGGGTTTGGAACTCCATTTGCCACAGCCGGTGCTGGGCGGTTACATAGCCCTGGGCAAAATAGAGATCGGCATCATTTTCGGCAAAAATATGGGGCACCAGTTTGTCGTCATACACCACGGTCACTTTGCCCTTCAGTCCCGCCGCTGTCAACTGCTCGGGCGGGGTCCGCTCTTTACTTTCGGAGTTTTGCCAAAAGCCAAAGAAAGGATCCAAAAATTTGCCCAGTGGGGGCACTGTCCCAAACCGATGATCGCCACCGTACGCTAAGGCAGCGGTAATGACCAATGACAAAATAAACTTGACAATCCGCATAGTAGAGTTTTTTTACTGCGTTAAAATCGGTTTTAGCTTCACTTGGGGCCAATGATTGAAAACAGCAATATTTCAATTATTCCCAAGACCGTTTGGTACTTGGCGAGCTTTTACCAAAGCTTGGCCCAGTCCAATTAGGTTAACTAGTGCTAGTTCGGTAAAATTAATGAAAATTTGAGACTTGGAAGGGTTTAGCCGCCGCAACAGCCACCAGCCCAACGTCCACTCAGCTTTTTTTGGCCTTTTGTCCCACTTCGCCACCATCGCATCAGGGAGCTTGGCAACCTTGGCGGGCCTGCTACTAAAAAATTAGTTTTTAAACTATGTTGGCAAATTTAAAACCCTTATATTTGATCCCAAAACCTTAAAATACCACCCAATGAAAGCTCTCTCTTGTGTATTGGTAGCACTGGCCAATTTCAGCGCTTTTTGTCCACGGGCCACCGCCCAAGTGACGCCCGATGCCCCCGTCAATACCTTATTCCCCCGGAGCGAATGGGCACTTGCCGCTGAACGCTCCGCCCGCAAAGACACGTTGACGATGATCCGCTTGCAAGGTGAGCAGATCACCACTATCCCCGAGTGGTTGTATGCTTGCCAAGAACTTTACGCACTCGACCTCACGGGCACGCGCATCACGCACTTGCCCGCCCGCCTGAACGAACTCAAGAAATTGCGCTCCATTACTTGGCAGGGAACACCTGCGCCGCGCCAGCCAGTCGCGTACAACAAACGGGATTCATCCGCCAACCACCGGTTGGCCCTGATGAAGCCAGCCGAACAACGGGCCTATATGGACAGCACCAGTAAAATTTGGAGTGCGGCCAACCAACTGGCCGATGCCGATTGGCAAAAGCTCGAGGCGGCCCGCCCGTCAACCCCGTTGACCTTTGACCGGCTGGAAAACATTACCTATTTGAACATCAGCGGCCATAAATTGGCCAAACTACCCAAAACCCTCAAGAATTTGCCCAACTTGGAGGAACTGAACCTGAGCAAGAACCTGCTGATCACATTGCCCCGCCAGCTCAATCGGCTGCCCAAGCTCAAGTACTTATTCTTGAACCAAAACAGCCTGACCCTAAAAAAGCAGAGTTTGAAGCCCTTGCGCAAACTGACCGAACTTCAGCGGCTGGGACTGGCCTACAACCGGATAACGGCCGTGCCGCCGAGCGTGAAGTTCTTGTCGCCCAAACTGACCGATCTGATCTTTTCGGGCAACCCAATCCAAGAGGTGAGCCCAGAACTGGCTCGCCTGCAAAGGCTGCGCAACCTGCAATTCTATGCCAACGCGCTCCAAAGCATCCCCGATTGTGTGTTTGAACTCAAAAACCTCGAGGAATTGGATGTGTATAACAACCAGATCCGATTTATCCCGGCCAAGATCCGGCAACTCACCAATTTGCAGATCCTCTATGCCTCTTACAACAAACTGACCGAACTTCCCGACGAAATTGGCGAATTGGCCAACCTGCGGGGCCTGTACGTCCACCATAACGAGATCAAATTTATCAATGCCACGGTGGGCAAGTTGGCCAAATTGGAGATGTTTCACGCCCAGTTCAACAAACTGGCGGCTTTTCCAGAAGCCCTGATTGGATTGCCCCTGTTGCGAGAGATCAATTTGGGCAGCAACGTCATCAGCGACCTGCCCACCTCGGTGGCCAAGTTGCCCAAGCTGCGGTTTCTGCACATCCGGGGCAACATCTTATCGTCCGAACTGACCTCCGCCACCGAATTTGTCCAGATGCAAAAGATGTTAGCCGACAAAGACGTAAATTTTTCTTACTAATTATCTAATACTCTTTATCTTTGAACCATGGGTGGCCGAATATTTACTGGATTTCCAAACCAAACCGGGGCTGCCTTCGTTTAAACCATGCCCCCAGTTTCATTTTTTTGGAAATATCCGCTCTCTGAATCCAATATGCTTGACGATCAACTTCTAGGCACCAAACAAAAGGCCCTAAAGATTAATTTGAACAATAAAATTTATGGCTCTTTTGCTGAGATTGGGGCTGGCCAAGAGGTCGCTTCCATTTTCTTCAAAGCCGGGGGCGCTTCGGGCACGGTGGCCAAAACCATGTCGGCCTATGATATGACATTCAGCAATGCGATTTATGGCGAAGAGACCAGTGGCCGTTACGTGTGCGAGTCACGGTTGCTGAAAATGTTTGATCACGAATACCATTTGTTGGTTGAGCGGCTGGATCAAAAACGCGGCGACCACACCAATTTTTTTGTGTTTGCCAATACCGTGGTGGCCCTCAACTACCAGAAAACCAACGAGGGCCACGGCTGGCTGGGAGTCCGGTTCCAGACCCACCCGCGCAGCACGCCGTCCAATGCGGTGATCCACGTCAAAATGCACGACAACGATGCTGTGCTCCAGCAACAGGCCATTGGCATAGCTGGGGTCAACTTGCTGTATGCGTGTTTTTACCTCCAATACGACACCGAGAAGTTTGTCACTTCGTTGATGGACAATTTGAGCCGGGAACGCATGGAAGTTGACATGGTCCGGCTCAGTGGACCAGACTTTAAAAATGTTGACAACCGGTTGCTGAGCCTCCAGTTGGTTCAGCACGGCCTGACCGATGCGGCCTTGTTTGGGCCAGATGGCCACGTGCTCCAAGCTTCTGAAACATTCTACAAGCGCAACCTGCTCGCCGTCCGAGGCCGCTTTCGGCCGCTCACCCACGTGAACATGGACATGTTCAAAACGGGCTACGAAATGTTCATCCGTGAACAGGACGTGGATGCAAGCCAGGCGATTACCGTGGCCGAGCTGACCTTGCAAGACCTCAAGGCCGCCGACCCGGATATTGACGAGAAAGATTTTTTGGATCGGGTGGACATCCTGTGCTCCCTCGGCCTGACGGTGCTCATCTCGAATTACCAACAATATTACAAACTGGTGGGATACCTATCCAAATTGACCCGGCGCAAAATCGGGATCATATTGGGCGTTTATAATTTGCAAAGTGTATTTGACGAAAAATATTACGAAGAAGATGGCATATTGAAGTCATTCAGTACTTTGTTCAAGAAAAACGTCAAACTCTACGTTTATCCTTCCAAAGTGCCGGGAATCCAAGAGTTTTATACGTGCAAAAATTTTCAACTACCGGAAAACCTCCGCTATCTGTTCATGCACTTGGTGGCCAACGACAAGATAGAGGACATTCACGGCTACCATGAAGAGATGTTGCACATCATTTCGGACAATGTGCTGGCCATGATCAAAGCTGGCAAGCCCGGCTGGGAAGAGATGGTGCCCGAAGAAGTGGGCAAGAAAATCAAGGACAACTACCTGTTTGGCTTTGCCGCCGACCGCAAAAACTACGATTTTTCCGATGCCCGCGCCATTGATGCCGTGCCGGATTATTATGACACCCCCTTGTGGTAAAGTGGTGGACAGCAAACGCGCCGGAAATATCACTACTAGGTTTTTTGCGTTGCAAAGCACCATTTTTGCGGTGGTACAAGCGGCTCATTGTTAAGCCCAACCCAAAACTTGCCCTTTAGCGCACTAACAAAAAAACCCATTTCGCTTGAAATGGGTTTTTTTGTTGCTTCTGCAAGAAACCTACTGCACCAATTCGTATTCTTCCACAATGGTGGCATTGACCAACTGTTCCATCAACCGCAGGCGGGTATCGGTCAGTTCGAGGATGTTCATCCGGCGCTGGTTGCGTGTGCTGTTGGGTTGGCCAATGATCAGGCTCGATCCGTCGAGCGAAGGCGCCCAGCCGGTGGCACTGGCTTGCGCACCCGCAGCCGGGCAGCCCCGGGGCACATAATAGGTGAGGATCAATTGGCGGCCAAAGTTCAATTCAAACCGTTGGCCACAGGCAGTCGATCGATTGCCATTGATCTGGGTGTAGAGCTGGTTCCAGCGCAGGTTGCCCCGTCCAGACAAAATATCGGCAAACCTGGTTTCGGATATTTTGGCTTCATAGTTCTGCACCGGCTTAGCGATATCCTGAAAGCCGTAGGTCATTGAGATGCCCCAATTGTTGGCTTTTTGGAGTTCGGCACTGATCACGTAAATAAACACGTCCTTGTTGAGATCGGAGAATACTGCCAAGCCGCCATTGTCAGACTTCTGGGTTGCCACCGCATTGGTATTGGTCAAGAAATCTTCTTGGGAGAGGAACAACGTGACGGTGGCCCCGGCCACGCCCCGGTTGCCAGCGTCCCGCACCTGCACCAGCAACTCGTAGGTGGGATCCGGAACCACCCGTGGCTGGCACGCCGACAGAAAGAGGAGGCTGAAACAAATTAATAGTTTGTTCATTGATTTGATAGCTGCCATGATCCTGAACCACTGGATGAAGCCCAACATGCTTTATTGGAGGGATGACTGTTTGACTTCGGTTTCTTCGTATTTGGAAGGGCATTTCATCAAAATCTCGTTGGCCACAAACTCGTTGTCTTTCACCCGGCCAATGATCACCACTTTCTCTGAGCGCTGGAAATCCTGCATCGATGCCGGAGGGTTATAACAAACCACCCGGTGAACCTGCTGTTGGTTGTCCACCAGATCGAATGCCAAGTAATTGGCATCTTTGAGCGGATCATACTGCACCCCCACCACTTCGCCCACCTTGTTTTTGGTCAGTTCGCCCACTACGTGGACTTTGGTGTCCTGGCCTTGGGAAGCCAAGGCGTAGGCCTCTTGAAAATTGACATATTGGCTGGTATCACCCGAAAGGGTAATGATGTAGCCGACAGCCAAAGCTATGACCACCAAGCCAATGAGATAAGATTTTTTCATGGTTCGAGAAACAAGTGGTTAATCGTAATTCCTCAATGGAGCATTTTCTGACCGTAGCGCCAAATCCTGACCTACCTGTTTTCCAAGTAATTACTTTTTGGTCATCTTTTCCAACTTGGCAAGCTTGCGGTCAATTGTAATCAAATATACAACTATTCCGGCCAATACGGTTGCTATTACCGCTACCACCACATAAATTTTACCATCGGCCCGAAACTGATCGGCCATGTTCACTTGCTGGTTGTGGTAGTCTTTTTCGGTAATGGCGATCTTGCCCGGTTGTTGGGCCAGTCCAAAATGACAACCCAAACAGAAAACGAAGAGGATCAATAGTTTTTTCATGCAAAGAACAATTGGGCCAAGACCATCTGTAGGTCTTATTTATAATCAACAAACAGTCTCGGCGTAGTTGAAATTACTCGTCATCTTCGTCTGATGCATGCCCGAAGGAATATTCGGTTTCATCTAGGGCAAGGGAGTCGGCATTGAACTCGGTGACGAATTTTTGAATGATCGCTTCGGTAACTTCTTCCACATTGAGTGCCACATCCAGCCCTACACCGTATTCAGCGGCTTCATCAATCTCGACGCGTTCCACTACGGCCACTTCGTCTTCGCCCTCAATCTCGTCGACCAGTAGATCCAAGTAGTCCAGTTCGTCTTCCGAGGCCGACTCGATGCCCGCAAATTTGGGAAATTTCTCGAGCAGGCGCTGTTCGGCCAAATCGTAAACGGCCATTTCGTACTCCGCCCTGAGTGTGTAGAGAAAAGTATCAAAAACGACTTCCTTGCCATCCCCATCATTGCCCACAAAATAAAAATAGGCTCCTTCTTCGTCACGTTCTTGATCTGGGTTCCAGGTGAAAGAACGCTCTGCCTTGGCGGCTTCTGCTTTTATCCGCGCTATTTCAGCGGCATCATATCCTTTGTTCATCGAGGTAAGGTATTAATTTGAGCCGCAAAGTAACAAACTAAAAGCCGGAAATGGCACATTTTGCCCTGCTTTTCTGATATTTGCGGCCAAACTCGTTCTTCCAATTATGGATTTAAACACCCTGACGGCCATTTCCCCGGTAGATGGCCGCTATCGGCGGCAGGCGGCCCCACTGGCCCCTTACTTGTCCGAATTTGCGCTCATCCGCTACCGGGTTCGAGTTGAAATTGAGTATTTTATCGCGCTTTGCCAACTCCCATTGCCCCAACTGGCCGATTTTGACCATGCCCTGTTCCCCCAGATGCGGAAATTGTACCGGGGGTTTGGGCTGGAGGAAGCCGAACTGATCAAAAACATTGAACGCACCACCAACCACGATGTAAAGGCGATTGAATATTTTATCAAGAAAAAATTTGCCATCTTGGGTATCGATCGCTACGCTGAGTTTGTGCATTTTGGGCTCACTTCGCAAGACATCAACAACACCGCGACCCCGCTCATGCTCAAAGAAGCCATGCAGGAGGTCTATTACCCATTGTTGGAGGGCCTCATCGCCCAGCTCGGCACCTTGGCCACCACTTGGGCAAACGTGCCCATGCTGGCCTACACGCACGGCCAGCCGGCTTCGCCCACTCGGGTGGGCAAAGAGCTCGGTGTGTTTGTTTACCGGTTGGAGCAGCAGTTGGCCACCCTGCGGCTAATCCCGTTTTCGGCCAAATTTGGTGGTGCCACCGGCAACCTGAATGCCCACGTGGTCACTTATCCCACGGTGGACTGGGTGGGGTTTGCCAATCACTTCGTGGGGAAAATGCTCGGCCTGCACCGCACCCAGCAAACGACCCAGATTGAAAATTACGATTTCTTGGCCGCTATTTTTGACAATCTCCGCCGATTGAACACCATTTTGATCGATTTTGCCCGTGATGTATGGAGCTATATATCCATGGGTTATTTCAAGCAAAAGATCAACCCCGACGAAGTAGGATCATCGGCCATGCCCCACAAAGTAAATCCCATAGATTTTGAAAATGCTGAAGGAAATTTGGGGTATGCCAACGCCATTTTTGGCTTTTTATCAGAAAAGCTGCCCATTTCGCGTTTGCAGCGCGACCTGACCGACTCCACTGTGCTCCGCAATTTGGGCGTGCCGCTTGGGCATACCCACGTTGCCCTGCAATCGCTGACCAAGGGCCTGACAAAATTGGAACTCAACTATTCCCGGATCGAGCAAGATTTGGCGGCCAACTGGGCCGTGGTGGCCGAGGCATTGCAAAGCATTCTTCGGCGCGAAGGCTATCCGCAGCCTTACGAAGCCCTCAAAGCCCTCACCCGTACGGGCGAGGCGATGTCGGCGGAGCACATCGGGAACTTTATTGACCGTTTGGCCATTCCCGAAGTGGTGAAAGCCGAAATGAAACATGTGACCCCGTTCAATTACACGGGGATATAACGAAAGGAAAATTGACAATGAATGAAGAACTGATCGTAAACCGAGTGGCCAGCAGCGGTCTGTCCACGCTGGAACTTGAAAATTTCTATCACCCCGGTGAGCGGGTACTATACGATCTCAAAGATAATTTGTACCAAGAGCTTTTGCTGCGCGAAAAAGATTTTCGGGAGTTTCTCAAGCAGCACGATTGGGCGCAGTACCGAGGCCAGAACGTGGCCGTACATTGTTCGGCCGATGCCATAGTACCCGTGTGGGCCTACATGCTGCTGGCCCTGCACTTGGAGCCATTTGTCCATTCGGTGGTCTTTGGCGATTTGGCTGCCTTGGAAGATGCCCTCTTCCGCGATGCCATCGCCATGATCGACATAGAGCAGTATCGCGGGGCCAAGGTAGTGATCAAGGGCTGCAGCAAACACCCAGTGCCCCCTTCGGCCTATGTGGAAATTACCCGCCGCCTGCGCCCAGTGGCTGCGGCCATCATGTATGGCGAACCTTGCAGCACGGTTCCATTGTACAAAAAACCGAAAGCATTGGCCGAAAACTAAGACCCGGCTTTTTGGATACAACGAACGGAATCAATGAAAATCAAGCTGCCCAAATAGTGCTTCGGCGGTTTGCGTCTAATTGTGGCCGAAAAGCTGGTTGGTTTTTCAGCTAGCCCAACCAAGCGGAGAAAGCTGCTGGCCCGGCCTAGGGGCGTTTTCGGGTATAGATCACCCCATTGGCCACCAGTTCGGCACTCTTCCCTTCGCCGATGGGCCAAATCCAAGCACCCTTTTCCCCATTCAAACAAATATTTTCCTTCCTCTTGCCATTTTTCGCCCAAAAGGCTAACTTCCGTCCGCAAACTTGAGCAGTCACCTAGACGATAGCGCAATTTTCTTTTGGGGTGATCCAAGCTTAGTTTGTCAAACCAGTCAATTTTCTTTAACCTTGGTATGAAATGAACGATTTCCAAATCAAGCGTGCCGCCAAAGTCTACGATGTGTGCATCGTGGGCTCGGGTGCGGGCGGGGGCATGGCGGCCTACACACTGGCCAACGCGGGGGCCAAAGTGGCCCTGATTGAGGCCGGCCCCTACTATGACCCCAAAGATCCCAAGTACATCACCCAGCTCAAAGCCCCGTGGGAATCGCCCCGGCGTGGGGCCAGCACCACCCGGCCCTTCGGCGACTTTGACGCGGCCTGGGGCGGGTGGCAGATCGATGGCGAACCCTACACCACCAAGGATGGCACCAAGTTCGACTGGTTCCGCTCCCGGATGCTGGGCGGGCGCACCAACCACTGGGGGCGCATTTCGCTCCGGTTTGGCCCCGATGATTTCCGTCGCCGCAGCCTCGACGGGCTGGGCGAGGACTGGCCCATCGGCTATGACGATGTGAAACCTTTTTATGATCGGCTCGATCGCTTGGTGGGTATTTTTGGCTCGATTGAAGGAATCCGCAATGAGCCAGATGGAATTTTCCTGCCCCCGCCCAAACCCCGTTTGCATGAGCTATTGATCAAAAAGGGGGCAACTGGCTTGGGCATTCCGGTCATTCCTTCCCGGCTTTCCATTCTGACCAAGGCCATCAACAAGGAACGCGGGGCCTGCTTTTATTGTAACCAGTGCAGCCGGGGCTGCTTTGCCTACGCTGATTTCTCATCGTCATCGGTGCTGTGCAAACCCGCCATTGCCACCGGCAATGTGGATTTGTATTCCAACGCAATGGCCCGCGAGGTACTCACCGGGCCCGACGGGCTGGCTACGGGCGTAAGTTATGTGGATAAAATCACCCTCAAAGAAGAGATTGTCCAAGCGAAAATCGTCATCTTGGCGGCCAGCGCGGGCGAATCGGCCCGGCTACTGCTCAACTCCAAGTCGACCCGCCACCCCAACGGGTTGGCCAATGGAAGCGGCGTAGTGGGCAAGTATCTCCACGATTCCACTGGGGCCAGTCGGAGTGCCTTTGTGCCCACCTTGATGAACCGCACCCGCTATAATGAAGATGGAGTGGGCGGAATGCATATTTATTCACCGTGGTGGCTAGAAAACAAGAAACTTGATTTCCCCCGTGGCTACCACATCGAGTATTGGGGCGGCATGGGAATGCCCGCTTATGGATTTGGCTGGGGCATTGAGGGCCTGAATGGCAAAATTTCCGGCGTGGACGGCAAGCCCAAACCGGCCGGGGGCTACGGAAAATCGCTCAAGGAGGACTATCATCGGTTCTATGGGGCTTATGTGGGCATGGCCGGTCGTGGCGAAGCCATCCCCCGCGAGGACAACTATTGTGAGATCGACCCCACCACCGTGGACAAGTACGGCATCCCGGTGTTGCGCTTCCACTACAAATGGTCGGACTACGAAATCAAGCAGGCCAAGCACATGCAGGATACATTCGAGCAGATCATTTCCAGCATGGGCGGGATTGCCCTGGGCGAAAAGCCTGGCCCCGAACGCAACTACGGCCTCGAGATTCCGGGCCGGATCATCCATGAAGTGGGTACAGTGCGGATGGGCAACAACCCCGACAAAACTGCGCTCAATTCGTTCCAGCAAGCCCACGAGGCCAAAAATGTGTTCTGTGTCGATGCGGGGCCGTTTGTGTCGCAGGCCGATAAAAATACCACTTGGACCATCATGGCGCTATCGATGCGCACATCGGAGTATATTATTGACCAAAAGAAAAAGGGCAATTTGTAGGCTGGCCCAGCCCGTTTCCCCTTTCATTATTCACCCAGATTGATATGGATCGTCGCGATTTACTCAAATACATGGCCCTCAGCCCATTGGCCGCTGGTGGGCTGCTCACCGGGGCCGATGCCCAAGCGGGCGAACTGGAGGCACTGCCGCCACTGGCCACCGATTTCCTGAATGGCCGTAGCCCGGAAGAGCAAGACCGGGATGCCGCCCTGGCCCAGCAGAAATTTTTCAGCGAAGCCGAACTCAAGACCATTGGCCAATTGGCCGAACTGATCATCCCCGCCGATGACAAGTCGGGCGGGGCCACCGAGGCCGGCGTACCGGCTTTCATCGAGTTCATGGCCAAGGATCAGCCCAACCTACAAACCCCGCTCCGGGGCGGGCTGCGCTGGCTGGACAACCAAGCCACCAAGCAATTTGGCAAATTGTTCGTCGATTGTGCAGATGCCCAAAAGACGGCACTCTTGGACCAAATTGCCTATCCTGAGCTGGCCAAGCCCGAAATGAAGCCGGGGGTATCGTTCTTTAACCTCATGCGCGGGCTGACCGCCACGGGGTATTTCACCACTGAAATCGGTTTCAAATACTTGGACTACCGGGGCAACAAACCAAATGTGTGGGACGGGGTACCGCAAGAAGTGTTGGACAAATATGGCCTGAAATACGACCCGATTTACAGCAAAAAGTAAATCCCCGAAAATCTGTCCGTTGACTAGAAATCAAAAACCATTGTGCATAAACACAATGGTTTTTTTAGTGGTATTGCCCGGAGCAATCGCTTGGAACCGAGCCGAAACACGCTGTTTTCCACTACTATGGTGTTGGCCAAACGTGGGGTTTTCCGCCGGTAGGCTTACCCAACGATGGTCCGGAAAGTGAGGTTCACCCGTGGCTTGGCGATGAGCGTGGTCGGGGGGAGCCGGTGGAGCCAATGTGTCTGGGTCGTTCCTTTCATCACCAACAAACTGCCGTGTTCCAAAACCAGCGACACACTTTCTTTGGTTTGCTTGTGCTTGAAAGCAAATTTGCGCTCCGCCCCAAAGCTCAGCGACCCGATAGTGCCGTCTTTTTGCAAATCTTTTTCACCATCGCTGTGCCAAGCCATCCCTTCACTGCCGTCGTGATAGAGGTTGAGCAAACACGAATTGAACGTTTCACCGGTTTGGGCTTCCACCACCGCTTTTAACGACAAGAGTTCTTCGGTCCACGGCAAAGCGCATTTGGTGATGTTGGAGTAGGTATATTCAAAATCCCGACTGCCATACCAAGCAACTTTTCGTTTAGTGACCACCACTTTACCAAAAATGACCGCTTCGTCATTCTTCCATTCAATGGCATTTAGCAAAACCGCCAAGTACTGGTTTGCTTCTGGTCTGGAAAATAATTTGCCATAATAATTTACAGTGCCGTCTTTGGGCAGCAGGTTATGGCGACTATCGGTTGAGGGGTTGAACAAATCCATTTTTCCATGTTTGATAATCGCGTCGCATACAATGCCCACAGGGGCGAAAACCATTCTCAACGGCTTCGCTCAGGGCGGCAGAAAAAGCCCGCTCCGCTTTTTTCATTCGTTTACCCGGAGCGCAATGAAGCGTTTCAGATCTTCAATTTTTGATTACCGCCAAAGCCAATTTTCTTGGGCTTGATGAGGCGTTGCAATTCCCGGTCGTTGATAAAAGTGTACAGGCTCGTCTGGTTGACCCATGTTACGCAAAAGTCTGGTGGGCTATCATGTGTGATAGAAAACAAGGCAGTTGTCATACCAAAAAATCCGAGTAAATGACACTTCTTTAGAACATGCTAAATGATTAAATTATTAAACTGTCAAAATTAACTTTAGTATAGCTGTTTAAATTTTAAAAATGGTCAGATTTCGCAATATATTTAGGTTTTAAGCACTTTACATTCATTACTCGTAAAATAGATTCCTTGGGAGATGACAATCGTTGTCGATCTTTACTTAATGAACACAAAAATGGACAAACTTGGGCAACTAGCAAAAGTGCCTTTTATTTAAGTAACTGATAATCGAATAAATAAATTTTCAATACGTTCCTAGGATTTGACGCTGGAATTAACGGTGCATCTATACTCGTTGCGCCCCTTGGGGATTTTAAATGATTTGCCCAACATCGGTTTATAATGGGTTTTGATGTAGCCGATTGCCTCCGCAATCCGTTCAAGGTTGAGCTGCGCTTGGGTATCCATTGTGTTATGATTTAGGTTGCAAATATCCACGGGTTTTTGCCGCCGCAAAACCCGAAACTTCCGAAGGACATTTTCTTTTTTGGCTGACCGTAACGGCCGCCGATCACTCGCCAATTTCGCCGCGCAAACAGTGGGGAAACGGCTAAAGCTGGCCCTTAAGTTCTTTTTGCGTGGAGTATTCGCAAAAACCGTCCAGTCAGTCATAAAAAAAGCTGATCAGATTATTTTTTTGTTAAATCAAGGTGATTGGTCATAAATTACCTTGATTAGAGGCAATTTAACACGTTTTTCTCAACAATCTGGCTTGGTTGGGTGTTACTTGGCAGAGTTTGTATTTCTGTCCCACTCTTGGTGCTATGTCTAACTGTTTGAACTGCCAGCAGCCTCTAGCTGGGCCCTACTGCCACCACTGCGGCCAAGTGGCCAACACTCGCCGGTTTACGTTCGGCCACTTGGCCAGTGAGGTGCTGGCCAGCCTGACCAATGTGGAGCGGGGGCTATGGCACACGATCCGCGACCTAACGCTCAGGCCCGCCACTGCCCTGCGGGGGTATTTGGCCGGGCAGCGGGTGGTGTATTACCCATGGCTCAGGTACTTGCTGCTCATGGTGGGGCTGGCCACCTTGGTCACACTATCGACCAAGGGATTCCAAGACCTGTACCAAGCTGCTTTCAAGGACAACGGCCAAAAGTTGGCCCAAACCGAGGTGGCCGTCGCCAATAGAATAACCGCCCAAAAGGCCAATGAAAAATTTCAGGCTTTTTTGCTGGGCAACTACAACTTGGTTTACTTGCTTTTTCTGCCGTTCGCGGCCTTGTCATTCCACTGGCTGTTCCGGCGCCGGGGCCTGTATTTGGCCGAGCACTTGGTAGTGCAGGCTTACACTTTTGGCCATTACAGCCTGTTTCACGCTGTACTATTTGTGGTGCTGAAACTCTTGGAGGGCCAAGCTTGGTATGGCGCGGCATTTTGGGCACTTTTTGGGCTGAGCGCATTGTTCCAGCTGGTCTATAACCTTGTTGTGTACGTGGGGCTGTTTCCAGTCCGGCCTTGGGCGGCCGCAGCGCGTGGTTTGGTGGCATTTGGCCTAGCTTACTTGATCTATTCGCTCATGATTGCCTTTGCCCAGGGGCTTTACGTCGGGTTTGTGTTGACCAAGGGATAGCAATCAAGGGGGCGGTGAAGAGAAAAACCATTGGCTTGGGAATAAATCAAGGCGCAATGGAATAAAGGTCACGTTTCCAAACCACCGCTTGAGTATTGTCCAAAGGCCAGGTTTTTTGACCCATTGACTAGTAAAGTCCAAGATTGGTTTATGGTGGTGGTTTACAGAGCATTTGGGTAATTGATGGGGTTGAGATAATACATCAACTTCCAAGCTGGCCAAGGGTGGGGCAGGAATACATGAACCCGACGAGTACATAAAGTATGTTCTACCCAGTATCTGCAAAAAACATCAAAAGCGTAGTACAATTAATTGATTAAAAGACAGTTAAATTCAAAAGATTCAAACGAATATTTTACAGAACTCATAGTAGAACAGCTATAATAACGAATAAAGATTTGGATCCACCAGATAAGTTACAGGTATCAAAAAACGGCTACAAATATTCAATTCAAATTTTGCGCATAACTATCTCATAGTACGTATGTTTAGTTTTCTTATGGACACCAGTTATATTAAAATTTTAAAAACCAACTTGTTACATCAAATTTAAACACCGATTAATTGCCGTCGGCCACGGGGGGGGGCATCAGCACCATGTTGGCGCCCAGGGCCACTTGGCCGCAATAAACGACCCAGCTGACACTGGCGGCCCGATTAAGGTTTTTTTACACATTTTTCTCAACATTTTGGCCCGTTAACAGTATTATGACCAACTATGCGACTATTTCTCTCTCTTTTCCTTGGTGGCTGGCTTGGGCTGTTGTCGGCCGAGCCAGTGCGCGCCCAAACCGACTCTTTGTCGATCGCCGCCGATACTCCCAACCAAGACACCACCCAAATAGTGGAGCGCAAAGATGGTCTATTTGCCATCCCATTGCTCTATTACTCACCCGACACCCGGTGGGCTGCCGGGGCAATAGGCATCTATTATTTCAAACTCAAAAACCGCCGCACAAACCAAACCACCCGCTTATCTTGGGCCAAATTCTTGGCCGATTATACCCAAAACCGACAACTCGATCTGTGGAGTTCGTGGAGTATTTTCTTGCGGGATGAAAAATGGATTTTGAAGGGGGAGTTGCGCTACCGCAATTTCCCCGACCGTTTTTATGGCATCGGCAACAATACCCAAGCCAGTAGTGAAGAATTGTATGAATACAATTTGTTGGACATCAAAAAGTTGGTATTGCGACAAGTGGGTGACAAGTGGTATTTGGGTGGCGATATTCGGATAGCCAACTATTTTGACCTGCGCTATTCGCCCGAAGGACAACTGGCCAAGGGAAATATAACTGGCAGTAAGGGCGGCTGGAACGTCGGCCTTGGCGCGGTGGCCCTGCTCGATACCCGCGACAATGTGATCTTCCCCCGAACTGGGGTGTTCTTTGAGTTCTCTACCTATTTGTACAACGGGGCGTTTGGTAGCCAGTTCAACTACTTGAATGTCAATTTAATCAATAACCGCTATTACCCCGTTGGCAACAAATCTGTATTTGCGTGGCAAATAGTGGGCAACTACAATTTTGGCAATCCGCCCTTTGTCATGCTGGCGGCGGCGGGCGGCGACGACATCCTGCGCAGCTACGCCCGCAACCGGTTCCGGGCCAACAACTTCACCGGGGTGCAGGCCGAATACCGTTTCCCGCTGTTCTGGCGCTTTGGCGGAGTGGTGTTTGCTGGTGGCGGCGACGTGTTCGACCAGTTTACCGACTTATCGGCCCGCACGCTCAAGTATTCTTACGGGGGCGGGCTGCGTTTTTTGTTCAACCGCAAAGAAAACCTCAACATCCGGTTTGACTATGGCTTCGGGCGGGGAATCAGCAATTTCTACCTTACCCTCACCGAAGCATTCTGACCCAACCTCACCCGCATTCAAGCTCCAAGTTGGGGAGATGTGTGCACATGGCTATTTTTTTCACCACTCCATTACGATGCTTGATAGCTCCCAACCCAACTGGCAAAGTGTTAAAGATAGAAATGAGCGTACGAATTTTTTTGCCCAACCTTGCACAACCGCTAGTTGCAAACTAATTTTGCCCAAAAAAATCGCGAGGTTCTAACTCAGTTTGATTTTTCGGAGTTGCTTTGCAAAATCAGTCTTTGAGCAGTGCGGCAATCAACCATAGCGATCAAAGAAAAAGTAGGCCGTTAGTATAAAAACCTTGTTATCAACAAGCAATGCAACTGATTAAACGGACAGCCTATTGTTTAATGCCTACTTTACTAGTGCAAACCAAAATTTTCGTTGACAAAAAACAGGTTGTCTCATGGATTTACCAATGAATGAGGATTTGTGCTACGAAAACACCTACACCAAGGTAACTTGGAACGACGTGTTCCAATACTTGCACATTGCTTACAAAGGAGTGTTTGTGGGTGATAATTTCTACGAAGGTGGCCTCCGGCAGGTAGAATCGCTGGTCAGCAGGCAGGGGTGCCGGATTCTTTACGACTTGCGCCAATATCCGGTGAGCACCCAAACCAACTTGAGGTGGATCTTGGAGGACTTTTTGCCCAAAATGCAGGCTACCGGCCTCACCCATATTGCGGCCGTGATGCCCGAAGACTTCTACGGCAAGGGAGCTGCTTCTTATATTCTGGCCCGGTTCAGTGAGCGGGGCGTGCAGGTTGAAAAGTTTGACACCGTACTGACCGCCGCCGAATGGCTGATCGAATTGCAAAATACTGCTCCGGGTGCATGAAAAGTGGCTACAGTTGTCTTTCCGGGCCCAAACACCCATGCCGAAAACTTGAAAGGCGAAACGAACAAGGGCCTAAAACTTTTAAAGTTTTAGGCCCTTGTTCGTTTATTTATCTAGGGTTCACTGCCATTGCAACAGCTAAAGCAATGTGCCAACTTACTGTCCTTGGGCCAGGGTATAGCCTTTTTTGCCGTCAAAAGTGCAAAGGTTCTCGATTTTGATAAAATCAAATCCAGCTTTGGTCACATTGTTCAGCACATCAATAATGTCTGAGTGGGCAATGGCCACTTGGGCTGGGCTTTCAAAGCGGCAGCGCCAGTGATCAGTACAGAAAGTTTCGCGCCGTCCGTGGGGGTACACTTTCACGCCCCGGTTGGAGATCACGACCAGTTGGAGCGCATCGGTGCCACAGGCCACGATCTGGGGGCCCAGCACATTGGGGTCGCCTTCCCAGTTGACAAAAACATCCACCCCGATGGTTTCTTTTTTGGCCGGGGTATGGGGCCGGAACACGAAAGGTTTCATCTCTTTGGGCTTATTGGCCCCATAATCCACCACTTTGAGCAGGGATGGTTTTTGGCCGATCCGGGCAATCACGGCCTGACCAAATTCTTTGGTTCCCACTTTTTCTTTGCTCACGCCTTCTTTGAAAATATCATACGTATGAATACCATCCTCCAAAGTCCGCAGCCAAGCATTGTGCACCTTAGTGGCCACGTCGCTCTGGCCGATGTGATTGAGCATCAGTACCGCGCCCAGCAGCAACCCGGAAGGATTGGCCAAGTTTTGGCCCGCCCGGCGTGGAGCCGACCCGTGGATGGCCTCGAACATGGCACAGTGATCGCCGATATTGGCCGAGCCGGCCAATCCCACTGAGCCGGTGATTTGGGCCGCTACATCCGACAAAATATCGCCATACAAATTTGGCATAACGATCAGATCGAAATTTTCGGGTGAATCTGCCAGTTTGGCGGCCCCGATATCGACAATCCAATGCTCTTGCTCCAATTCAGGGTATTCCGCCCCGATTTCATCAAAAATCTGGTGAAAAAGACCGTCGGTCATTTTCATGATATTGTCCTTGGTGAAACAGGTCACTTTTTTGCGGCCATTGGCCCGGGCATATTCAAAGGCATAGCGCACGATTTTTTCGGTGCCGGGCCGGGTGATCAGTTTCAGGCACTGAAACACTTGGTCAGTTTGGCGGTGCTCAATGCCAGCGTAGAGATCTTCTTCATTTTCCCGGATGATCACCACGTCCATGATAGGGTGTTTGGTGCTTACAAAGGGGTGGTAGCTCACACACGGGCGCACATTGGAGTAGAGGCCCAAAGTTTTGCGGGTGGTCACGTTCAAGCTTTTGAAGCCGCTCCCCTGTGGCGTAGTGATGGGGGCCTTCAAAAATACCTTGTTGCGCAAAAGCGATTCCCACGAGCTTTCTTCAATACCGGCTGAAACTCCGCGCAAATAGACCTTCTCCCCAATCTCTATTTCTTCAATTTCAAGTTGGGCGCCAGCGGCCTGAATAACGTCCAGTGTGACATTCATAATTTCTGGCCCAATACCATCACCATAAGCGACCGTAATCGGTGTTTTCTTGATTGACATACAATTAAGATTTTTAAATATTTTTGTTGAAACTTAATCGGCCCACGAATTGTTTGCTCAAGCCACAAAATAGCTGTGGGCAATCCGCCACCAACCACGTGATTTTGGCCGGAAGTTACCTCAATTTTGCGGACGACTTTGGCAAGCCCGATTTTTTTTCTAAATTCGTACGATCCGAAGTTGGACAGTTCTTTTTAAAATACTGCGTCAGTTGGCTAGCCTTTTACTTAGTTTCGGCCTCTGCCAGCACAATTTTTCCGCGCACTTGGTTTGATTTTACCAGTAGTTCAATCTATTTTTGATTGTCCCAACACCACGCAAACAGCACTGGTTGTCCCTCTTTTTTCCTTTAAGCCAATGCCAGCAACCATCACCACTCCCCAAGCCTACCTCGATGCGCTGCCCGAGAATCGGCAGACCGCTGTTGCCCAATTGCGGCAAACCATTCTCACCAATCTGCCAGCAGACTTTGTCGAGATCATGAACTATGGGATGTTGGGCTATGTCGTGCCCCACTCGATCTATCCAGCAGGCTACCACTGCAATGCCCAACTGCCGCTACCTTTCCTCAGCTTGGCTTCCCTCAAAAGCCACATTGCGCTCTATCATTTGGGGTTGTATGCCGATCCTGATCTGTTGGCGTGGTTCGTGGCCGAATATCCCAAGCACAACCCCAGTAAATTAGACTTGGGCAAAAGCTGCCTCCGGTTCAAACATGCAGCACCCATTCCCCATGCCCTGATTGGGGAGTTGGTCACAAAAATGAATGTGCCCCAGTGGATTGCGCTTTATGAAAAAGTGGTAAAAAAATAGGCGGGCTAAAGTTTTTCTACCACAAAATACATGTCGATCAAGCCCTTGTTCTTGGCTTGGATCTGGCCCCGGTAGCGGCAATAGAAATCGCGCTTGACCAGTTCGTAGGTGGCCTCCGACAAGTTGATCTTGCCGATTTCGCCGCTCTGTTCCATCCGGGCCGCCGTGTTGACGGTGTCGCCCCAAATATCGTAGGCAAACTTTTTGGTCCCCACCACCCCGGCCACCAGCGGGCCGGTGTTGATGCCGATCCGCAACTCGAGCGGCTGGTGGCCCTTGTACTCGCGCTGCCGTTTGCGCCGCTCCATGAACGCGAGCATTTCCAGGGCTGCATTGACAATATCGACGGCATGGGTATCGTTTTCTTTGGGAATCCCGCCCGCACACATGTAAGCGTCACCGATGGTCTTGATCTTTTCCAAGTTGTGCCGCCCACAAATCTCATCAAAGGCCGAAAAACATTCGTGCAGTTCCTCGATCAAATCCTCGGGATCCATTTCGCCCGAAATGCGGGTAAACCCTTCGAAATCGGAGAACAATACACTCACTGCGCTATGTTTGCGGGTGTAGCGCTGGTTTTTTTTATTCTCTAGCTCATCGGCCACTTCTTTGGGCAAAATATTGAGCAGTAGTTCATCTTTGCGCACCAGCAACTGCTCCGTTTTTTGTTTCTGTTTTTGCAGGTCGTCTTTTTGGGCCTCGATCAAGCGGTTTTTCTTCACGATTTCATCGTTGCTGCGCTTGAGGGCAGATTTTTGGCGACTGATTCGGACCATCGAGAAAATCCCCACCAGTATCAGCACGGCCACCACTGCGGCAATGATCGCGTAAAGTTGCAATCGCTCCTTGGCCGCCGCGATGAGCCGTTGCTGCTGCTCATTTTGTTTTTGGCTTTTGTCCAGCGAATTCCCAAGCATACTGTTCAACTCAGACAGCGATGCTATTTTTTCGTTCAGTTCTTTTTCCAGATCCAGCTTTCGCGTTGTATCCCTTGCCACGGTTGGATCGTTGAGTTGCTCCCGAAGCTTGGCAATTTCACTCTCGCTCTTTTCCTTGAGTGTTTCGATTTTTTCGGGCTGGGCCTCTTTCGCATATTTTTCCTTGAATGCCTCGGCATTGGCTTGGTCGCCCTTGGCTTTGTAAACCTCGGCCAAGCGGGCATAGCAGTCGAGCACTTCCTTCTCCATCCCCTTGGCCTTGGCCAAGGCGCGGGCCTTCTCGTAAATCTGGATGGCCCGATCATATTCTCGGAGCTTCGTATAATAACGCCCTAGTTTCAGGTACACCCGGAGCACAGCCCCCGATTCGCCGACCCTTTCGTAAGAGGTAAGGGCTTTTTGGAAATTGGGCAAGGCCCGCTTATCGTCCTCGGCCACATAAACCCCCGCCAATCGCTCATACGTTTGGGCCAGTATCCTGTTGTCTTTTGCTCTAATAGCGTGGGTTTCGGCCTTCTCGAACATCTGGAGGGCGGTTTCATTGTCGCCCAACCGCTGATACTCCTCGCCAATCCTCATAGCAAAGATGGCGGCCCTGTTCCATTCCCGGTCCTTGACGTAGGATTCGTACAACTTCTCATTGCCGCTCAGCGATCCACCCTGCCCATATCCCACCATTGGGCCAACGGCAAGGAGAATCAGCACCAGCAAAAAGCGAACGAGTGGTAACAATAGTTGCATGATGGTCAAACGGATTTTTGGGTGGCAAAGTACACAAATCTAATGGCTAATATCGAGTATTCCCATCTGCGTGCCAAAGTTTGCCACATGGCCTGCCCCAATCTGTATCTACAGGCTTTGCCAAGCATTAACCTTGTATATAGGTACGTGCAACGCGCGTTAACCTACGCTGGCCCGCCAATCCCGTAATTTTGGGGCAGATATAAATCTTACTATGAAAAAGCAGTTTTTATTTTTCGTCATCCTCCATCTCTCTTGCAATTTAATTTCGCTGGGCCAAGCCCCAGTGGGCAGGAGCAAAATTACGGGCATTGTATTGGACTCAACTGATCGAAAACCAGTGGCCTTTGCCACCGTTTCACTCATCAGCCTTGAAACCAAAAAACCCATTAACGGGGCAGTGGCCGATGAGAATGGCCTATTTGTAATCACAAAAGTACCAGCGGGCAAGTACAAAGTAGCCATTAGTTTCATTGGTTATGAGACAGTTGACAAGGAAATTACCGTGGAAGAAAAAGGCGAGGTGCTGCTGGGCACGATGGTACTATCGCTCCAAGCCCAGGAACTTGACGAAGTGACCGTAGAAGGCAAGAAAGACCTGATCGAGGAACGGGTGGATCGCACCATTTACAACGCCGACCAAGATGCTACCACCCGGGGTGGCGATGCAGCGGATGTACTGCGCCGGGTACCCGCGCTCACTGTTGATTTGGATGGCAATGTGAGCCTGCGCGGCAACCAGAACATCCGCGTGCTGATCAACAACAAGCCTTCCACCATTTTGGCCAGCACGGTGGCCGATGCGCTCAAGCAAATCCCCGCGGATCAGATCAAGTCGGTAGAAGTGATCACCTCGCCCTCAGCCCGCTATGATGCTGAAGGCTCGGCAGGTATCATCAACATTATCACCAAGAAAAACACCTTGCAAGGTTTGACTTTGGGCATTGATACGGGCGTTGGGTTTCGGGGCTCCAACTTGGGCCTCAATGGCAGCTACCGAAAGGGCAAAATGGGTTTTACGCTTGGCGGCTTTGGCCGGGGCGAATACAATGTGCAGGGCAATTTTGAGAACAGCCAACGCACCATCAACACCGCTGGCAACGAGCTGCTCACCATCCAATCGGCCGATACCCGCCGCACAGGGCTACGAGGGCGTTATTCGCTGGGCTTTGATTACGATATTGATAAAAAAAACTCCCTCACCGCTTCGGTACAGTTTGGCGTATCGAACACCAATAGTTATCAGGATGGCTTACTGGCCCGTACTTCCCAGAACAATTTGCCCCTTGGCACCGGCCTGCGCGATGTGAATGTAAAAGATTTATCCAACAATGTGGACGTGAGCCTCACCTACACCCACGCCTACGAAAAACCCCAGCGGGAACTAAGTGTGTTGGCCCTTTATAGTCGCAATGACCGCACCAACGACTTTACCAATAGTGTTCTGAACGCTGATACCCGCACGATCCTCAACCGGCTCAAAAACCTGAACGGTAGCCTCAACCAAGAATCTACCATCCAGATCGATTATCAAACCCCGATCAAGAAAAATCAGATGCTCGAGTTCGGGGCCAAGCAGATCATGCGCCAAGTGACCAGTAATTTCCAATATTTGTTTGCCACTGGAGCTACTGGCGATTATATTGTCAACCCGAACACCCAGTTGTCCAACGCGCTCAACTATGACCAGAACGTATCGGCCGCCTATGTATCGTACACTTACACCAGCAAGACTAACTACAGTATCAAAGTTGGCACCCGTTACGAATATACCGACATCAAGGCCAGTTTGCAAAACGAACAAAAAATCAATATACCAGCGTATGGAGCAGTGGTACCGAGCATCAACCTGTCCAAGAAATTGAAAAAGGGCGATATCATCAAACTGTCTTACAACCGACGTTTGCAGCGGCCGTCGTTACAGTTCCTCAACCCCAACGTGCAGGCTGCCAATCCACTCAATATAACCATTGGCAATCCAGCTCTCAATCCCGAGTTTACCAACAACTTCGAACTCGGTTACAGCACCTATGTAAAAGGAGTGGCGATCAACCTCACCACTTTTGCCCGGAATACCAACAATGCCATCCAGAGTGTACGCGATATTTTGGGCCGGGACACCATTCGTACCACCTTCCAGAACATCGGCCGCGAAGATGCCTACGGTTTCAACCTATCGCTCAATGTAAACGTGGGCAAGTTCAACTTGGGCACTGGGGGCGACATATATTATGCAATGCTCCGCAACAATGTCCCCAACCCGCTCTACAATGCCAGCAACCAAGGCTGGGTCTACAACTTCCGGCTTTTTGGTGGCTACGACTTGGGCAAAGGCTGGGGACTGCAAAGTTTTTCGTTTTATCGGGGCCGCGCCGTGCAATTGCAAGGCATTCAGGGCGGTTTTGGGATCTATAGCCTCGGCCTAAAAAAGGATTTCAAAAATAAGAAGGGCAGTATTGGCGCTGGCTTGGAGAACTTCTTTAATTTCAACGGCATCACCATCCGCAGTGAATTGGTGTCGCCGGTAATCAATCAGCAGAGCGTCAACGTAAACCAAAATCTGAGCTTTCGGATCAATTTCAGCTACCGGATCGGCAAACTCAGTTTCGATGCTCCCGCTAAGCGGCGCAAGAGCATCAACAACGATGACATGAAAGACGGCAGCGGCGATGGCGGCGGCGATGGCGGCCAAGGCGGCGGCCGACCAGCCACCCAGCCCGGCCGGCCCGGCGGCGGACAGCAGCCCGCTGGCACCAAGCCCGGCGAAAAACCCAAGACCACCAAACCCAATGGCAGCAATTAAACACCGGAATCGTTTTTGCGGATAACAAACAGGCAGTCCCAGTTCGCACGAACCGGGACTGCCTGTTTGTCATAAGCCAAGAGAAGTCGGCCGTACCTGTAAACGCTCGTTCGGCACAAACCGTCCCTAGCCATGGCCGTTCTGTCAAGCTGGCGCGTTTACTTGCGCTTTTTTTCTATCTTTGTTTGATGAAAAAGAAAGACAAGGCTTTGCCGGGGGCCCAGCCAGAATTGGCCAGCGAGGGGCGCTACCTCAACCCCTTCACCGACTTTGGCTTCAAGAAGCTCTTCGGATCCGAGCTGAGCAAGGACCTGTTGATCA
>JBBQXF010000062.1:0-28659 GCA_038209965.1 Cytophagales bacterium | reverse complement strand
TACATGACCGATTTAAAAATGAATTAATTGAACAAGTGATTTACGCCACGGAAAACCCGTTTTAGGTGCCAATTGCCAAATCAAGTAGCCTACCTGTTCTCAACCCATATCAAAGAAATTAGCAATGCTTGACCAAAAAGTAGCTTCGCGTTATGCCAAATCAATTGCAGGCTTAGCCCAGGAACGGGGAATCTTGGCGGAAGTCCACCAAGATATGCTGCTTTTCAGCCATACTTGCAAGGAAAACCGCGAACTTCGGGCCATGCTCCGTAACCCGATCATTACCCATGACAAAAAGCAGGCGGTAATAAAACGCTTGTTCACCGGCCGGGTAAATGATCTGACGCTTTCATTATTTGCCCTGATTGGCAAGAAGCACCGGGAAGCCAGCCTTGAGGCCATTGCCGTTGCTTTCCACTTGCTCTACAATGCGATGCAAGGGATCGAAAATGCCGAAGTGACCACCGCAGTGCCCATTGACGAATCCATGCGCAATCAATTTGTGGCCGCAGTACGGCAAATGACGGGCAAGGCACAAGTGGAACTCAAGGAAAAGATTGATCCCGATCTTATCGGCGGTTTTGTCCTGCGCGTGGGCGATAAACAAGTGGACGACTCGGTCCGCAGTCGCCTGAACGATCTACGGATGTTGTTTTCACACAACCCGTACATCAAGGAGTTTTAACTGTATTTTCGTGGCGGTGGCCATTTGTTCAATCGCATTATTTTTAAAGACATAATATAATTTGCCAATTACCATGGTACAAATCAGACCCGATGAGGTTTCAGCAATACTTAGGGAGCAGCTCTCTAGTTTCAAGACCGAGGCCGAATTAGAAGAAGTAGGCACCGTGCTACAAGTGGGCGACGGGGTTGCCCGCATTTATGGCCTGTCCAAAGCCCAATCGGGCGAACTCCTCGAGTTTAGCAACGGCCTCCAGGGCTTGGTGCTGAACTTGGAAGAGGACAACGTGGGGGCCGTAATCTTTGGGGAATCCCAGGGCATCAAAGAAGGCGACACCGTGAAGCGCACCCGCAAGATTGCCTCCATCCTCGTGGGTGATGGCATGTGCGGCCGGGTGGTGGACACCCTTGGCCAGCCGATTGATGGCAAAGGCCCGCTGACCGGGGAGAAATTTGAAATGCCCCTCGAGCGCAAAGCCCCGGGGGTTATCTTTCGCCAACCAGTGAACGAGCCCTTGCAAACCGGGATCAAAGCCATTGACTCCATGATCCCCATCGGGCGTGGTCAACGGGAATTGATCATCGGCGATCGGCAAACTGGCAAAACCGCCGTGGCGATTGACACGATTATCAACCAAAGAGAATTTTTTGAGCGGGGCGAAACCGTTTATTGTATCTATGTGGCCATTGGCCAAAAAGCTTCTACCATTGCCAACGTAGTGGCGGCACTGGAAAAAGCGGGTGCCATGCCTTACACCGTGATAGTAGCTGCCCCAGCGGCTGAGCCTGCGCCCATGCAGTTTTATGCCCCCTTTGCCGGGGCCGCCATTGGCGAGTACTTCCGCGATACTGGCCGGCCCGCGCTGGTGGTGTATGACGATTTGTCAAAGCAGGCCGTGGCTTACCGCGAAGTGTCGCTGCTCCTCCGCCGCCCCCCTGGCCGCGAAGCTTATCCCGGTGACGTGTTTTATTTGCACTCCCGCCTGCTCGAGCGGGCAGCCAAGATTACCCGTTCAGACGATATTGCCAAAAATATGAACGATCTGCCCCCTTCGCTGATTGGCCGGGTAAAAGGCGGTGGGTCATTGACCGCGCTCCCCATTATCGAGACCCAAGCGGGTGACGTATCGGCCTACATCCCGACCAACGTGATTTCAATTACCGACGGACAAATCTTTTTGGAGTCGAACTTATTCAACGCCGGGGTCCGGCCAGCGATCAACGTGGGCATTTCAGTGTCGCGAGTGGGTGGATCGGCCCAGATCAAGTCGATGAAAAAAGTGGCTGGTACGCTGAAGCTCGACCAAGCCCAGTTCCGCGAATTGGAAGCTTTTGCCAAGTTTGGTTCCGACCTTGATGCTTCCACCAAGCTGATCATTGAACGCGGCCGCCGCAATCTGGAAATCCTCAAACAAGGCCAATATTCGCCAGTAGCGGTAGAACGGCAGGTTGCCATCATCTTCGCCTCGACCAACGGTTATTTGGATACAGTGAACGTGCGGCGCGTGCGGGAATTTGAAATCGAGTACGTGAACCAGTTGGAGGCTCGCTACCCAGAAGTGCTCGCCGGACTGAAAGCCGGCAAACTGGACGACCATATTACCAGCACATTGAAAAAAGTGGCCCTAGAACTGGCCAAAAGCTATTCCAAGTAAGGCATAGTCATTGCGCTGCTCTTGGGCAGTTTGCAGCAGTTATATTTAAAGTAATTCTATCCGTAAGCAACAATGCCGAGTTTAAAAGAAGTCAGGAACCGGATCAATTCCGTGCGCTCTACCCAGCAAATCACCAAAGCCATGAAAATGGTTGCGGCGGCCAAATTGCGCAAGGCGCAGGACAACATCATGCAAATGCGCCCCTATTCGCTGCGCTTGCAAGGAATCCTGAACAATGTGATTGCCAGTGAGGAAGTCCAGAACGATGAAAACCCGTTTGCCAATGAGCGCCCGGTCAATAAAGTACTGGTAGTGGTGATTACTTCCGATCGGGGGCTGTGCGGCAGTTTCAACTCCAATGTGATGAAAGCCGCCGTCGCGCTGATTGACGGCAAATATGCTGAGCAGAAAAAAGCGGGGGCGGTCACGGTGATGTCCATTGGTCGCCGGGGCCGGGAGTTCTTCACCCGCCGCAATTACAATGTTATTGAGACTTACACCGAGCTTTTACTCACCCTTCGCTTTGAAAAGGTGCGGGCCGCCGCCGAGTTTGCAATGGATGGATTTCTACGCAGAGATTTTGATGTGGTAGAAATCGTTTATAACGAATTCAAGAACGTGGCCACCCAAGTAGTCCGGTCTAGTCAATTTTTGCCTTTGACCAGCTTGCCAAGCACCTCGGTGGAAAAAAGCGTCAGCACGATCGACTATTTGTATGAGCCCAGCAATCAGGTGATTACTCAAGAATTGTTGCCCAAGTCATTGAAGATTACTTTTTACAAAGCATTGCTGGAGTCCTTTGCCTCTGAGCATGGGGCACGGATGACGGCCATGGACAAAGCAACCGACAATGCGGGCGAACTGTTGAAAGAACTAAAATTGACTTACAACCGGAGCCGCCAAGCTTCCATCACCAAGGAAATCTTGGAGATTGTGGGCGGGGCCGAAGCCCTTTCCAATGGCTAGTTGAGCGGTCCATTGCCAAAGTTGATCACAAAAAAACTCCCGCTTTTCGGCGGGAGTTTTTTTGTGATCGTTGCAATAACGCCCCCAACCCCCTACTGTTTGATAAATTTCTGGGTTTGGCTGCTGGCCCCGTCCCGAACGTTCACGAGGTAAATGCCCTTGGGCAAGGCTTCAATATTGGCAGCCACCTGAAAAACTTTGGCGTTCTTTTCAATGGAGAAACTCTGGTAAATCTTACCGAATGGATCAGTAATGGTAATATAAGCTTGTCCATTCACGGTTTCGCTCTGGTAGCGCAGCGTAAGCCCGGTGGTGGCAGGGTTGGGATAAAGTACCAGCTCCGGGGCCAGCGGGCCGGCCAATTGGCCTTGGGCAAAGCGCAGGACAAACCGATCTTGGCGGCCCGAATTGACGGTGAAAGCATAAGCCCCCTCCAGTAAATTGTGGCTGGTATTGGTCTCTTTGTCATCCAACCAGACGTTCACCCCGCTCTTTAGGTACAATGCAGTGTCAATGCGCAACACGTGGCGGCCCTGCTCGGCCACCCGGATGTAAAGCGGGATTTGGCTCTCTTCATAAGCCAACGGAAACCCGTTGATGGCCATCGCTTCGTCCCCAATCTTGGTGAACAAGTTGGGGTAGGGCGAAGAGTTGAAGAAGGTTTTTTGGCTGTCAAACAGCCGATCCTTGGCCTCGGTGGCCCCGTTGCGGAAATAGACGATGGTTTGATCGGTAAAACTAGTGCGCTGGTTGGTCAAGTCCAAGCGCACCAGCCCAGTGAAATCATTGAGCTTTTCGCTCTCCTCGCCCCGGAAAAAACGGGGCTGGGAATAGGTGAGGGGCCGCATTGAATTGTTGAACACGAAAGATCCGTTGGTGCTGGCCCGAACAAAAAAGCCTTGGCCCGATTGCACTTTGTCGGCCTCGGGGCCGGTATTGGTGCCCAGGCCCCCGGTGCCCGGGTTATAAGTCCCCCACAGGCCGGCAAAGCGAGCGGTAGCCGTGCGCCGCCAAACGGTGTTCTCGGCCAGCAGGCCCGAGTTGGTGGCGATCAAATCGTCCAGATCCAAGAGCGAAGGGTACGGGTTGCCAATTAGGTTCCAGCCAGACTGGGCCGCCGATCCACGGGACACGTTGATCGCGTAGTTCTTGTTGTTGGGGATGCCGCGTAGCTGAATCGTCCTGCCCGAGGGCAGATTGACGCAGTAGCCCCGGCCAAACTGCATATTCTCGCCGGGCGCCGCGCAGCGCCAGCCCGCCTGAGGAGCCGCACCGCCCTCAAAATTGTTGTTGTTACCTTCTAGGTATTTATAAAAGTTGGGGAAATTGCCCAACACATAAATGGGGTTTTGCCAATAATAAGGATCGGCTGGGTTATCCAGTCTAATGCCCGGCACTTCAGATCCCGGATTATCGGCATATTGATTGATCGATACACCGACGGACAAATTGGAAATTTCGGTCAATGGAGAAGAGAAATAGTTATAGCCCAACCCCCCAGGCCCACTCGTGCGGCTGGGCTGATAGGCGTCCACGTAGCGTTCCGCCCAAACTGCCGCAGGGCCAGATCCGGGTTGGTTCAAGATTTCATTGTCCCCATTGTTGCGGTTAATCACCATTGCGGTGTAATTGGGATTGGACAACAGATATAAATTGTTGGCCGTTCCAAAATCCCCGATTTCTAAATCAAGGACTCGCTTGAGGTAAATAATCCCTCCTTGATCGGAGCGGAGCCCTGGCGTAATGGGCGTGATGAGCACAGGTGACACCGAATAATCCGCAATGCCAAAGCGCGGGCTGCCCAAGAGCGAGCCCGGATTGCGCAAGATCACGTTGTTGAAAGTGATGGTATTGTTGTGGAAAAGTTGGTTCGCAAAATTGCGGACATCGAGGCCGGGCAATGGGCTCCCCCCGACATCATTTACTTTGACCTTGTAGTTTTGGCACTCATTTTCAAAAATGACCGTGCCCCCGGCCGTGGCCACATTGGATTCTCCGCCGGGATCAAAGGCAGTGGCACTGGTGGGGAATTTGAAAAAGGTGCGCCGTACGGTAAATGTGCTGCCAGTTTCCATGATGAAACTGCCACTGTTGAAGTATAGATTGTGGGCAAAAGCCGCCGTCCCCGTCGTGATGGTGACCGTGCGCACGCCGGGCGGGATGGTGGAGTTTTCGATGGTAACGCTGTGATCATTTACGGGTACTTGCTGCATGGGCGCGGGCAATAGCGCATTAGTGATCAGATCATGGGTTTGCCAGGGCGACCAAATGGCTGGATCGGTCCAAACGCCGTCTTGCTCAGCAAACCGCATACATTCCACGGCCCCAATATCGGCTACGCAGGAACGCAAGAAGCCAAAATAATCTTCATTCACTTCATCGTTGATCACCCCGGCGCGATACGGCTCAAAGGGGCTGTAGATATTTCGGGCCGCATCGGTGGCCGGACTCATGGGCACGGGATAGACCACCTTGTATAATTGGGGATTTTTTCCGTAAATACATTGGTTGTCAAAGGTGCTCCCTGGTCCGGGCCCGGCCATGGCAGCCAAGTTGCTTTCCTGAAACAGGCAATAGAGGAAACTGGCCCGGGTATTGGGCGTGGGACTGTTGCGCAAAAAGAAGCTGCGGTCAACATTGCCCGCGCCGAAATCGTCGCGGTTGGCCCAGAACAGGGAGTTGACAATCCGTAAGTTATCCGTGGTAAATCCACCTTCGGAGTACAGGCCCGCGCCTTCGCCGCCCGTGCCGCCCAGAGCGGCAGCCGTATTGTTGATCACGGTCAAATGCCGCAGCTTGGCCACCGCCTCGTCCCCATCGCTGGTCCTGACGTTGGGGTCGTCGATCTGGCGGTTGACCACCGCCAGCCCGCCACCCCGGTAGGCAGCGTTGCCGAGCAGCACTTGACTGTTGCTAAAGATGCTGTTGGTGACCACCAGGCGGGGATAGTTGACAAATAAGCCACCACCATAGCCCGAAACCTCATCGGCGGCGGCACCCGGTCGGCGCAGGGCTTGGCAGCGCACAAACCAGTGATCGCGCATAAACCAGTACTGGCTACTCTCGCGGGGCCCCTCAACGTAAATCGCGCCCCCGTTTTCGGCTTCGCATTCCTCGATGTACGCTGCACTGGAACCCTTCTGCACGGTTTGGGAAATGCGATCTCTGACCAAACCAAACATAATGATCTTGGCCCCCACATACAAGGCCCCACCGTGGCGGCCAGCCCTATTTTTGAACGACAAATGGTCGGAATTGAAATCAGAAAAACTATCGTGGTTGAGGTAGTAGCCCCCTCCATCGCGCCCGGCCAAGTTGCTGTGAAACTCTTGTTTGTTGCCATTGCGGATATTGAGCCAGATCGTGACCCGGGAATCCTCCGAATAGAGGCCCCCCCCATTGTTAACCGCCCGGTTATTGATGAAAAAAACATCGCTGATAAAAATCCGGCTGTCCTTGGCCCAAAGCCCTCCCCCGTTGTTTTGGTCGGGCCCGGCCCCGTTGGCATTGCCATCGCGGATCAAAAAACCATCCAAGTACGTGATGTCAGCGCTGATATCGGGGCTCAATACATTGCGGTCCAAGCTTTTGCGGGCATTGTCCACTCCATTGGCCACTACTACATGGTAAGAATTATCAGTGTTGCTGCCAATGGTGCCAATGTCCCCACTCAATACGCTAATCCCAAAAGTGGGCAGGGCGGGGACCCCGCCTTTTACCAAACCTCCCCGTAGGCTGGGGGTCGGCTGGTTAACCACATTGGGGGCCTCGTTGCCCGTAAATCCACCGTAATAACGCACCCCAGTTTTGAGGGCAAAGCTGAGGGTGCGATCACTGCCACTGGTGGGCTGGTAGGTGCCATCTTTCACAAAAACGGAATCACCGGCAACAGCATCGTTGAATGCCAACCGCAAGTCGATGTAGGCATCGACCCAAGTATCGCCGCTTGCGGTGCCAACGGCGGTGGGATCCACGTGGATTCTTCGTTGGCCATTGACCGTAGTGACCGCCCCCATTGTAAAGATCAGGCACAGAAGCAAGTTGGTTTTGAACAGTTGGGGCAATAAACAAATCATAACGACAGGGCAAATTTTTTGAACAATGTGCAATTAGTGGCGCAATTCAGCTTGATTGTAAGTTTTCTGGTAGTGGTGGGTGTCACACACGGTTTGAGGGTCAAATGCGGCGCGTTTTTAGCCGCGTGCGCAATGGTTGGGTGCGATTTATTTGCCCAACCGTTTTCGCAAATTGTTAGTGGTAATCGCTCCGTGATCGCCAATCGTTTTGCTTGGTGAACTACAACGCAAAACTACTTGAATCGCCACTATTTTAAGACAATCGCTTAGATCAGCCAAGCTCCGATAGACCATGCGAGGGTTCAGCACTAGTGAAACGTAAGTAGAGAGCCAATTATTACATTTAAACAGGGAACAAAGTTACTTTTCCAAGAGGACTTTCCAAGCATGCAATGGGAGATTCTCTTTCAGCAAGGCGCTGGCCAACACATGTCCCGATAAATCTGCAAGTTTATCGGGAACTTGGAGGTGCAACAAATCAGCCAAAATCGGTAGGTTTTCAACGTTGGCCAGTTTGCCCAACTCATTGCCGGTCAGTACCAAGCTCAGGCGGATGGCGGCGGGCAATTGATCCACTCCGATACCCTTCTTGGTCAAGGGCTTGGCCACTTGAAACAGTGCCCCACCGTTGGCCCGGCAATACCAGTCGCCCCCCATCCGTGCCACCAGATCCGCCTTGTGGGGATCTATGACTCCTTGATCATTGAAGAGATCGGGGCGAAAATGGGCCAGCAGGACTTCGCAAACGACCAAATTCCCGGCCCCGCCCCCACTGCCCAGCGGGATAATCCGGTTTACTTTGCATTCAAAGCTGGCGGGTGCACCTTTCACCCGGGGTGGGGCAATGCGCTCTGATGGCTCCTCGACCAGCCCAGCCTTGACAAATTCATTGACTCCTTTTGGGTATTCCGTACTGGCCAACGACATTTGCTCCACCATGGCATAATCCACCATACTAATGGCCACTTCGGGCACTTCATACACGTTTTCCAGTGTATGCTTATTGGTGCCATCCCGCCCCCGGCGCGATGGCGAGAACACTAGCACGGGGGGATTCATGCTGAACATATTAAAAAAGCTGAACGGGCTGAGGTTGACCTGCCCGGCCCGATCGATCGTACTGGCAAAAGCAATGGGGCGGGGGGCGATCACGCCCTGGAACAAGGTTTGTATTTCGGGGATAGTCAATTCCTTGGGGTCAACACTTTTCATGAATACCAATTGGGATAAAACCGATCAATATGAACCAATAATTTATTAAACCGACAAACTTAAAATGTGTTGCCGATATTTTTAATTTTTAACCGGTCACATCCAAGGCTTCCCCGGCATAATAACCCAAATCCAGTTCCTTGCGGATTTTGGTGTAATAGCTTACTTGCCCAGTGTGGTAAGAAAAATGCTCCACCACGTGGATCAAAATACTGATGGTATTCTCGTTAAAGCCTTGCACTTGCCGCGCCAATACCAGTTCGTGGGGCACGAGATGGGCCAGCACTGCTTCCACCTCTTCACTCAACTGATCCAACGCAGCCAGCAACTGGTCGGTGGGCAGTGGGCCGGCTTCGTCAAACTCGGCTTGGCGCTGCCGGTAATCGGGCTGATCCCCAATCCCGTGCAAGATCCACTGGCGGGCATTGCCGCACAAGTGTAGCACCAAATTGCCCACGCTATTGGCATGGGGATTTGGTTTGTGCCATATTTCAGCTTCGGAGAGCAGGGACAAACATTTTTTGAGCCGGGGCACCGACTCATCAAACAATCGGCGGCGCACCTCGGCCAACAGTAGACCGTGGATCTGGTTGGCAAGGGGTTGGTCGGTCGGGGCAGTCACCATGAGCAAAACGGACGAAAGTATAAATGTCAATTAAATTTTAGGTAATGGGCGGAATGCAGCCAATTTCTTTTACCCAAAGCAAGCTCCGCATATACTCCATCGTGAGCGGGCGCAGCGGGGAATCCATCTCGATAAACTGGCAGGCCAAATCGTTTTTGCCCCGGCGTGACACCGACATCGTGGCAATGTTGCAACCTTCATTGGCCAAAATATTGGCAATAAAAGCGATCGTGCCCTTGATGTCCTCGGCCACGATGAACAGCGTGTGCAAGTTGGCCGATAAGTTGGCCTGAAAACCATCCACCTCTTCAATGGCAATGATCCCGCCCCCTTTGCTCACCCCGATCACCTCGGTGGTTTTTGCGCCGAGCCGCAAATGGAGCTTAATCGTATTAGGGTGAAAAGTGGAGGCATTGCCCACCGTTTTGAACCCGTATTGCAGGCCGGCGGCTTGGGCATGGTCAAAGGAATTGCGGATGCGGATATCGTCGGTTGGGTAGCCCAGCAACCCCGCGATGATGGCCCGATCGCTGCCGTGCCCCTCATAGGTCCGGGCGAAGGAGTTATAAAACGTAACAGTGGCCACTTCGGGCATGCCACCCAAGATGGCCATTGCGCTCCGGCCAATGCGCACTACCCCCGCCGTATGGGAACTGGACGGCCCGATCATCACTGGCCCAATCATGTCAAAAATACTGCTTCGCTCGGCCATTCGTCCTATCGTTATACGCAAATCTACTGCTTTGTGGCCATTGTTCCATTCCTAGACTGGCTTAGCCTTACCGATTCAGCCCCCTCACTGGTAGAGCGATCCAGCCAGTTGCTACGCCCGGGACACAAAAAAAGCAGCAAAATAATTTGCTGCTTTTTAGCGGTCTGATATTCAATTAAAAGGTTTTATTGAACAAAAACTGTTTTTTTGAACTAAAAACTGATCACTATCCCGATTTGGCCCGCAATCAGATCGGTGCTGGATCGGGTGGTCTTGTTGATGATGGTCTGGGCCGGATCCAGCCCAACGCTGATGTCCTCCGGCTTGACGTAAGTGGCTGTTCCCCCGAGCAAATAAATGACCTTCAGATCCAGGCCGAAATTATTACCAAACATGATATTCAGGCCGCCCGCCCCCCCGTAGCTCAGGGCAATGTCTTGGTGATTTGGTGCGGTAAAACTATTGTTATTGTTGTTGTTATTATTGTTGTTGCGCCATGAATTGGCGGCTTCCACCTCCGTGGCCGTGCGGAAATACTTGGCCCCCACCATTCCCTCGACATACGGCCGGATCGGGAAATTGATATTTGGCTGGATCCGGGCCACTACATTGCCAATGACCATCCGGTTTTTGCGGATGATGCGGCCACCCCCCCAAGCACTGATCACCTCCACTTGCCGACCGTAGCCCACAAATGCAAGGTCGCCCCCGAGCCAGATGGGCGTCTTGCCCAAGCGGGCCAAGGCATTGAAAGCCAGTCCCCAAGGCCGCAGGTTGGGTGAAACTTCCTCGAACTGTCCCTGGGGAAATCCCAACTGCACGCCCGCGCCCAGCTTAAAGCTTTGATTGGGACGGTTCCGCTTAGTTTTGCTGGTTGTCGACTTGTACACATCCCAGTTGGGGCGCACAGTGCTATCGTTGGGGGTTGGTGGCTGGCTTTGGCGCTCTTTGGTCTTCATGGGGTCGTCTTGGGCCAAGCCGGAAAGGGAAACCAATTGAAAAAAAGCAATGAAAAATATGAATGGGACAATGATTTTCATAAGCAGTGATTAAAGTGGGTTAAACTCAAATACACAGACCTATTTCTTAACAAAAAGGTTGCTTTATTGGAAAAAATTATTTGGGGCAACTCCGGTCACAAAGACACCCTCAACTGGTATTGTCCCGAGCAATGCCACTCCCATTACTTTATCCAGTCATTGGGTTTATCTAGCAATTTGTCCATTTTTTGAAAATATTGTCTTTTAAGCCGACTACTAATGTCGACAGTTTGGCGCGAAGTGGCGGATCAGAAGTACGAAGCAGGGCCGTCCAAGCAGCTCAATTTATCCCCAAAACAAAGAGGAACTTAGTCGTAGACTTGTCCGTAACAAGGATAATTGTAATTTATTTTATCATGTTATTTTGAAAAATGGCAAGCGTTTCACTTTGGTATTTATCGCTTACTGGAACATCGGTTAGCGCAATAGCCAACGCTTTATGGGTTGTCATAGCAGTAACTTAAAAGGTTAAGGTTTATACGAAGCATAAACGGGACTACCGGTGGGGCTCAAAACACACCCCTTCCCCTCCATATTCACCAATACCTTGCTGTGAAACAAAACAGTTTTGCATTGCTCTACTTGGTCGCAACCAGCATTTTCCAACCAGGCAATGTCATTAGACCAATTGGCTTTTGTATTTTCAATCCTGCTTTTCGTTGCCATGAGTTTATTTCCTCTATTGACCATACTCCCGATTCACTTGTCAATGAAAAATAAAGTCCGATGCTTGAAGCTACCGCACCACCTTCGCCGGGCTTAGTGCCCCTAATTGCTTCTCCGACAGCATACATACCTTCTGGCTTCAATGCACCGGCAACTTTCCGTGCCAATTTCAGATTGTCTTCAGCAGTAAAATGGTGCACCACATTGTTTATCATAACCAGGTCATACTTCTGTTCTCCCAAGTCGTCGGTGATTGCGTTGCCCACTTGGAATTTCACACGGTCGGTAAGTCCCTGTTGTGCCGCAATGGCACTGGCCCTGTCAATTGCCCCTGGCAATTCAAGAATAGTGCTTGACAGCGAAGGATATCTTTTGCATAGTTCAATAGAGTAAAGTCCGTGCGAACCGCCAATATCAAGCAACTTTGAAGTGTTGGCCGAAAGCTTGATTTTACCCGCAAGCTCTTTCGCACTGTGCACGGACAAGTCACGCATACCATCCTGATAGTTGGCCCACTCCGACTCGCTAATTACCGAATGTAATTCCATCGGCTTACCAGTCCGGACATAATCTTCTAGCTTTGACATCCAGTTCCATTCACTAATCTGAAAACGAAGTTTGCCTATTAGGTTGGATTGATATTCTTTCAGTAGCCATTTATAGTATTTCGGCTTTATGGAATATTGGTCATTGCTCCATTTAAGATAACCAATTCCCGCCAAGCAGTCGAGCAATTGCTTAGTGGCGACAAGGTGCGTTTTACAACTGTCGGCAACCTGATGAAAGGTTTTGCTGTTCTTGCCCAATGTTTCAAAAATATCCAGTTCAGCAGCTGTCATAATGGCTCTTGCTGTAGTGAAAGCAATTTGGGTGTCAATCAGCGGTGTGGGAACAATGTTAAGTTTTATCGCAATCCATTCCAAAAAAGTATCTGGTGTGATTTTTAGCTTCATGCCTTTCTTGATTTTGTTGGTTCAAATTTGCACTTTAGACAGTTACGATTTTAGCATTTTCAAAGGTGTGGAAATGCGCCAAAAAGGTATCGCATTGCATAAGTACAAATATAAAGGAAATTGGTTAATACCCCAATTAAAGCCTACAACAAATATAAAAAATATCAGTATAATTTTGTGAAAAATGGACAGAATCCGCAAATAAATGTTTCAGATGGAGAACTCATGAAACGACTGCTTTGGGTGGGGTATTTGCGGGGTAATGCCGTTAAGCGGAAAATGGCGCTTTATGCTTACCATAAGTCTTACCCATTGGAAATAGAGAAGTGCGGTTTCTTTCAATAATCATTATTATAAACTGAAGGAACACGCACTCACATAAAGAATTTGTTGCTCTTCTCAGGCAAATTGGAAGAAGGGCACTGTTGGAAAAATTCATCCAGAGTTTCACCGGAACAAGGATTTTACCGTTTTACCAATTGTCTGGGTTGCCTTATTGAAGGATTTTAAAATGGAAGTGCCTGATTCCAATGCATTTGCGGATTCTGTGTCTTTCGGTAATAGGGCATCTCTTTCTAAGGTTTTGGGGATGTCATCACCGATTAAAAAACCCCATGGCTCAAGGTATTCCACCTGATCAAAGATGATTTTGAGCATGGCTGCCGCCGGAATTGCCAAAAACATGCCCGCAACTCCCCAAAGTTGGCCACCTATCAAAATAACAATGATGGACATAAAAGCATTGATCTTAACCTTAGAGCTCACCACCATGGGAACCAGAATATTGTTATCCAAAAACTGGACTATGATGTTAACCACCACTACACCGGCAATGGTAGACAGTTCCGCAGTACTGGTCAGCGTGGCGACAATCGTGAGTAATGCTGCCACCAAAATCCCAATGTACGGGATCAAGTTGAGTACCCCCGTGATCACGCCCAAAAGAATAGCATACTTCATTCCAATAATCATTAGACCTACGGTTGTAAGTCCAGAAACAATTAACATCTCTATCATAGTGCCAGTCAAAAAACTTTGAACTGAGGTTTTTACTTTTACTAAAACTTGGTGGATCATGCTTTGCGGCTCGTCTCTAAAAAATTTAAGAATAAAAACGATGAATAAATTTCGATAAAGCAAAATCAAAAAGGTGTAAAATGGAACCAATACCATATTGAGCAAGGTATCGGTAAAAGAATTTAAAGTACTACCAATCATGGATGGGCCCCCCTCCAGCGAATCCTTTCCTGCTTGTTGGATGTATTTTTTCTGATCCCGAAAACTTACCCCAAAAGAATCCTTTACCCATTGCTGAAGATTGGTGTAATGAACCATTAAATTAGCTTTAATTTTAACCCAATCGCTCGCTATGTCTACCAACTGAAAAGAAATGAAATAAATGATCCCAGCTACGATCAAAATTGCAAATATCACCGACACCGCGACAGCCAGAATTTGGGGAAAACTTAGTTTTGTTTGTAGAAAAACTACTACTGGTCTTAGCAAAATAGCGAACATCATCGCCAAGGCAACAGGAATTAAAATGTCTTGACCTGCATAAGTTAAAAGTAGGATCAGGCAAAGGGAAATTAGCACAGAGTGCAGGCGGGGTGGCGATTTTATAGATTTGATCATCGGTTAAAAATTAAGTTTATCTTTTTTGGTGATTCACTATAGCCGCCTCATCTTTTTCCACACTTTATTTACGGCTATTTCTTTTGCGAAAATATCTTGCCAAATATCCCCTATCTTTTTTAACCGCTCTCCTATGTTTATTAATACGGGGAAGAGCTGCGAAATCAGCTTGTTATTTATTTCTTGCCGTTTTAGTAATGCTAATACTGTTGCATCTGATTTCGGACGGACAGGATATAGCACCGGAATGGCTTGCCCTTCGCGGTTTTGGAAGGAATTAATAAACAACAAACACTAATATCAATTTTGTTTTTCTTTTTACTGTCGCGTTCAACGCTTGTTGACTAGGCGACTTAGTATACATAATTATTAGCATTATTTGGTTAAAATATTTTTCATAATTATATTTATATCTTGCAGCTAGTGGAATATGAACTACCGTAGTCCTGATTTTTTATATTTAATTACAAAGGCCAATAATAGTAGGTTTAAAGCAAAAGAAAAGCAATTGGTCGTGATAATTGGAACATCTTGCTTCAAAATTCCATACACTACCCACAATGCTACCCCGATAAGTAATAGAACAATCATAAAAATAGAAACATCATTAGCTTCTTTACTTTTAATTAATTTTATAAGTTGCGGAATCATTGAAAGAGATGTCATACATCCTGCAATTATTCCTATTACTTGAATTGAAAAGTTTGTCATTTTATTTTTTAGTCTTATTTAAAATTTGGGTTAACTAAATACGTTGAAAAGAAAATATTTCTGCATCGCTATTTTTCTTATCTGTAATTAAATCAGTTATTATTTGAGCAGCTATGAGACTGAAAGTTATTCCATTCCCCCCAAATCCCAATGCGAAATAACTATTGGGCAAGGGAGGGTATGGGCCTATAAAAGGGAGACCATCTTTTGTTGCGCCGAAAGTTCCCGTCCAAGTAAATTCAGGAATGAACTCAATAGATGGGAAGACGGCCTTGAAGTCTTTAATTAATTGATTTTTCTTTTTGTCTATTAGCTTATCTCGTTTAACGGGGTTGAAAAATTTCTCGTCCCTGCCACCAACTAAGATCCGTTGGTCATCCGTGGTCCGCATGTATAAATATGGGTCAGCTGTATTCCAAATCAATACATCATCTCTCCAAAATTTTGTTTTTCCATTTGCTTGTTCGCTGATGGTCGCGTAGGTGGAGTTAAGTTCAACTATTTTCTTTTTGATAAATTTTACAGTTTCATAGCCAGTTGCATAAATAAGTTTATCAGCGATTACGCTGTTTCCGTTCTCGGTGATGAGCGTCACATTGGTTTCATCATGTTTTATATTTTTGATTGGTGTTCTATCGAAGATCTGCAATCCTTTTTTTATGCTTTCTTGGTGAAGTGTGTGCGTAAAGGAGTAGGCATTTATTTTGGCTGCGCACTGTGATAAAATGGCACAAGGTGCTGCGATATTGAATTGTTTTTTGAGTTGTGCCTGAGTGAGAAATTTTACTTGAAATCCATTTTGTTTTCGGATTTCAAATTCTTCTTTTAAAAAAGAAATGTCTTTTTCGTGCGCTGCATAATAAAGGCTTTTTGTGGATTGAAATTCTTTATAATGAAGTTTTTTACTTATCATTTTAATTGTTGAAATTGCATCGGCGCAAAGTTGGTAAGAACGCACTGCGTTTTTTAATCCGACCAAGTTTTTTAATTTGCTTAATGGAGTATCAATTTCATATTGCAAAAGTGATGTGCTCGCGCAAGTGCTCCCCAAACCTATTGAGCGTGCGTCTAAGACCACACATTTAATTCCTGCATTTATTAAGTAGTATGCTACAAGTGCACCAGAAATGCCTCCACCTAAAATTGCTACCTCAGTTTGTATCGATTGCTCAAGCTTGGGATAATTAAACGGTAATCCGTTTTTAATTAACCAAAAAGGATAGCCCGATCTTAAATCCATGAGTAAGTTTGTGAATCAATGGAATGGATATTTTTTGTATTGAACGTCCGGATAATTTTGTGATTTTTTTTTATATTGGGGTCGCTTGCTTTTTTGAAATATTAAATTCATTCGCATTTGCTTAACGCAAAGTAATCGCAATCTACCTGTGAAGGATGTTTTTAATCTGTCCCAATTGCCATGTTCTAAAGTTCCGTGCTTCTATTCACGCATTGCTTTTTCAACTTTGCCTCAAGTTTATTTTGATGTTGCTATGAAGTTTAAATTTGTAGAACTTTTAATGTTCCTTCCACACCATTATCAAGTCCACTATCTGCCACCGTTGATGCTGACATTTGGATCACAGAAATCATTTTGTTGTTTTCGGTATCCCAATAGTAGGCTGATTGTGGTGCTATTTTTATCAAAGAAGTATCCGCATCATCTTCTCCATCTTTAAACTTGGCTCTGGCAAAAGGTGCCCACATTGCGAAAAATTTTCCCCTTTCGGTATGGATGGTTGCATGGCCAAGCACATTGGGGAATTCGTAAGTGGGAGCATTTAGATAAAATAATTGTGCCTCATCGTTTCGTTTAATTTTGGCGTTCCTACTGCTCATTATAGAACTCATAAACCAGACATTTCCTCGGTCGTCAACTTTCAGTATACTCATGCGCCTTGTGATTATAGGCTGCTGATTTAATTGATCACCAACAAAACAGATGGGTTCGCTTCCAACCAGTTCCTTCAACCTGTGTATGGAAACTTGGGCTGATAAGTTTTTCATATTTTTTTCTGGTACTTTTTCTACACAACAATTTATTTTATGGTCTTAACTGGTGGTGAGTTCTTGAACTTATAAAATTCTTTTTTTATATTTTCTCACATTCTTTTTGACAGGTAATAGAGCGATCAAGGTGCAAGCGTAATGCGGGGAGCATTGATAATGCCCAAGTACGTATGTCGGGATCGGTTGCAGCGGTTGATGCTTTTTCAAATTTGCTGATTGCATCTTTGTGTCCGCTCACCATCATATCACAATATTCTTTGTCAAAATTCTTCCCTTGCTTGTCCATCAACTTCTTATTTGCATCTTGCCCGTCATCTGTAAGCGATGTGGGGATGGTGATTTGTTTTTTTGCTGCAAGTGCTTGCAATTCACTTAGTGATTTTGTGTATTCGATCTCCATCATTTTCCCCAAACTTTTTACGTCAGCATTTACACTGTTGGTTTGTGCTAATTGTCCAAGTTGGATATCTTCTAAATTCGTTTCAGCCGCGCTTACTAAAAAATTTGCGTCATCTTCTTTTGCGTTGTCAAACTTTGCGTCGTTGTGTTCTTCAGCAACCTCTTTTGTGTCCTCGGGTTTTGCATTGTTGCAAGACGGCAAGACGGTTATAAAAATTAAGAGCAATGATGCCGAAACGAAGACAAGTTCCAGAACTCGTGATTTGAAAAATTGAATTTGCTTTTCCATTTTTTTGTTTGATTAATGTTTGAAATGTTTGTTGTTAAATTCATACTACAAAGTAACAGTGGTTAAATACAAAATGCTTTACATGATTTGTGGAAAGGTTTACATGATTAACATCCTTTGCTGTTTTTCATTCGGAAAGCATAAAACAAGGTTTCGTTTACCATTACAATTAAGATTGAATGCGTTGGTGGCTGCTTACGGTTTGCAAGCGGCCGTCTCGGTGATGCAGCGAATATGACCGAAGATAAACTGAAAGTAACTCAAAAATATCACAACAAGCTAAGCGAGCTTACAGAGAAATAAGAAGGTTTACTTCAATCACATCCCATAGATGAGGTGCAATAGCAGCACGATCTAGTATTTAAATAACAATATACTGTTTTACTTGTTATTATAAACGACAAAACACATGATAGTTTATTGACTTTATTTATCAGAAGAAGAGCGAAATACGCTTGAATCTTGGAAGCGAAAGCTAAAAAGTGAATCATCAAAGTGGTAAAGGATTCAAATAATCCTGAACAGTGATGAAAATGAACTGCGGCGCAGTTCAACGGAGTTAAGTACTATTTTGGGAATTTCAGTAAAAACCATTGAGCGGCTGCGCCGTCAATTTTGTGGGGAGGGAATGATGATGTTTGGGCCCCAATTACGTAAAATACGTTGTGACAAAAAGATAGATGCCCGTGTGGAGGCACCTTTGATGGCATTGACGTGCCAATCCCTACCAGTGGGCAAACCAAAATGGGAGTTGAAAATGTTGGCGGACAGATCGGTGGAGCTCAAAGTTTTGGAACATATTTCCACAACAATGGTGGGCAGATTGTTAAAAAACGAATTGAGGCCCTTCCCAAAAAAACAATGGGTCATTCCCGCTGAAAAAAGTACTTCTTTAGTATGCCAAATGGATCACGTCCTAGATCTGTAAGAGTGCCCCCATGATGAAGACTACCCAGTGGCCTATATGGATGAGTCACCAAAACAAGTTATTAATTACCGGGTATTTACCGGGCCTGATGGCAAATAGCATAAAGACTCGGAATATATCAGAAAAGGTGTTGTGGAGGTATTTGTAGCCACAGGATCATTGAGGGGATTTAAGGACTTGGGTGTTGAAGATGACCACAAAGTGGAAATCTGGGTCAAATTCATTACCAAATTAATGGGTGCAATCTGTAAAAAGGCCAAAAAAGTACTTCGGGTAGTGGATAATTTTAATACACGCAGGCTCTGTTTTTTCTATAAGCATTTTGCACCAAAAGTGGCAAAAGCCTATATCAACAGAATGGAAACAATCCATGCCCGAGCACACGGTTCATGGCTGAACGCAGCAGAGATTGAATTTTCGGTCTTTACCGGGCAAGAACTTGATAGACTATTCGCAAGTAAAGAAGAAACTGTAAAAGTTGTTGAAAAGTGGAAAAGTAAGCAAAACGAAAAACAAAAAAAGATAAACTGGCAATTTAAAACTTCTGACGCTAGAGTAAACTAGTAAAGTTATATCCGACAATCTAAAGTTTTTTAAACACTAGATTTAGCATTGGATTTATTAATGTTTTATTTTTTGCAACTCAAAATTAATACATTTCCAATGCTCTTTTTTTTTCATTTGGTAGACATATTGATTTGATAAGCATTTATTTTGCTGGGGCTTTGTTTTCTTGAAATGGTCATCATCATCCCGATAAATTTTTGCTTGTTCGCGCTTGCAATGTCAGGTTTTATTGCCCAAACTCCAAGTAGTTTTGTGGGTCAATGGGCCAAAGCTGGGCTAGCAAGCGAACAGCGCGATTTGGTAGAATATAAATCCGGTTTACCAAGTTTCCCATTGATGGTGATTTTCTTGGGAAATCTGCCGCTGCGCCACTTGGCAATCGCCATGCTCCGAATGTAATGTTGCCAATCCTAGTGTAACTTGCGACCAAAAGCTGATCAATGGTTGATACTGCGACGCAAACTGGTCTGGAAACACTGACGACTGAGGCCACTGCCCATGAAAAAGCCTAGCAAACCCGCCGGCCCACCCAAAACGGAGGCCATCAAAGCCCATCCTGAGCTGGGTGAGTTCTATGTGCGCATCAATTCATTTGGGGAGATTGAGCGTAGCCACACGGTGGAAGAAATCAATCTGTTCCTGAACAAAAAAGTGGTGGATCCCAAACTCAAGCACCGTTTTGGTTATAAATCTGATCCCGACGATGACACAGTCGAGTTTATGTATGGCAATGGGCCGGGGTGATCGCTGGCAAATGACGCGGTATTGCCAACCTGCATTCGCCAGCTTGGCATGAAACTGGGCAAAAAATTGGGATTGGGTTGCTGCTCATCGTTATTTTGGCGCTTTTGGGCTACATTAACTGTCTATTTTTTCTGACTCGGGTCATGCAGGAGGCCTTCAGTTAACGCCCGCCTCCCCGCTGACCCGTTCCAATGATCCATTTGTTGCGTTTTTGGGTTTCTTTTGCGCTCTGACTGGCCCAAATCCAGTCAAATTTGCTGTTTCAATTTTCTCAAATTACCCATGAGCATCCAAGAAGCCCAGCGGATTGTCGATGAGTGGATCAACACCACGGGCATCCGCTATTTCAATGAACTGACCAACACGGCCATCCTGATGGAAGAAGTGGGCGAAGTGGCCCGGATCATGGCCCGCCGCTACGGGGAGCAGTCGTTCAAGGAGTCGGACAGAGACGTAGATCTAGCTGATGAAATGGCTGATGTGCTGTTTGTCCTCATCTGCTTGGCCAACCAAACGGGCGTGGACCTGACTGAGGCCCTCCAAAAAAACTTGGCCAAGAAGACCAAACGCGATGCCGATCGGCACCGGAACAACGAAAAATTACACTAGGGCGGCTCGGATTTTTTATAGTCCTTTCCCCGATTTAGATTTGTACTCAATTAACCACCGAGCCTCGGGCGCGAGCACTGCGCACCGATCAGGGAAATACCAGTTGTAGTGCGCTATTGAGTTACTATTTGGTTCATCTACGTGTTATCGAGCAAACGAATATTCACCAGTCATCATTTATCAATCCTAAGTTATGGCAAAATACGATCTTATTGTGGTTGGTAGTGGCCCGGGCGGTTATGTGGCCGCAATCCGCGCTTCCCAGTTGGGCCTCAAAACCGCTGTGGTGGAAAAGGAAGACTTGGGTGGCATTTGCCTCAATTGGGGCTGTATCCCCACCAAAGCCCTCCTGAAAAGTGCCCTAGTGCTCGAATATGTCCAGCACGCCAAAGATTATGGGGTGAAAGTCGATGGGTTTGCCGCCGATTTTCCCAGCATGATCAGCCGGAGTCGGGGCGTGGCCGGTGGGATGAGCAAGGGGATTGATTTCCTGTTCCGCAAAAACAGCATTACCAAATTGATGGGCTTCGGCACAGTGAAGCCCGGCAAAAAAGTGGAAGTGGTCTATCCCGATGGCAAGACCGAAATCCACGAAGCCGACCACATCATTTTGGCCACGGGTGGGCGCTCACGCGAGCTGCCCAACATCAAAATCGACAACCAGAAAATCCTCGGCTATCGCAAGGCCATGGCCATGGATTGGCAACCCAAATCGATGGTGATTATTGGCTCTGGGGCTATCGGCGTTGAGTTTGCCTATTTTTATAGCACCGTTGGCACCCAAGTAACCATTGTGGAATTTCTGCCCAATATTGTCCCGCTGGAAGACGAGGAAATATCCAAACAATTAGAAAAAATATTCAAGAAATCGGGTATCACCATTATGACCTCCTCTTCGGTGGAAGGCGTGGATATCTCGGGCGAAGGCTGCAAAGTAAAAGTCAAAACTCCCAAGGGCGAAGAATTTATCCAATGTGACGTGGTGCTGTCGGCCGTCGGGGTGACCACCAACTTGGAGGGCATCGGGCTGGAGGAAGTGGGCATCGCGCATGATCGCGGCAAGGTAACGGTGGATGATTTTTACCGCACCAATGTTCCCGGCTATTACGCCATTGGTGACATTGTGAAAGGGCCCGCCCTGGCCCACGTGGCCTCGGCCGAGGGCATTATCTGCGTGGAAAAAATCGCGGGCCACCACCCCGAGCCGCTGAACTACGGCAACCTCCCCGGCTGTACGTATTGCAACCCCGAAATAGCCTCGGTGGGCTACACCGAAAAAGCCGCTAAAGAGGCTGGCTATGAAATCAAAGTGGGCAAATTTCCCTTTTCGGCTTCAGGCAAGGCCAGTGCCTCCGGGACCAAAGATGGTTTTGTCAAAGTAATCTTCGATGCCAAATACGGCGAATGGCTGGGCTGCCACATGATTGGGGCCAATGTGACCGAGATGATCGCCGAGGTGGTGGTGGCCCGCAAGCTGGAAACCACTGGCCACGAAATTATCAAGTCGGTACACCCGCACCCCACCATGTCGGAGGCCATTATGGAAGCTACCGCCGCCGCTTATGGCGAGGTGATCCACCTGTAAAACCTGCCGATTCGTTGAAAACCACACTGACCGCCTCCACCCAAGGCGGTCAGTTTTTTTGATAACCAGTGCAAGGAAAACCTCGCCCAACCCACAGTATCTGATCAACTCAACATTAGCTGTAAATCAGCCACCCTGCCAATTTTTTGATTGGTTCTTGTCACCACGACTTCCCGGACTTGGCCCGATGGCCGTCGATCATCCTCCCGATCCGCCTTGATCGGCGGGGCAAGGTCGCTATTTGGTAGCAGGTCACAAATTTCCCCATTGATTGCAACAATTTCTGGGTTTCCCTGCGTATTTTTGGTCAACCTAACCGCCCGACCGCCATGTTGACCTCCCGCCGTGAATTTATCAAGCAAATGGGCGCGTCGTCGCTCGCAGTGACTTTCCCTGGCTTTTTCACCGGGCTGGACACCACCGCCAAAAGTGATGTGTTGGTGTTGGGGGCCGGGCTGTCGGGCCTTTGTGCGGCCATGCTGCTGGAGCAAAAGGGCCTGCGCGTCACGGTGTTGGAAGCGAATGTGCGGGTGGGCGGGCGCGTCCTTACGCTTGATACACTGCCCGGCCACCCCGAAACGGGCGGTACCGAAATCGGGGATGGCTATGAACTGTTCCTGAAAATCGCCGAACAGCTCGGCATAAAGACCGAGGAACCACTTTCGGGGCCGCCCCAGTCACGGGAGATGCTCCTGAACGTGCGCGGCCTGAACATTTTGGCCAAAGATTGGCCGGGAGCCACCACCAACCAGTTGGCCGAGTCCGAAAAACGCACGTTGCCCATGTTGTTGGAGTCCTCCTTTGTCCAAAAAAACATCCCTTTCAAAAACTTGGACGATTGGCTGAAAGCTGAATACGCCAACTTGGATGTGCCCTACGTGGATTTTTTACGAAAAAATGGGGCGTCGGAGGAAGCGATCCGGCTTATTGATGCCAATGCCAACCTGCAAGGGGTGGGCACTACTTCGGCCCTGCACGTGCTCCGCAACCAGGCCATGCGCAGCATTGGGGGGAGCAAAAAAACTTTGCGCGTTGTGGGCGGGAACAGCCGCCTGCCCGAAGCAATGGCCAAATCGCTCAAAAATCCCGTCCAATTTGGCAAGGCCATTACCCACATCAATAGCCTCAAAAAGGGCGTAACGGTGCAGTGTGTCGATGGCAGCACCTACAAGGCCAATTACGCCATTTGTACGTTGCCTTTTTCAGTATTGCGGGAGGTGGAGTTCAATCCGGCCCTGAGCGGCCCACAAGCCGAAGCCGTGGAAAAATTGCCCTACATCCACATTTCCCAGGCCCACTTGCGGCCCACCGCACCGTTTTGGGAAAGCGACGGCCTGCCCCCCGCCCTCTGGACTGACTCTGCGCTGGGGAGGGTCTTTGCCAGCTATGGCACCGACGGCCGGGTGGAGCGGCTGACCTGCTGGATGGTGGGCCAGCGGGCCAGCGATTTTGACCAGCGCAAACCCGAGGAGGCCGCCGCCTTTGTGCTCAGCGAGATGAAGCGCTGCCGGCCCGCTTCGGACGGTCACCTCGAGGTGCTGCACCTCAATTCTTGGGGCAACAATCCGTACAGCCGGGGAGCCTACCACCAATATGCCCCCGGGCAGGTGGGCAAATATGCCGCCTACTTGGCCAAACCGGCTGGGTTTGTCCATTTTGCCGGCGAGCACACCTCATTGGCCCACACGGGCATGGAGGGAGCCGTGCGCTCAGGCGAACGGGCCGCCCAAGAAGTACTGGCCAAATTGGCCAAATAACCTCATTATTTAGTCATTCTTTTAGGGCTACCGCACCAAGAATTGCAAATACGTGCCTTGGCTCCAAGTGGTAAAGTTAGCAAGCTTTATCACTTGGGCATTGTTAACGAAAATTACAGGTTTTACATAATAGTGACTTTGCATGGCGGGGCATTGACTACCGGCGGTATGAACACCAAAAGAAACGAAGTGTCAGAAGCACCATGGCTTTTCCTACCGCCCCCAAACGCGATCGGCAAAGTTGAGGTACTGCTCCCAGTCGTAGGCCACCAGATCGTGCGCTCCCTCGCGCAGGTGATAACCCATCGATCCACTGACCATTGGCCGGTTGGGGCGGGGCATATCCGGGTTGGTGAGGCCCGGCTGCTGGTAGAGCTGATAGACGGGTGAAGCATAGACGGTGGCCAAAAATTCACCCCGGGGATCGGCCCAGAGATCTTGGCTGGCGCTGGCCACGTAGAGTGGGCGCGGAGCAATCAAGGCCAGCAATTGGTGCTGATCGATGGGCAGCCGATCTTCAAAATTGTTATATTGGTGAAAATTCTTGCAAAACCAGTGGGGGAACTGCTCATTAATGGCGGCCACTGTTTCCCCAAACCGGCGTTTGGACAGTGCGGCCCCCCCGCAACCGGAATCGTTGGAAATGACCATGGCAAAGCGCGGATCTTGGGCTCCGGCCCACAAGGCTGCCTTGCCCAGGCGTGAATGCCCGATGACGGCCACTTTTTTGCCGTCAATGGCGGGGTCGGCCTGGAGATAGTCCAAGGCCCGGCTCAGTCCCCAAGCCCACGCACCGATGCTGCCCCATTCGGACGAATCGGGCCGGGTTTGGCCTTGGCGGTAGCCCAGCGGGTGGATCCCGTTCTGGAAACCATCGTCGAAGTCGGGGTCAATGTCACCGTAATAGATGGTGGCAAGGGCATAGCCCCGTTCCACTATGCGTTCGGCGGGCCAGCGACGAGCCTCGCACCCCCGCGACTTTTCGGTGGCCCGGTGGTTGACCGCGAAGTTCTCGGGCCATTCGTTCATCCAACTTTGGCTCAATTGAATGGTTGGGTCGGTTTCCACGGCGTGGTTGCCGTTGAAATTCAGGCCCACAAAAGCAGGCACCCGGCCCTTGCGCTGGTTGGGCAAATACAACAGCAAACTCATTTTGGGGCCAGCATCATTGGCGGTAAAATAAATCGTGATTTCTTGGCGGGTAGCCTTGCCGTTCAATGCCTTGGGTTGCTCTTGGGCTACTTTCCAGCGGATTTTGGTCGTCCAAGCGGGCGTTTGGCCATATACTTGGGCGGCAAACAACTGAAGCAGCTCGGGGCGGCGTTTCTTTTCCCAAGTTTTGCGATCCGGCACGGGTGAGCCGTCTTGGCAAGTGAGTAGGGCCGGCAACGTATAGGCGATCACTTGTGCCTCATCGGTGAGGATGGGCGCGCGCTTTTGGGCCATGATGGGCAAACAAACAAGTAGAAAGAGCAAGGCGGTGAGCAGCGTTCTCATGGTCATGGTGGCAGATTGGGTGGCAATCCACAATGATACTAAAGAGAAACGGGAAATGGGCTAGGCGGTCACTGCCGCGATCCGGCCGTACATATCATTACCGGGCATACTGGGCAGATCACTCTTGTAAAAAATTTCCAAACCAGTGAGCAGTTCGGCAATCGACAAGTACTGATCATGATCCACGTCCAATTGTTGAAACACTTCGTTGGCCAGTGCTTCATCTAGGGCCAAGCTATGGTAGTAGCGGGCGAAGTCGGCGCGGGTGACGTAGCCATCCTGATCCACATCGATCATGTGGTACACCAACTGGGCGATGGGCAGCACCACGTCCTCATAGCCTGTGGGCGAGTCGAGCGTGTACTCCCAAAAGGCAAACCATTCTACTTCGGTGACTTTGCCATCCTTGTTCTGGTCGGCCAAATAGCGGAGACCTTCCCACAGGTACATGAATCTAGCTTCCAAGGCGTTGTATTGCGCCGAGCCCTTGGCCCACCCTTCGGCCAAGGCAATGCTGGCACTCAGGTGCTCAAAATCCTCTTGGCTGAGGTGGCCCTCATCGGTCAAATCGTGGACATTGAACAAATTGGCCAGTTTCAATTTTTGAAATTCGGTTAGCATGGCGGTAAGGTGATTAGTGCATAGGTGAAAACAATGGGTTGCCCCAATCCATTTGGCTTTTTAACGAGGATAGACCAAAAAAATTGCGTGGCATTGGCCAAACTAAAGTTAGGCAGAGGCTGGCAAAAGAAGCTACAACTGGTTCATATACTTTAAATGGTCACAAAATTAACTTTTCACCAGCCATCTACTATTTTTCGGCCCAGCCGCTGATCGGTAGCAGACTGCGCAGTCTGCCCACTGCGCAGAGATGCCGGATCGCCGCCCACCCGAACGTCGGGCAATTGTACAGGCAAAAGTTGAGCATAAGGCCATCGAGGTACAGATGGTTTATCATTTTTGAATTCAATAGCTAAAAACCCAACCGGGTACCTATTGCCCAGAAAAGTGGGTCATTGCAACCCGGGGAAATCAATTCCGTAGACCGGTTCAATCACCTCAATTTTAGGAGGTTATGTCGCTGGTCAATTGGCCCTCCAGTACATTGCCCGCATTGCGCATGGCCACTGCCTGGGCCAATTTTTCGGCCAATTCACGGAAGGCCGTCGCCAGTTCACCATCGTTCATCACCACGGGCCGTCCCCGGTCGCCCGACTCCCGGATGCTTTGCACCAAGGGCACTTCGCCCAAGAACGGTACTTGGTTGCGGCTGGCCAGCACTTTGCCCCCGTCCCGGCCAAAGATGTAGTATTTGTTGCCCGGCAACTCTTCGGGGGTGAAGTAGGACATGTTCTCGATCACGCCCAACACGGGCACATTGATCTGTTTTTGCCGAAACATGGCCAGGCCTTTTTGGGCATCGGCCAGCGCGACTTTTTGTGGCGTGGTAACGATCACCGCGCCCGTGAGGTGGACGGTTTGCACCAAGGTGAGGTGGATATCGCTCGTGCCGGGGGGCATATCGATGATCAGATAATCCAGATCGCCCCAGTCGGCATCGGCCAAGAACTGTCGCAGGGCCGAGCTGGCCATTGGGCCGCGCCAAACCACCGCGTCCTCGGCGGGGGCCAAAAACCCAATGGACAATAATTTGATCCCATATTGTTCAATGGGAACGATCAGGTTGCGCCCGTTGCGCTCCACGATGCCGGGGCGGGCACTCTCACAGTTGAACATGGTGGGCATGGATGGCCCAAAAATATCGGCATCGATCAAGCCTACTTTGGCCCCGCTCTGGGCCAGGGCCAGGGCCAGGTTGGCCGATACTGTCGACTTGCCCACCCCGCCCTTGCCGGAGGCCACCGCGATGATATTTTTAACTCCCGGCAAGATGGGGCTCGCTGGGCGCAGCGAAGTAACCTCGGCCGTGAGGTTGATAGTCACCTGCACATCGGCCCCAATATAGGTGTGGATGGCCTCGGTGCAGTTTTTGCGGATCAGTTCTTTGAGTGGGCAGGCGGGGGTGGTCAGTACCACCGTAAAAGTCACGCTACGCCCTTCAGTGGTCACATCACGCACCATGTTGAGGCTCACCAAATCCTTTTTTAGATCTGGCTCTTCCACCTTGGACAGAGCCTGCATTACTTGTTCTTTGCTGATCATGACAATAAAATTGAAAACTTAACCAAACAAATTGGATTGGTAGGGTCAGAAAAATAGACAGTATGCGGTATTTTCACCCTTAAAATTAGCGCTAAAAGGGAAGCAAAGCGCAAAATTGTCAAAGATTCGTGGACATTTGTTTGGTAACTGGCTGTTGAGCTCAATTCCAACCTCGGGTAGTTTAGGCCGGAAGAATAATTGGAGGAATAATTTCGGAAGTCTTTAAGGCCAAACGCGGCGGATTGTATCGACCATCAAGCTTTTTGTGCTACTTTCGCCAGACCAATAAACTGCTTGCCATGCGCAATCTCCTACTTTTAAGTGTTTGGCTGTGGGTGGCCAATTGGGCCACGGCCCAGGATCGCCAGGCCAAATTCACCTCATTTGATGGCACCCAAGTTTACTACGAAGTAATAGGACAAGGTCGACCGGTGGTATTGGTGCACGGTTTTATTGTCAGTAGCACTATGTGGCAACGCGGCCCGCTGATCCAATCGTTGGTCAAAGCGGGTTTTCAAGTCATTGTACTGGATCTGCGGGGCAATGGCTTGTCGGACAAGCCCCACCAATTGGCAGCCTACCAACACGATGCCGAGGCCAAAGACATCATGGCCTTGGCCAATCATTTGCAACTGCGCAAGTATGCCATTGTCGGTTACTCACGGGGGAGCATCATCGCGGCCCGACTCTTGGTGCTGGACAAGCACGTGCAGTCGGCAGTGCTGGGCGGCATGGGCGCGGAATTTACCAAGGCAGATTGGCCCCGCCGCTGGATGGTGGCCGATGCGTTTGCGGGCAAGCCCCGCCCCGAAACCCAAGGTGCGCTCAGTTATGCCCGATCGATCGGAGCCGACACCTTGGTGATGAACTTGCTACAGCAAGCGCAGCCCGTAACTACTGCCGCTGAACTGGGCCGGATCAAAAAACCGGTACTGGTCATCTCCGGCGATCAAGATACCGACAATGGCGCCGCCGCCGATTTGGCCAAGTTGTTGCCCAAGTCCACGCTGCGGGCAGTTCCCGGCACCCACAACAATACCGCCGCCTCGGCCGCTTTTGCCGGGGCCGTCGTGCAGTTTTTGCAACAATAAAACAACCCATGCAACACTCCAAACCGATCAACCGAGCCATTTTGCTTTTACTTTTGTGCACTGCCACGTTGGTGGGGGCTGGCTC
>JBBQXF010000061.1:0-29346 GCA_038209965.1 Cytophagales bacterium | reverse complement strand
CCTGTACCCTCGTTTTTAGGGGAGGACGCTAAAAAGAAAATCAAAACAAATTTTCGCCTGAAGGCGAAAGTACCTTTGCCTTCAGGCGAAGATTTTGTTTACTAATTACTGCTTCGCCTTCAGGCGAAGGTACAGCGGCAGGACAGCTTGACTTTAACCCCAATAAAGCAAAAAGCCAAGCAATTGAACATCAAAGAGTTGGAGCCTGGTTATCAAGGCTTGGCCCCGGGTATCTTTTTGTCCCCCCAGCATATTATTTTGGGTGGCAGGGAGTTGCGGTCATGTATCCCCGAGGGCAAAAAACACAGCCTGCGCAATCAACCTAGGTGACCAGTTTTGGTAAAAAACTAGTTTTTCCATTTGGGTTGCTACAATGCTGAACACCCCATTCCAAAAAAAACCCGGCCTTGGGCCGGGTTTTTTTTGAATTGTTTAAAAACTTCAAAACCAATTATGTTATTTAGTTGTTGGGCCAATTGCCCCCGGGAAACTTACTTCACTACGTAAGTTTGTTCCAATGTTTTGTTGCCATTGTCCACGGTAACGGTGTAAGAACCAGCCTTCAATGAATTGATGTTGTATTTGCGGGCGAAGTTGTCGTTTTCGTTGCGCTCGCTGTACAACAGAGTGCCATCAGCGTCTTTTACCGTCACATATACACCCTCGGCACCGCCTTGGTAAGCTACTTTGAAAGCGCCATCCATCAGCGAGGGAGAAATGTAGGCGCTGAAAGGGGTAGCGTTCAATTTGGCCCCACCTACCGCAATGCGGTTGGAAGCTACGAACTCACCATTGCTGATTTCCACTGTGTAGAGGCCCCGGCCCAATTGGCTCAAATCGTAGTTGCGCTTCAGTTCGGTCCGGCCCTTGATGTTGTCCGCATAGACCATTTTGCCGTCTTCGCTGTACACCTTCACACTCACGTTGCTGCCCTGCTCGTTGACAAAGGCCAAACGGAATTTAGTGGTTTCGTTGATAGAATAGAGGCTATAAGCAAACTTGTCGGCGGCTACTACGCGGCCCACTGCTTTGGGGTCAATATCTTTGGCACTCACCGTGTTGATGGAAGCGACAGCGAAAAGAACGATTGCGAATATTTTAGAAGAGAGAGTTTTCATAATTAAAGATGTTTTGAATAAACGTCGTTGGGTTAAAGCGACGAAAAGTATTGTTCCAACGACGTGCCAATTTTTTTAATACATTGAAAATCAATTATTTATAAAGTAAATGCCAACGTAAAACCGCTTAAATATGTACGGAACTGAACAACAAGTGTGCGGGCTTGCTACAACTCAACCGAAAGAGCAGTCAAATTTATCTTGGTAGACGGGGCAAGTGATGTTAATAAAATAAAAACAACAGATGAACATTGGCCTATTTTGACCGTGAACTTACGCCCAACTTACAACTGGGGCCAGTTTTGGCCTCCGGGCGACTAGCCCAATGCCTCAGCAGCGGCCTCACCGGTTTCAATGGCCCCTTCCATAAAGCCCTGCCAGTCGGCCAAGTGTTCGCCGGCGAACAGCACATTGCGGTGCTTTTGGCCAATAGTTTCCCGGATCGAGGACCATTCGCCCACGTCGTAGATCGCATAGGCCCCGTGGGAGTAGGGATCATTGCCCCAGTAATAGGCCACCGCATCTTGGGCCAACTGGCTCACATCCCCGAAAGCGGGGCGCAAACTCTCCACTACGGCCTGAATTTTCTGGGCCGGGCTTTTCTTGGCCATTAAGTAGGCCCGGTCGCCCACAGCGTAGGAAGTGAGCATCCCCGACGGCCCATTTTGGCCTTGGGTGTTGTGAAAAATAAAGTGGGGGGCTTCGTCGGTGGCCACCGCAAAAGTTTCTTCGGCCCAAAAACGCTCTTTGAACCGCACCGTGGTTTTGATGATCCGGCCGTATTGCAGGCGGTTGAGGGCTTCCCCTTGCTCCGGTTTCAGGGCCGGTTGCCAATCGATCTGGAGGACCGAAAAAGTGGGAATGGCACAAATTACTTTGTCACACCCAATCTGCAAACCGTTTTGGCAATGTACCGTCACTTTACCGCCCGTTTGCTCCACCTTGGCCACAGGATGCTGCTGGCGGATGTTGGCCCGGCCAATCCGGTCGGCCATGGCCTCGATCAACCGGCTGTTGCCCCCCGCGATATGGTAGTCCATTTCGTTGTTGGCACTCGATTCGGCGTATTCCGACATAGCCGTCAGGGCCGAGACTTGGCGGGTCGATTCGCCAAAATCGGTGCTGTCCAGCAGGTCACGGATTTCCAGATCCTGCTCCGAAATGCCCGCGTTGCGCAAGTAGCGCCACCAGTCGGTGCGGTCATATTGAGCAGCCTTTTGCCGATCGCCCGTGGCCGAATAGGTGCTAATCAACGTTTGGAAGCGGTCCTGCCAAGCTGGGTCATAATTCCACTCGCCCTGGCGCTGAAACTTGCCGCTGAGCAGCAAGTGGGTTTGATAAGTGTGATCTTCCAGCGGCAGACCAAATTCCTTGCACAACGCAATCAGCCGGGTGTGGGATTTGCCCACCCACTCGGCCCCCAGTTCACTGGTGAGCGACTGCCCGGCCGGTTGGAACGTGAACACGCGCCCCCCCAAGCGGGCGCGGGCCTCCAGCACCGTCACCTCGGCCCCAAGCGACTGGAGGCGCAGGGTAGCCGACAGTCCGGCCAGTCCCGCCCCGATCACCACTACTTTTAAACCCTTGGCACTAGTGGGGTGGGCAACAGGGGCGGCCTCGATCGTGGCCCCCAACGCAGAGACACTCAGGGCGGCGGTTCCGCCCGCGTAGATAAATTGACGACGGTTCATGGCAATTTTAGTTTGGTTGGGCCAAGTTGGCAATCATTTGGGGAATTAGCTTTCGTTCTTGGTTTTTTAGCGAAAAATTTAAGAAAAAAGGCTTCTAACGGTGATTGCGCGCGAATTTTCTGGAAATGGCTTCTCTTGGCAGGAAGTATACATTGCGGATCAGTTTCGGCTTTGAAATTGTTTTTCCCGATAATAAACCACCAATTTCTAATACCTTCTAAAAGTATTAGAAATTGGTGAGACTGGATACCTAAAATTGGGTTATTTTACCTTAAACTACTAATTTTCCGTTTTCTTATTTGGACAGTTCTGATTTTTTACAATTTGATCGTAAGGAAAATATAAGATATAACCGCAAGCATAACAAGGATCCTAAGCCATTAAGTTAGGTAAAAAACAAATGCGCAGGTTACTATCGGTTGTTTTTTTAAGTGCGTAAAAAAGCTTCAAGCTTGGCCACCACGTGGCGCGCGTAAGTTTGAAACCTAGTACCAAAATGGTCGATTCACACGTTGACGAGAGTAAGCCACCGTCCGCTATGAGCAGCTTTGCCCTATCCAATCTACTCCAACGACAGCGGCAACGACCGGATCCGACCACCCTTCATAAAACCAAAAGAGCCTTTTTCCAGTAAAAATCCCGCTCTTGGGGTAGCTGTAAGCCACCGTTACCGATAATTCTACAGCGAGATTCAAAATTTATTTTGGTAATTCCGAAAATGTCTATACTTTTATAGCGTCTATGATATAACTTTTAACAATTTAATTTGCTGACTATGAAAACATCGATTCTTCAAAATGCAATGCGAATCTTATTGGGTTCTCTGATGGTATTGGCGGGCATTGGTCATTTGACTTTTCAACGAACAGAGTTTCTGGCTCAAGTGCCTAGATGGCTTCCAAATAATCCTACTTTTATGGATTTCGTAGTTTTATCATCGGGATTAGTAGAAATTTCGCTTGGATTAGCAATGATATTTCTGGCAAAATATAGAATAAAAGTAGGATTCGCTCTTGCTATTTTCTATGTGCTAATTTTTCCCGGTAATATTTCACAATACACCAATGGAATAACTGCTTTTGGTTTAGATACTGACCAAAAACGTTTCATACGACTATTTTTCCAACCGGTACTGGTGCTTTGGGCACTTTGGTCAACCGGAGCATTAAAGGCATTGTTTAATAGGCGTTTTTCTTAGCTAAAAATTTAGCACTTTTTGTTATAAATGGCTGGTTACGACCGATAAATATAAAATTTTAGCAGAAAATCCACCCTATTGTAAGCGTTTATTGTAACAGATCAAAAAACACTTAGAAAAAGTATAAGATATTGTTAATCAAGATAATAGAACTACTAAGCATTGTGAGTTGAAATTAGTGGGGAGCAAACAAGATTTAATATATTCAAGGAAATAAAGTTGGAGACCGCCCCAAAAAGTAGGCGCAATGTGGCTTGCTATGATGTTTCGCGGCAGGCGCTAACACGGTAGTAAAGACCCGCCATTTGTAAAAGGTCGTACTTAAAATTTCAAGCGGTCTCTACCGTCCCCTCTTTTTTCAATAACTGGCGTACTTTTGATTTCTCGACAATGCTCCGCGTGCCTGCGTGCTTGTGCATGAAAACTGCAAATTTAGCAAAACTTCTTTTACAAAGAATCTGTACTTCTAATGAGGGGGTGGGTATGGAATCGGCCCATTTCTCCCCACAGGCTTGACCCAAAACCTGTGGGATGCTATCATTTACACAACAACAAAGTTGAAAATATAAACAATAACAGAAGCTTTTATCCCAATTGTTTCAACGATCCAGCGGCACAATTACTTTAAGGGGGCGGAAAATTATTTTGGGGCACGCTTGGCGCAGCGTTCCTGCCAGCGCTGGCGCAGTTGCTGACGTTCCTCTTCGGTCATGTTGGCCCATTTTTCGTTCCAGCCCCATTGGCCAGGGCGGTGGCCCCCCCACGGGCGAAAGTGCAGTCCCCCAAACAAGATGCGGCACAAAACCAGCAACCCCAGCGCTTGCCAATAGGTGAGTGGGCGAACGGCCAGCACCGAAGGCAAAATGGCGTTCCACAGCCCCATGACCACCCCGGCCAAGGCGAAAATGAAAGCGGGGATCGCCACCCAAAAAAACAAATATCGCTTGGTCTTCATATCAGTCTGTACCTAAAAATTCTTCGTAAAATTGCGCCAACCGCTTGCGGAGATATTTCACCGCATAGCCTTTGCGGGAGATCACCGTTTTGAGGGGAGCCCCCGTTTTGTCGGCAATTTGCTGTAAAGTTAAGTCTTCCAGTTCGTTCCAAACAAAAACTTGGCGTTGGTTTTCGGGCAGGTCCTCGAGGGCGCGCATCAGCTCTTCCCAGAAAAGTTCGCGCAGGTAGTCGGCCTCCGGCGATGCCGCCACGTCGATCAAGAGCGGGCCAAAATCCAGCTCTCCTTCCTCATCGGCAAAGGCCAGATCGTCGATCCGGCTGGGGCTTTTGCGGCGGTAGTTGTCGGTGATCTTGTTGCGGGCCACGCGGTATAGCCAGCCGCCCATCTGCTCAATCTCATCGAGGTTGATGGCACTGCTCAGTTGCACCCAAACGTCCTGCAAAATGTCTTCCGCATCTTCGGCCGATCTGACCCGGCCCCCGATAAACCCCGACAACCGCTTGCCGTATTCTTTGACGGTCTGGGCGATGCTCCGTTTGGGTTTTTCCGCCATTTTTGGTTCCGTGCGATCACTCATTGCACCTTAAAGGACGGGCAAGTTCCGAAATTACTTTAAATGGTCGGCAAGTTATTGTTTTGGGCCGCTTTTGGTTGGTCCTGGGCACAAAAGCCCCTATGCAACCCGGCAGCCACGCATTGAGCCGAAACTGATTTCGGGCATCGACGGGGGTTGGTTTCCTTGATTTTGAGTCATTTACTTTGCCGGTGCAGGGGAAGCTGGTTTCGGTTGGGCTAGTTTGGCAAAGTGGTGGGCTGGCTGATCTGGGTGGCCAGCTGAGATCAGGCCGAACCGCAAATGGCGCAACGGGCGCGTTTCGGGTTCAATTATGCAACTTTGTTGCATAATTGAACCCGGTATCCTATCTTTGCCCTTGACAATGAAAATTTTCCATTGGAACAACCATGAAAAAACAAGCTGCGCTAAAAAAATTGCCCGTCACGGTGCTTTCAGGTTTCTTGGGTGCCGGTAAAACCACTCTGCTCAACCACATCTTGCACAACAAGGAAGGCTTGAAAGTGGCGGTGATCGTCAATGATATGAGCGAGGTCAACATCGATGCCAAGTTGGTCGCCCAGCAAAATGTGTTGTCCCGAACCGAAGAAAAGCTGGTCGAGATGTCCAATGGTTGCATCTGCTGCACCTTGCGCGAGGATCTCATGCTCGAAGTGGAGCGATTGGCCAGCGAAAATCGGTTTGATTATTTGCTCATCGAGAGCACGGGTATTTCGGAGCCGCTGCCGGTGGCCCAAACTTTTTCGTTCATCGATGAAGAAAAAGGCATTGACTTGGCCAAGTTCAGCCGCTTGGACACCCTGGTGACCGTAGTGGATGCCTTCAATTTTTTCAAAGATTTTGGCAGTGCCGATACGATCCAGTCCCGCCAAATGAACAATAACGACACGGCCGATCAGCGGAGCATTGTCAACCTGATCACTGATCAGATCGAGTTTGCCAATGTCATACTGCTCAACAAGACCGATCTGGTCGAGCCGCAGCAAGTGGGTGAACTAAAAGCCATCCTGCACAGCCTCAACCCGGCTGCCCGGATCGTGGAGAGCAGTTTTGGCAAGATCAACCCGCAGGAAATCCTCAACACCGGGCTTTTTGACTTTGAAACAGCTTCCCAAACGGCCGCTTGGCAAACCGAGCTGGCCAATGTCCACACCCCAGAGACTGAAGAGTACGGCATCCGTTCGTTTGTTTTCCAAAACAAACTGCCCTTTCACCCTGAGCGGTTCTGGGCGTACCTGACCCAAAATTGGCCCGTAACCATCTTGCGCAGCAAGGGATTGTTCTGGATAGCTTCGCGCCAACGGCAAGCTTTCAACTGGGGGCAGGCCGGTGGATCGCTCCGGGTGGATCCGGCCGGGGCTTGGTGGGCCAGTATGTCCTTTGCTGAGCGGATAAATTATCCGGCATTTGTCGAGAACCGCAAGGAAATTGAAGCGCGCTGGGACAAGAATTTCGGCGATCGGTTCAACGAGATTGTGTTTATCGGTCAAGACATGAATGAAGAGGGTATCCGGGCCGAGCTCAACCATTGCTTGCTCACCTATGAAGAAGTCCAACGTTACTTGGCCAAGGGCACATTTGCCGATCCGTTCCCCCAGTGGGAGGTAAATTAGTCTGAGCCGATCACCCCATTTGCTGCCAAACCCATTGATCCTATGGGTATTGGGCTTTTGGCCGCGCAAACTTGCGAGACTTGGTTTCACGGCAACCATCTTCATGGTTTTTCACCAGTATTGAACAACAAATTGGATAAGATCAATTGCCTTTTTTTCGTTTGAACAGCCAAACAAGTAAGGCGGTGAGCATGATCAAACCACCAAAAACATACCACCAAATGGAAGTGGCCGCTTGATAAATGGGTGTGCTGTCGCCAATGAACACAAAATTTGCCCAATAATACGGGTTGGTGTTGGTTCCGTGGGTGTCCAAGAAATCGATTTTGGCCAATTGGAGGGCTTCGTCTTTGGGATACCCGTCCTTCAAATACTTGTACATGGCCAAATTGATGTTTTTGGCCGCTTGATCGTTGGCATTCCAGAGGGTCATTATTAGGTTGGGGCAGCCCGCGTAGGTAAATGCCCGGGCCAAACTCAATATGCCCTCGCCCTTGAGCACTTCGCCGTCACCGGTTTCGCAGGCACTGAGCACTACCAACCGCACATCGGACATATCCAATTCGTAAATTTCGGGAGTGTAGAGCCGCCAAATACGCAGCGAATCGCTTTCGCGGGGGTAGAAGGCCACAAAGGAGGCCAGCGGATCGTTGTCATCGGCCTGGGCGTGGGTCGAGAGGTGGATGATGCCAAACCGGCGGTAGGATTTGAGAAAATTCTCCTTCACCGCGCGATCCACCGAGAGCGAGAAAGTGCTGCCATAAAGCTGCCGAATTCCGTCGGCTTCCTCTTGGGTATAGGGCAGGTTTTCCAACGAATCCCGATTGCCAGATATTGTGTACCGCTTGTCGCCCCGGGCAAAAGGGGCCACCAAAAACAGGGAATCGGCGGGCGCATTGGGCCTCCGCGCCGAAAAAAAGCTTTCCGTATCGCCCTTGACCGCTTTGCTGGCCTCGGCCAAAATAGTGGCCGAATAGCCGCGACTAAGGATGAACCGGCTCACCAAGTAGCGGCCATCAGGTTTGATCAGCGCATCAAACGGCAGCTTGTGCAGTGGCCCATCGGGGATGAGGATGATCCGCCGCACGTTGTCGCCCAAGAACGGCTCGGCGGGTCTCACCAACTGATTGTACCAATAGCGCATGGCGGGCTGGAAAGTCTGGTCTTCGTAGCTCGACTTTAGGTTGGTGATCAAGGGCGAGATATTGGCCAATTGCTCCCCAAAAATGCGATCAAAGGAAATAGCCAGTACTTTAAATTCTTTTTTGGAAATCACAAAAGTAAACAACTGCTTTTCCCCCAGAAAATACTCGAGCAATACCGATTTGTCATCCATTAAGTATTGTTGAACATCGGCCACCGTGGCCAACCGGTTGGCGTATTTAAGTCGGTAATAACGGGGATTGGTCTGTTCGATCTGTTTTATGTAGCGCTGGTGGGCGCGCTCGGCATCGGCCAGCAGTCCGCCGAGACTGTCCAACACGGCCTGTTTCTTGGCTTGGCCCAACTGGGTGGCCACTACGATCTGTTCCTGCAACCGATTGACTTGTTGGCGCAGGGCCTTCTCCCCACTGCCCAAATCCACCAACTTGCGGGCTTGGCTGTTTTGCAGGGAAAACCGGAGCGAATTGGCTTTGCTCAACTCGGCAAATTCAAATGCTTTGTCGTTTTGGTTGAGCGAATGGGCCACCGAGATCGCTTCCTCATACACACCATACATGCGCGAAGTGAACAGGAGGCGGGAAGCTTCCTGCTCGTGCCCGTTGCGGATGCTGTCCATCAAAGACACGCACAACTCATACGTTTTCAGGGCTTTGCCCAAGCTCAAGGGGAAGGCTTGGGTTTGCAAACGGGCCTTCGTTTGGAGGGCATACAACATATTGACGGGCGAGGCCACATTGCCGAGCGGGGGCAAGGTTTCCACGTTGCCGTCCTTAAATTCCCGGTGCAATCCAATGATGGCTTTTTGGGTGGCTTGCAGGGCCATTGTCCATTGGGACTGTGCCCCGTAAAGCTCGGCCAGTTCGAGTTGGACCAGGGCCAGGGGTTTGCGGTCTGGCAATTGGGCCGCACTTTTGGCCGCCGCCTGCAACTGGATCAGGGCGCGATCAAAGGCTTTTTGTTGAACATACGCCTTGCCCATGTTGCGCAGCACCACGTTTTCGTATGGGCTATTGGCAATGGGCAGTTTCTCGGTGAAAACTCTCTGCAAATACAGCAATGCGCTGTCTGGCTGGTTCAACTCGAGGTGGGCCTTGGCCAAGTTGTTGTAATACAGGGCCAGTGGCAGATCTTTGTTGGGGTAGGTTTTGATGATTTCCCGGTAAATGGTTTTTGCTTCGTCATACTTGCCCTGCTCGGCCAAAGTGCGGGCCAAGTTGTTGTTGGAAACGCTGATTTCCAAACCATACTCTTGGGCGCTCAGCCTCGGTTTGAGGATCTTGAGCCGCCGCCGGGCTTCGATCAAATAGCGATTGGCTTGCACCACATTGTTTTGTTCCAAATACAAAACTGCCAGTGAGGTGTAGAGTTGCACCGAACCGGACACCATCGGATATTTTTTGACAATATCGGTGGCCAGCAGGAACTGGGCCAAGGCTTGGTTGTAATCTTTGGTCTTCAAATACACTTCGCCCAAGGTGCGATACGCCCTCAAATAGGTAGAGTCGCTAAGTGTGGGGCGGGCCTGTTTGCGCTGCTGCACCGAAGCGTTGAGCAGGGCAATGGCCTTGGGATAATCTGACTCGGTAAAAGCCACGATCCCGCTCAATTCGTCCACCTCCGCCCTTTGCCGATTTTTGAGCTGATATCGATCATAAATGGCCCGGGCATCTTGGCAATAGGCCAGGACTTTGGCGTTGGCCGCAGCTGATTCATCGGCATCGAACAGCTTTCGGGCCTGCTGGACATACTGGTTGGCGGCTAGGGTGTCCTTGGATAAGCTCTGGGCCAATGGCCGAGCGAGTGCAGCAAAAAACAGCAGTCCGATAATGGTCAGTTTCGCACTTATGGAGGGGATGATCGGTAATTTGGATAGTTGTTGCATGGCAGCGAATGAAAAAAGGTCGGGTAGTACGGTTGAAAGGCGGTCACTTTTAGCAAAACAAGTGCCGTCTCATTGCTAAAGCGAGCAAGAAGTAACTTAATAAAAGTGGAATGCCACAACGCGAAGATTCACAAACGACCAATTGACGGTCCGCCAATTAGAGCACATCGACAATAATAATGGTGGGGGGCCGCTCAACAAAAGTGTCTTCAGCCCGCCCGCCCGGGAACCGGGCCAGCGCCGTTACCCGAGCCAGTAGAGCAGCGGGGATATCAGCGCGCGAACGGAAATAATAAACTTCCACCGCGGTACGAACAGCCACTGGAAAATTGCCATCCGTAAAACTATAGGCGATGTTGAGGCGCAAAGGTTGGGCTGGGGCGGGCTGGGCGTTAAAAAACTGGCGGATCCGCCTTAGATCCAACTGTGCGTCGCGATTAACCACTACCGCATTGGGAGTGGCCCGATCGCCCCTTTGCAGGATCGTTTGCCGGGCATCTTGGAGGTCAAAACTATAAGCTGCCCCAATGGCGGTGGGCAACAGCGTTTTGCCATCCCCATTGTAAGTAGGTGGCAGCGTGGCGATGGCAGGCCCATACACCCCCGACTTGTAGGCCAATCCTTGGATCAAAAAAGTGGCTGAATAACTGCGGGATTTGTAGCAATCGTCGGAAGGCTGAAATTTAATGGTGTAGCGCACCCCGGCCACCAAATTGGGATTATTGACATCAAAACCGCCAGTAGTGCCATTAAAATTGGGAATATTGGGGGCTACGTCGGCCTTGTCGTTATTGCCCAGATCCACTGGCTCGATGGTGTATATCCCGATCGGGGCCGGATCCAGGGTGGGGAGCGCTGCCCGGTTTCCTTGGGCAACATTTGGGTAAAAAATGTCCCCCACATCACCTTTATAGCTGATAGTCACATCTGGACAGCGGGCTTTATCAATTAATTTGCAGCCAGAAAAAAAACTGTAAGTAAACATTAGCCCACAAAGTAGGCCAACCCGTTTTAGTTTAGTGAAATTGATCATTCGATGGTCTAATAATAGGTTAACTAAATATGCTCAAGATTTTCACTTTCAGATAGAACCAAAAGCTGTTCAATTCTTCGCGCCGGAAAGCAAACGCTTTGTCGGCCCGGATTTCGGTCAACAATTGATCGGCTTCATCGGCTTGATTGTTGCGCAGGTAGGCAAACAATAAGAAGTATTTGGCATCGTCTTCCAGCCCATCATTGCCCGTTTCTTGCATCTGGGCCAATGACCGCTGCAAACTGGCCACTGCTTTGGGCGCATTGATCAGTTCTTCATTCAAATAGGCACAGCCTGCATAAAAATTGTCTTCGACATCAGGTTGGGTTTGGCTCTCGTACACCCGCAAAACAGTGGCGTAATTGCCCGCCCGGTACATTTCTTTTAGGCTGTTCGGATCCACCGAGGTGCTGGTCGGCGCTTGTGGGTTGCCCATGGTGATCCCATCGGGATAGCCAGTGGCTGGTAGGCCCTTGATATGGGAATAATACAATTTATCAGGGGTAAGCTGGGTAGTGGTGTAAACCATGCCAACGGCAAAGATGAGCAACGAAAAAACGGTGGCCACCGCTAGCCCCTTAGAAAAACCATGCTCGGGCAGGTATTTTTCCAACCAAGAAAAATTGACTGCGTGCCGAACTGAGGCCTTGAACTTTAATAGCTTGGTGGTATTTCCGATTTTGGCCGATAACCGCTCCCCGAAGCGGTCAAAGTCTTGATTAAGCGCGCGGTGGGCCTGGTCGGGTGCCATAATCCGGTATAGTTCCAGCAAGCCTTCCAAGGCTTCGCGGTTCGTCCCGTCAATCAACTGTTCGGTGGTCAGATACTCCGGGGTCTTGATCAGGGCAATAAGCTGAGCCGACTCTTGGGGGTCTCTTTCCAGTACCTCTACCCTGACTTTTTGTTCGGCAAAGGCTCTCAAGGTTTCAAAATCTAGTGATTTCATGGGGCCGTGATATTTGGTTTAGTACAACTGTCTTCAATAAAGGGACTGTTTAATGATTGTGATTTGCCAGACAATAATTGCCAATTCAACAACAAAAGCACCACTAAGGCTGGAGTATCAAATTTTGCCCGCAGTTTTTTGCGGATTCGCGATACTATTTGGGCAACGGTATTGGGTTTTTGCCCGGTAATGTCAGATATTTCTTGTGGTTTATAGCCTTGTTTGCTCAGATCCCAGATTTGTTGCTGGCCCTGATCGTGGATAATGCCCCGCTCCAAATCTTCCAACAAGCGCATCTCCAGATTTGACAATGAATACTCCTCTACGCTGTGGTGTTCCTTTAGCGGCACATATTGCTTGCCGGCCTTTTTGAGCTGGAACCGATAACCATAACGGGACAAGAACCGATAATACAAACCATCTACGTTGCGCAATTCATATTCTTTCTCGGCTATTTTTTTGAGCATCAGGATAGTAACCTCTTGTAACACATCTTGGGCGTCTTCGACCGACCCTTTGGTCCAGCGAAGGGCAATGGCGAAAAACTTGCGATCCCGGCCGCGTTTCTCGATGAGCCGCGCCAGTGCGTCTATACTCTTGTCTTTGTTCCAGCGAAGCAAAAGGGACTGGTCATCATTGGCTAACATAACACAAGTTTTTGGTGATTCTCAATAATCCGCAATTATCCCACAAAAGACATTGCGGGTCAAAACTATGACAAGTTAATAAAAAAATTTATTTGTCCCATCAAACCGTTGTCGATTGTTCATTAACAGGTAGTCGCTAGGGTTTTTTGGGAAATATTTCCCTACTATTGGGCTTCACATTTAAAGATGATCACCAAAATGAAGACTACCAAACAATTGCTCGGCATTGCCAGCTTAGCCTTGCTCACCGCCTGTGGTAGCAGTGGACAACCTCCCGAAATCAAGGAAGCGGCGGCAGACAGCACCCAAATGACTACCGACAACATTTTGACTACCAGTGAACTAGCCGATGGCTTCCAACTCTTGTTTGACGGAAAGAGCCTGCAAGGTTGGCACCTGTACCTAAAAGACAGCGCCTCGGGCTGGAAAATTGAGGATGGGGTTTTGATCACTCCCGGCGGAACGGGCGATCTGGTGACCAACGCCGAGTATGAGAACTTTGAGCTGCTCTTCGATTGGAAAATCCAAAAGGGCGGCAATGGCGGGGTGTTTTACTACATCATCGAGGATCCCAAGCACAAAACCACCTACGAAACTGCCCCCGAGTACCAGCTCATTGACGACGTGGGCTACCCCGCCCCGCTCAAGGAGGTACAGAAATCTGGGGCCAATTATGACATGATCGCCCCCAATCCCTTGGCGGCCAAAACCCCGGGCGAGTGGAACGCGGGCCGGATCGTGGTCAACAATGGCCAGATCGAACACTGGCTCAATGGCACCAAAGTAGTTGCTTATACTTATGGCGACGATGCGTGGAAGCAGAATGTCGCCGCCAGCAAATTTGCCAAATGGGGCTACGCTACTCCCCACACCAAGGGCAAAATTGGCTTGCAAGACCATGGCGATCCGGTCAGTTTCAAAAACATCAAGCTCAAAGTATTGCCTACCAATGTGGCCAAATAGCTGAAAATGGGGCAATCACAACTTTTATTGACCAATGGATCTTCCCGATGAAACCCCGCCCGAAGCAATAAATCCCGAACTACTGGATCCGACCGCCACCAGCGGAACCGAGCTACCAGTTTGGGCCATTTTTTTGCCCGAGGATTCGGGCTCGCAAGTGGATACCGGCTCGAGTGCTTGTGGGCTGGGGTGGAAAATGACAACTCCCCCCGAAGAAAGCACTTGACGGGCGGGCGGCGCACATGGTTGGCGATCAGGGCATTCGGTTGTCCAACAGGTAGGAATAAAACAGCACGTGGGCCAGCTGCTGCATGATAGGGGAGTTTTTGCCCTGGCCAAACTGGTGCTGCTTGGCCATGTCGCGCCAAGCCGGGGGCAGGCAGTCCACCCGGCTCACCATGCCGTCGTCTGGGCCGGGCGTGGCAAACTTGGTATCCACCCCCACGGTGGCCAGCCGGATGAAGCACATGGGGCAAGGCTCGGCGGAGCTGTACACCATTAGACCGGGCTTGTAGATATATTTGTGGCGATATTGTTTAAATTTTTTTTGATCCTCAAAATCGTTGAGCAGGGTCATCTCCGCGTGCAGGTCGGATCGGAACTCGGTCAACTGTGCATTGTGGGCCCCGTGGAGGATGTTTCCTTGTTGATCCACAATGACGGCCCCGATTCCGTAACCGCCTTTCTTGACACTGATCAGGGCTTGGCGGACGCTTTCCTTGGCATATTTATCGTCGGGATAGGCCGGGTCGGGTTGGTAATGGGCCAAAAACTGCTCGATCTTGGCCAAGATGGTCTTGACATCATCGGTGGCTAAAATCCCGCAGGGGAGCGACACCAATTTTTTGACCAGCGTTGCGCGGTCGCGGGTCACAAAATCGAATTCGGCGGGTTGGCCTTGGCTTTGGCCAATGGTCGTGAAATGCAAGAAAATGACCCAAAACACAAACAGTTTTTTCATTGTCAATATCCAATGTGATCAGATGGGCAAAATGGCCAATAACTTGCAAAGTTGCCTATCTTTATTTGTTTTTAATGTTTAATCTTGGCTTTTTGAGCTTGAAAGTATGAAAATGAAACCTGTAATGTGGGTAGTCATCTGGTTATTGGCTACTTGCTTATTCCAAAAAAGTTGGGGCCAAAGCCCCACGAAAGGCAAAGTGCTGGAAGGGCGCGTGCTCAAAAGCACCATCTTGGGTCGCGATGTCCGCTATTCCCTGTATCTCCCGCCCGATTATGAACTTTCCGAACGGCGCTATCCCGTCACTTATCTGCTCCACGGATACACCGACGACGAAACGGGCTGGCTGCAATTTGGGGAAGTCAACCGTTATGCCGATGCCGCCATTGCCACGGGCGAAATCCCGCCGATGATCATTGCCATGCCCGATGGGGGCGTAGCGTGGTACATCAACAGTTTTGATGGCCAAGCCAAATACGAGGATTTTTTCATCAAAGAATTTTTGCCCCACATCGATGCCACCTACCGCACCCGCACCAAGCGCAACTACCGGGCGGTGTCGGGCCTGAGCATGGGTGGCTACGGATCACTGATCTATGCCCTGAAATACCCCGATTTGTTTGCGGCGTGTGGGGCTTTGAGCGCGGCAGTGCGAACTGACGCCGAGATGGAAACCACCCCGTCTGACCGCTACGAAAGTGTTTTTGGGATCTTGTATGGCAAGAACTTGGTGGGGAAAGCCCGCCTAACCGATACTTGGTACCAAAACTCGGTGCTCAAACTGGTGGAAACCGCCAAAGTGGACGATCTGAAAAAGGTTCGCTGGTGGATCGACTGTGGCGATGGCGATTTCTTGATCCGGGGCAACCTCAAACTGGCCGAGGGGCTGGTTGACCGGGGAGTTCCTTACGAATTCCGGATCCGGGACGGGGTTCATGATTGGACTTACTGGCGCACGGGCATTGTGGATGCGCTGCGCTTCATTGGGGTGAGCTTCCGGCAGTAGCCAAAAAAGCGACCGAAAAACCAGCGAAGGTTCTTCGGTCGCTTTTCTGCATTTTGGGCTTACTTCTCGAACACTGCGTTCAATGTGAGCTCGATGTCGTCATAAATCATTTTGTCGCCCAGATTTTCAAAGAAGGAACCCGAACGGAACTTAATGTCCCACTGAGTACGGTTGATCTTGAAAGAAGAAACGGCGGTCATCTTTTTGCCGGCAGTCGTTACTTCGGCATCCATGCTAACGGGCTTGGTGATGCCTTTCAGGGTCAAATCGCCCTCGATCTGGTACTTATCGGCTGCGCCAGCCTTGCCTTTTGCGGTCACTTTCTTGATGGTAAAAGTACCGGTGGGGTTGTTGGCTACCGAGAAGAAATCGTCCGACTTCAAATGGCCCAAAAACTTGGCGTTGGTGCCCGCATCGGTCAGATCTTCACACACGATGGTGTTCATGTCAATCACAAAAGAACCACCCGTTATTTTTCCGCCCTTCACTTCCAGGTTTCCCTCTTTCACCGCGATGGTGCCGTTGTGTTGACCGGTCACTTTTTTGCCGACCCAACCCACTTTACTTTGTGCTGCATTGATTTTGTAGGTTTCCAGTGGCGCATTGCTCACGAAAGAAAACAACAAGAATGATAGCCCTAAGCTTAAAATGAAAGATTTTTTCATGGTTTTGCGATTTTAAATTTTACAAAGTTTAGATTAGTACAACTGATAAACAAAAAATCTGTGTTAAGGTTTGTGAAATCAATGTTTAAACATTGATTTTCTGGGTCAACGCTCCCTTTTCAGGTAAATGAACGCAAACGCAGGGGGAGTGCTCAGCCTAGTTGGCCGGTAAGCAACTTGGTTTTGAAATTGAAATAGGGCCTCGGACGAATCCCCAAGCGATGGGTCAAATCCCAGCAAAGCCTGTTGGTGAAGCCCCCAATTGGCTGTGCTGCTCAACATCGGGGCAATCAATCCAGCAAATCTGGACAGACCTTGCGCCAAGGTAGTATTATTGGTAAATTGCCCCGGGGAAGGAACGCAAAACTTTCCCATTTTGTCCCCGGCCAAAGTGGGTGCGATCCTTTCAAATGCGCAAATACCAACTGTTTTCCCAATTGGCACAAGGGGGCCATTACCATGCACCGTAGAAATTTTTTGCTGGCACTTTCCGCGCTCGGCCTTTCGTGGGCCCCCAAACCCAAACCGCTCAAACTGGCTTTTTCAACCTTGGGCTGCCCGGACTGGTCTTGGCAAACGGTGTTGCAAAAGGCGGTTGCCCTTGGTTATCAGGGCATCGAGCTAAGGGGCTTGGGCCCTGAACTGGACTTGCTCAAAACTGAGGTTTTCTCGCCCAGCAACTTACCGGCCAGCCTTCGCCAGTTAAATGATAATGGATTGAAAATCATCAATTTGGGATCATCGGCCAATCTCCATTTTCACGAAGCTGGCAAACGGCGGGAGCAGTTGGACCAAGCCAAACGCTACATCGATTTGGCCGAAAAGCTGCATTGCCCGTTTGTCAGGGTGTTCCCCAACAACCTGCCGAGCGAATTTGCCAAAGCAGCCATACTTGAAAAAATTGCTACTGCGCTCGTTGAATTGGGAAAACATGCCCAGGGCAGCAAGGTAAAAGTATTGCTGGAAACCCACGGTGATGTGGTGAAAACGGACGATTTGCTCACCATCATGCAGGCCGCCGAAAGCAAGCACATTGGGCTGATCTGGGATTTTTTCAACATGTACATCATTACCCGCCAAAGTCCCACCGCGATGTTTGCCGCGCTCAAAAAATACATCCACCACGTTCACCTCAAAGATGGCATTTTGCAAGCCGATGGCTCGTTCAAGTATGTTTTCATGGGCGCGGGCAATGTTCCCTTGGCCGAGGTGGTGGCGGTGCTCAAAGAAAACCGTTACCACGGCTATTACAGTTTTGAGTGGGAAAAACGCTGGCATCCCGAAATCGCCAGCCCGGAACTGGCCTTCCCCGATTTTGTAAAATACATGAAACAAGCTTGAACCAGCAACTGGTTTGGGCACTGTCCCGGCGATCTTAGGCCGTTGGTGGCCATTTCCAGTGGCAGCGGTTGGCCACCCGAAAACTTGAATTTTGGGCGGGTTTTCCTATATTGACCCCCGAAAACAACGCCCAACCTAGAACATTCTGGCAAATATGCAAAATGAAACCCTCAGCCTTGCGGAGAAGCTCAACGCCGTCGAGGAATATGAACGGCAGCCTGTCCCGGCCAATAAAGTAAAATCTTTCCGTAGTTTCATTGGCATGGTGGCCGGTGAGCACATCGCGGGAACAGAATTTGTGATCGGGCCCCTGTTTGTCCTGCACGGGGCCGGGGCCGCCGACATCTTTCTTGGGTTGTTTGTGGGCAATATTTTGGCTACCCTCAGTTGGGCCTTGATCTGTGCCCCGCTGGCGGTCAAAACCCGCCTGACCATCTTCTACCAATTGGAAAAAATCTGTGGCTTTGGTTTGGTATCGATCTACAACGCGATCAACGGGCTCCAGTTTTGTGTGCTCGCGGGCAGCATGATGGCCGTCTCCGCCACTGCGGTGGGGCTGGCCGTGGACATGCCCATGCCCGGCCTGACCGATATTTACCCCAATAGCGTGGGTTGGGTGCTGGTCGTACTGGGCATCGGGTCGGTGATTGCCGGGGTGGCCGTTTTTGGCTATGATCAGGTGGCCTATTTCTCCACTATTTGTGCCCCCTGGATGCCACTGGTGTTTGTAGCGGCGGCAGTGGCGGTGCTGCCCCAACTGGGCCTCACCTCGATCGACGGGTTTTGGCAAGTGGCCACCGAGAAAATCTGGACGGGAGTGCCGGCGGCCGGGCAAAGCAAATATACGCTTTGGCACATCATCGCTTTTGCTTGGCTGTGCAACACTTCCATGCACATCGGGCTGGCCGATATGTCCATTTATCGCTACGCCAAACACTCTTGGTACGGCTTCGCCTCGGCGGCGGGGATGTTCATCGGCCACTACATGGCGTGGATCGCCTCGGGGATTTTGTGCGCCGTAGCCCTGCAAAGCGGCAATCCCAATCCTTCCCCTGGCCAGATCGCGTTTGGGAGTGCGGGCTGGGCGGGCATATTGTGCGTGGTGATTGCGGGCTGGACAACGGCCAACCCCTGCATTTATCGCTCGGGGCTGGCCCTCCAAGCCCTTTGGCCCTCGGCCCGCCGGTGGAAAACCACTTTGGCCGTTGGTCTGCTGGCCACTTTAATGGCCTGCTTTCCGGGGGTGGTGAGCAAGCTGGATCAGTGGCTGGCGGTGTATGCCCTCATCGCTACGCCCATCGGGGCCATCATTTTGGTCGATGTGTGGCTGTTTCCCAAATTGGGCCTGCCCAGCAACTGGGCCGAAAAAACGGGCGCCAACTTTAACTGGATCGCGGCCATTACGTGGGTTTTGGCAGTGGCGGCCGGCTATGCCATTTACCAAGCCTACGGTTTCGATTTTTACTTCTTCGTGGCCATGCCCGCGTGGGCGGTGGCCATTGTGGTGTACATTGGGCTGGCCAAACTGCGGGCCGGGGCAAGTGGCTAGCGATCGCTATTTGGTGCTTTTGGCATAGCACAATCCCCGGTTTTTCAGTTTGATCCGGTAGATTCCCGTTTGGCAAGTGGCGTACAGGGTTCGCCCGTCGCTCCCGCCCCAGCCTACATTGGCGGCAATTTCGGCAAATTGGATCGCGCCGAGGTACTCGCCCGCTGGGGTGAACACCATCACGCCGTCGGGCCCAGTTCCGTAAACATTGCCCTTGACATCGACCTTCATGCCGTCCATGTGCCCGGAGCCATTGATTCCCGAGGCATCAAAAAATACTTTTCGGCTTTTTACCGTTCCATCCGCATTGAGTTGGTAGCGGTACCACTTTTTGGTCATGTCGGCCACATAAAGCGTCCGCCCATCTGGCGAGAGCGCAACCCCGTTCGGTTTGACCAGCGTGCTGTCCAATACATATACCTGCCCATTGGCCAATCGGTAAACCCCATTGTAGGCAATTTCCCGCAGTGGTTTGTCGCTGTTTTTTTCCAATCCCCACGAAGGATCGGTGAAATAGATCGTCCCATCTTTCCGGCAAACCACGTCGTTGGGGCTGTTGAAACGTTTTCCGTTCATTTTTTCGGCTAAAACTGTTTGCTTGCCGTCCGGGCCTTGGCGCACCAATTGCCGGTTCCCGTGCTGGCAAAGCAGCAGTTGCCCGGTTTGGTCATAGCCCAGCCCATTGGTCCCAATTTCGCCGGTGGGTGAACCGGCCCCGGTGTAGCCACTTTTTTCCAGAAAAACTTCGGCTTTGCCGGTGGCATCGAGTTGGTAGATCCGGTTGGCCGGAATGTCGCTAAATATCAGGAAACCGCCGGAATGCCAAAGCGGCCCTTCGGTGAAGAAGAACCCGCTGGCCACTTTTTCGGGCTTGGCATCGGTGGCCACTATCTTGTCGAATGCTTTGTGCAACCGAGTGATCTTGCCCGCCTCGTTGGTTTGGGCCCAACCAGCATAATCCAAGGAAAAATAGATCAGTAATGTTAGCAATGAGTATTTCATTTTCACTTGTGGTTTGTCAACGTGGATGGTCAATGGATTAAAAGTTATGGTTGGTCAATAAAACAACTTTATTTTTTGCTTAGTCTTCAAAAAATGAAAACCTGCTTAATTGATGATAATGCTATTTCTCAATCGAAAAGGTTGTCTGAATACGCAAGTTGAGATAATGATCTACGATATACGCAAGTTGATTTCTGTCCCGGAATTGGGGCCAACACCTCGAAGAACTCGTTATTTGGTTTTGGGCAGTTCGCGAATGTTGTATTCTTGGATCAAGGGTGGATTCTCCGGGCTTAGGGTGAAGCTGACTTCGATATCGGCTTTTTCGCCCACCAGCACAAAATACCCGCGCAGGTTGTTCTCGGGGATCAATTCGCCCACCTTCACTATTTTGCCGGCTTTGGCGAAAATTGCCGTGGCTTCTTGCCGCAGTTGATCGGGAAAATAGTCCAAGAAGAAGTTTTCGGCGAAAATCGCTTGGGCCGCCGCATTGTTCCAGTCGGGGAGCAAGCCCACCAACTCATTTTTTCGCTGGTTGAGTATGCTGGAAACTGGCAGCGGCTTGGGCGGGAGCTTAGCAGCGGCCACTAGCTTATCGATCAGCAACCGGTTCAGTGAGCTGGCCGGGGCATAGGTCAAGTTGCTGAACGACACGATGCCAATGCCATAGTCGGGCAGCATGTTCCAGTTGCTGCCAAAACCGGGCAGGCCACCGCTGTGCCCCACCGACACTTTTTGGTCGCAGTCCTTGGCCCAGCGCAAACCATAGCCGTAAGCCGCTACCTGTGGACAAGGCTGCCCGTTGGCCCTGGCTGCATTGGGGTTGAACGTGCTGATGTTCACGCCTTGGTGCATTTCGCGCAGGGAACTCCGCTTGATAACGGGGCTTTCTTGGTCGTTGCGCGCGGGCCACGCCGACAAATGGAGGCCAACGTATTTGCTAAAGTCATCGATGGAAGTGAGCAGGCCGCCCATCGCCCCGTAAGCGCCATCGCCCAGCATGGGCTGTTCCACCCACTGGCCGTTGAGCCAGCGATAGCCGTGGGCCAACTGTCCGGCCGGGACTTTGGCATAGTCCCAATAAGTGCTGGTCATGCCCAACGGGGTGAAGATTTTTTGTTGGGTATACGTTTGATAGGGCTGGCCCGAAACTTTGGTGATAATGTAGCCCAACATGGCAAACCCCATGTTGCTGTATTCGTAAGCTATACCAGGCACATTGGAAAAAGAGATGCCCTTTTTGAACATGGCCAACATGGTTTTGTCACTGATGGCCAGTTGGCGGTCGCCCCAGGGGTTGTCCTCGGGGAAGCCTGCCGCATGGGTGAGCAAGTGGCGAATGGTAATTTCGGGGGCGTCGGTGGTCAGTCGCTGGCCCTTGATCTCGGGAATATATTGCGAAACGGGATCGTCCAGTTTTAACTTCCCGGCATCGCGGAGCTGCAAAATGGCCAGGGCCGCCACACTTTTGGTCATGGAGGCTATCCGGTACACCGACTGGCTGTTGGCCGCATTTTTCTTACCCAAATCAAGCTCGCCAATATTGAAAGTGTGGATCAGTTTTCCGTCAGCGACTAGGCCAACCACCAAGCTGGGCAAGTGGTGCTGGGCCACATACTCTCGACAAATGGAATCAATGGCGGGCATTACAGTTTTTAGATTGCTGAGCCGATCGCCTTGGTTTTGGGCTGAAACTCCGGGGACTGTTGCCAAAAGACAGCTAAAAAAAAGGAAACTAACGCGGAAAAAGTCTTTCATGTTGATGCAGGGTGCCAATAATTTGGGGAGTTTATAATAGTTAAAAATTTGATTTTCATTGATTTAGTTGTTCAGCTAGTGCCACTTGATTTTTTGCGTTGCTCGGCCAATGGTCAGCGGATCGCGGTAGATTGACGGCGATCCCCACCGGTTGAGGCCAGTGCCGGTCTTTTGCCCAAGCTCCTTGTAAAATCGGGAAACGAGTTTGGTGCTCGGGGATAACCGGGCAGTGGCCACGCGTTCATTATTGGTCGGCGGTGCTGGGCCGGGGCATTTCCCAAATCTACAAAAAGGCGGGCATTCCACCAAGTTTATCCCATTTGGCCGGGCTGGGGCTGATCGCCTCCATTCACCGAAATTAAGCGGCACAAGCAGGATCGAGCATTGCTGATCCACGCCACCCCGCTTGTAAACGTATTGAACCGATCATTTACGTCATTTTAATTGGCAGATTTCTGCTTTCTGAATCTCCGATTTGGCACCTACTCAGCCGTTCATTTTTTGTCTAAAATAAAGGTATTTTTTAATTTATTGATTATCAATATTTTAATGTGTTTTATCGTATTTATTTCGTGAAAAGTCTCGGGTCAGTGTCATGAATAGCGCTCGGTGGCACTTTGTTGATTTGAAAGCATTTTTCACTAAACACCTTCATTCCTATGAAAATTATCGCTAACTTTCCTATTGTGTTGGCAATCATTGCCTTGTTTTTTGTGTCATGTGCCGCCGACCGCACCGATGAGCCCGGTCCAGACACGGAGGCCGACGTAGCCAAACTGGCCGAATTTTCGGCTCGGCACGCCCCCCAGATCGAGCGGTTCACCCTCGATGCCACGTTGGGCGGACAAGTTACCACCCCACGCAGGGTACCCGGTTTACCTTCCCGGCCAATGCCATAGTGCGCGCCAATGGCCAGCCCGTGATCGGCCAAGTGGAAGTGCGCGTGCAAGAAGTGAGGCGCCCCTCCGAAATGGTGCTGAGCAACCGGCCGACCGAAACCGCCTCCGGTGATTTGCTCGTCTCTTTTGGCGAATTTCAAGTCCGACTGCGCCAAGGCACCGACGAACTGCGGCTGGCCCCCAACCGGGCGATTGCCGTGCAAGCCGCCGCCCCGGTGGGTATCGCTGGACGGGTCATTGAAATGCCGCTCTGGGCCGGCGACACCACCATCACCAGGTTGATTGCCGGACTCGACTGGCAAGCCCAACCCACCACGATCCAAGTTGCCATCAGCGCATCGCGTGGGGTAGTTTGGCAAAATGCGCCCGGGAGTGCGACGATTGCCCCGAATGGCCTCATGAGTTTTGGCATCAGCGAAAACCTGCAACTGAATTGGGTCAATTGTGATTTCCTTCTTAGTGATCCGCGCCCCAAAACCACCGTACTGACCTATTTTGGCCAAAACTATGCCCCCGCCACTGGTCAAGGTTCCGGGAGCTGGCAACCATCGGGCTTGTTTTTTAAGCCTCGGGGCCGTAATTCGGTCATCAAATTTCACAGTACCATTTTGAATGCCCCGGCCGGCCGGGAAGGTTTCCACAGCGTCCAAAACAGAATGCCGGTGGGCATGGATGGCACTTTCTTGGCTTACAGCATCATCAATGGTAAGTTTTATGTGGAAGTCCGGGCCAATGTCACCATTCCCACGCCAGTCAATGGGTTTGCTGGCCTGACTTTCAGCCCCCAAGAAGTGACGGAAAGTGCCTTTCTGGCCGCCATCCGCAGCTTGGATACCCAATAGTGGCAATGTGGTTGCTGGCACCGAATTTCTCCTCTCCACCAAGGCGCAGCCTTGGTGGAGAGGTTTTTTTTGTAGTTTGCCCAAATCGGCAAACTGCTATTTACCAGCGAACTAATCCCTGATCCCAACCAGGGCGACCATCCGGCCCGAGGCTGGCCCTTCGGCCCGGTAAGAAAAATAGTCGGCATTGTGGAGCACGGTGCAATGCGGCGACACCCCGATCTGGGCCGGGGGCACACCGGTGTCGATCAACTGCTGGCAATTGGCGGCTTTCAAATCCACTTTGTATTTCGCGGCTTGGGCATCCCATTGTTTGCAAGGTTCAGCAAACCGTACCGCCACTTCGTCGCCTACTTCGAAGGCCGTGGGGCCAATGCAGGTGCCGATATAGGCATGGCAATCACTGGGCTGGGTGCCAAACTGGGCAGTCATCGCGGCCAGCGTATTGGCCACCACCCCACCCACCGTACCGCGCCAGCCTGCGTGGGCAGCCCCCACGGCCCGGGTGCGGGAGTCGTAGATCAGAATGGGCGTACAATCCGCCACAAAAACCGCCAGGAACAAGCCGGGCTGATCGGTGATCAGGGCATCACAGTTGGGCACTGGGCCGGGCGCAACGACCCGGATCACCGCCGAGCCGTGGACTTGCTGGGCAAAAACCACCCGGTCGGGGGCGATGTCGAGCTGTCGGCAAAAAATCTGGCGGTTTTCTTGGACTTGGGCCGGATTGTCCCCGCTCGTGAGGCCCAAGTTGAGCGAGGCATAGGGCGCTGCGCTCCCTCCGCCGTGGCGGGTGCTCTGGGCGGCCACCAGCCCCGGAAATTGGCCAATTAAGTTTGACATGGACGCTTTCATTTACTCTAATCCAATAATCGTTTGAAGACCTGTTTTATTCAACGCACTGAAAATCAAACCAATTCATTACCCATATTTTCAACGTTGCTTTTACTAGGTAATAGAGTTGACGGCAAAAGCACCTCTAAATACCAACAATAATAAAAGTTGTTTCCCAAAACTTGGCCAGTATTATCCGAAGGTGAACAACTTTTGGGAAATCGGACAATCACCAAAAAAAAATCCTTTTAGTGCAACCCTTTACATTCGGCTAGTATCATTGGGTTGAATTTTACTTTTTGGGACGTTTATACTTTTGAAACCAATCATGAAAACGAAATTTTCTTTGTACGCAGTGGTCACCGTTTTGGTGATGTTCTTGATGTCCCTGGTCCAGTTGGCATTTGCCCAGAAAATTGCCAAAAAAGACTACAAGACCGAGGAGCGGCCCGTGACCGATTTCACTCGGCTCGAGGTGAGCGGCCCATTTGAAGTAATAATGGTGCAGGATGGCACCGAGAAACTGAGCATCGAGGCCGACCCCGAAGATTTGGAAGACATCATTACCGATGTGCGTGGCGGCAAGCTGGTAATCCGTTATGACCGGAACAATTGGGGCAATTGGAGCGATCGCAACAGTCGCCGTTTTTATGTAAAACTATCGGTCAAGAACCTCGAGGCTATCAGCACTTCGGCCAGTGCCGTCCTGCGCAACACTGGGATGCTCAAAACCGACCGCCTTAGCTTGGGTGCTTCGTCGGGCAGCGATCTGGAACTGAACTTGGAAGCTGGCGAGGTCAATTGCGAAACCAGTTCCGGGGCCGATGTAAAGCTGGCCGGCACCGCCAACTTTTTTGAGGTGGACGTTAGTTCGGGGGCCGATGTGGCAGCGGGTGATCTGAAAGCCGTTCGCTGCCTCGCCAACGCCAGTTCGGGGGCCGATGCCACCGTCTATGCCACCGAGGAACTCGATGCCCAAGCCAGTTCGGGCGGCGATGTACGGTACTATGGCAACCCCGCCAAATTGAAGGTCCGCTCTTCGTCCGGGGGCGATGTAACCAGCAAGGGAAAGCAGTAGGGCAGCGGCCAACTACTGGGCGATCAGCCATCAGCCCGGGGCCACAAAATCAACCGTTGATTTTGTGGCCCTTTTTTAAGGGGCGATTTGGCCAACGGCCCTTGTCCGTCCGCATAAATGCTTAACTTGCCACCCAGTTGCAAGCACTTGTTTGGCAGGTATTACGCATAATATGATCCACATTGAAAATTTATCGGTGGCTTATGGCCCCGCCAAGATCATCCATTTCCCCGAATGGCGCTTGGCCCAAGGTGCGCAAAGCCTGATCCTGGGCCGCTCGGGCAGCGGCAAAACCACCCTGCTTCATGTGCTCTCGGCCCTGCTCAAGCCCACGGGCGGGCAAGCGCTGGTGGCGGGCACCAACTTGGCCGCGCTCTCCGGCCGGGCCGCCGATCAGTTCCGGGGCCGCAATTTGGGCCTCATTTTTCAGCAACCCCACCTGCTCGATGCCCTCTCGGTGGCCGATAACCTGCGCTCGGCCCAATATTTTGCCGGGCTGCCCCAAGATCGGCAACGGATCGATGCCGTGCTGGGCGAGCTGAACCTGTCTGACAAGAAACGCCAAAAACCGTATGAACTGAGCCAGGGCGAGCAGCAACGGGCCGCCATTGCGCGGGCCATGCTCAACCAGCCCAAGGTGATACTGGCCGACGAACCCACTTCGGCCCTCGATGACGACAACTGCGAAGCCGTCATCAACCTGCTGCTCGATCAGGCCCAGAAGCACGGGGCCACCTTGATCATAGCCACCCACGACCAGCGGCTCAAGGATCGGATCGCGGAAAGGTTGGACTTGGCCAGCGCGTAGTTGACTGGCCCCACCAACCGCAATTAGAACGAGGATGTCTATTCAGCCCGCCTTATCTTTGGGCAACGTCAAGTAAATGATTTCCCTTTGTACATGGCATTGACTACCCGACTCCGGCCACTATTGCTGGTCGCGTCCACGCCCAATGGCCAACTACATTGGGGCCAGGCGCCAAGTGCGGGCTTGAAAGCAGCAAAACTGCCCAGTTTACAACTACGTACCGCCCAACAGCATCGACGGGGCAAATTTTGCCAAATAAAAAATCTATTGTTTAATTTGGATATTTGAAAAAAGGTCTTCATTTTTGTGAAAAAATATTTTTATCAATGAATACAAGAAAGCAACAAAATATTTTCACTGGTAACTCGGGCAAACAGCACAGCGGCGCACCCGCCTGAAATTCAAGCCATACAAGGCTTGGCGAATTTGGCAGGCAGTCCCCTGGGCAAAGAGCACCATCGCTACTTGGAAGGCAAGCTAAAATCATGCTTTTAGGTGGATAAGGATGGAAGCGCGAAATACGCAACCAAAATCGTGGCGGAGCATTTTACCACGCTGGATAAACCAGACTGGGCGACCAAAGATAAAACGGAATAAACCTAAGTTTTCAAAATAAACGCAAAGGTTGCGTTTGCACAAGTGTTGCACTTCGTTAAAATAAACCATTATGAAAATAGAAAGACTCAAACCATTTACATTCTCTGAAATGGTTCAAATAATGAAATTGTATATTGGGAAGAGGATAGTTAATAGTGTGCCAAAAAAACTGGAAAGCACCAGTAACTTGATGGGTTTTTTAAATTACGTGGGAGTAAAAACTCAAGTAATAGATAAAGAAACTTTATTTTTTGAATATAATCTTAATGGTAAACTGTTCAAAATTTATCTAAAAACAAAATCATCAGATATTGACGTATTTAAACAAATTATTATGGATGTTGAATACAATTCAGTAGTTAATATCATTAAAAGGCACAATATACCTTGTACTACCATGTTGGATGCGGGAGCGAACATAGGATTGACAAGTATTTATTTTAAATCACAATTTCCAAACTTGAAAATTATCGCTTTAGAGCCTTCCGATACCACGTTTAAAAGGTTGGAAAGAAACATAAGTAAAAATAACCTAGAAGGAGTCCAGCTATTGAAGAAGGGCATTTGGGGTCATAACACCTATTTGTCAGGCGATACTTCCTTTGGAGACGGTCAGGATTGGGCTTTTAGATTAGTGGAGGCTTCGCAAAAAGAAAATGGTAATTTTGAAGTAGTTTCAATTTTTGATGTAATTAATGAGTTTAAACTTGATTACATTGATTTTTTGAAAATTGATATTGAAGGTGGTGAAGAATCGGTCTTCGGTGTAGAGTCGAACATTGGTTGGCTTAGAAAGGTAAGATTAATAGCTGTTGAAATTCATGATGATCTAGACTGTAGGAACCATATAGAGACTATGCTTTTAAAATTTGGGTTTATACTTTCTTACTCGGGCGAACTTACTATTGGTCTTAACAGAAATTTATTGACGGAAGCTTAGCTGGGTAAATAGCTGGAAAATCAGAGGTTTTGAAAGAAGAATCAGAGTGGCAAAGAACCGAAGTTTCGCTGGTTACTAATGAATGCCACAGTGATAAGGTATGAATCGGAAACAGGGGGTGAGCAGGCCACGGTGGCATGGGACAGTAACATGGTAGGGTGTTTTATCGTGTTGGCCAAACCAGAAGGGCGACCACAGATAAAGCGGAAACAAGCGCAAGGGTTGCGTTTGTGCGGATGTTGGCAGTATGCCATGAAAACAGTACGCAAAACTTTTAACTGACAGACCAAGTGACATTAATTATACTACGAATTTTATTTTTTTGTCTAATTCCAATAGGAATTGTTGCCTTAATAACAGGAATTAAACTGGTTAGAAAATCGTTTTACGGAAACATCTTATTTGAAATTCCTTATTCACAAAAAATTGGACAATTTTCAGTTTTGAAAGCAGGGACTTTTTCTATTTGGCAGAAAGGACAACTATTTAAACGAGCACCGTTTGACAGATTTAGACCTCATATTTATAACGAATTGACAAATGAAGAATTACAAACTAGTTTTTCATTGTTTGGACTTCGTTCAAATGGATTTTCAACAGGACGAACAGAAATTTTTACTTTTTATGCACCAATTGGAAACTACAAGATAGAACTGAAAGAAGGAACAAGTGCACCTAAAATACAAGTTCTAATTTCAAAAATATTACCTTTTGACCCATTTGATTTGACAAAGTATTTCATTCAAATAAGAGAAACTCAACCAAAAATATTTGTTTTTTTAGCAATTCCAATTATTTTTTTTGGTGTGTTCGGAATCATTGGTGGGTTTGTTTTAGGGTTATTAGCGGATAAGATATTAAATTAATAGACAAAAACAATTGTCTGCCATCGCAGGTCCGGGCCGCCAAGTGTCAAGAGCTACCCCGAAGGGGCAATAGCGGTCAGCCAAGGGCGCGGCCCTTGGCAGCAGGGCAAACCGGCACCCAGCCCCGAGGGGGTGCCATGTCCCACAATAGGTTTGGCCTTGGGGTGCGATCCCCCAATCTGGGCCTCCCCGATCCGGAGGCTATTTTTAAAGCTCGGTAAAACCTCAAAGTGCGATAAAATTGGCCAAAAAAGACTCGGATCTTTTTTTAACTTCCAATTTATCCATGATTCTGTCCCAAGGGACATGATTGACGCGGCTTAAATGGCAGACATATTGTAAAAAGGTAACTGTTTAGGTAGGTAAAGTATTTGATAATCAATTAGTTATAAAATTTAAAGTTTGCTTAAACG
>JBBQXF010000060.1:0-29583 GCA_038209965.1 Cytophagales bacterium | reverse complement strand
TGTCAATTTTTAGAAAGTCAACTTTGGTAATGGCCTCTTTTTGGAGGACAGAAGCCAACGTAATGGTCTGGACTTGGGCCACCGCCCGGTGCGACTGGTGGAAAGACAAGAGCGACGAGATGCCACTGGACACTTCGCTGGCAAAAAAATCTACCAGTTGGCCATCTTTGTCCGACACCGCATCGTGGTATAGTTTCAAGCGGGGGATTGACGGGATTTTGGCCCGGTTGGCGGGATCGGGCTCGAAGCCCACTATTTGCCAGCCCATTTGGGAGTAGGGGAGGCAGCTTTCACCAAAATGCACCCCCACATCGATCATCAGGCCGGCGGCGGCCGGGTGCGATCCCACTCGCGGGTTGGCCGCAAAATAGTCAATGATCAGTTCGGCTTCGGAAAAGGTGGGCCGTTTGCCGTTCAGGATGCGTTGGGCCAGCCAATAAAGTCTTTTGGCGTTTCGACGACCCAATAATTTGTAAACTAGTTTTTTCACTGTGGTCGGTCGTAATGGATGTTTTCTTTGACAGTCCAGCTTTTGCCGGGCTCGTGGCCCTTGCGCAGTGCGGCACTCATACCCCCAAGAAACCAAACAACAGTTCGATGGCCCGTTGACTGGCCCGGTGCACGGCCTCAATAGTATTGGAACCGTTGTGAGTGCCAAAAATGCACTGGTCAAGGGCCCGCAGGGACGATTGGGCGGGGAGCGGCTCCTGCTCAAACACATCGAGGGCTGCCGAGTGTACCTGCCCGATCTGGAGGGCGGCCACTAATGCTACTTCGTCGATTACCCCCCCCCGTGACACGTTGACCACCCGCACCCCTAGCTTGGCTTGGGCCAAACTATTTGCGTTGATCAGGTGCTTGGTCTCCGGGGTGAGGGCACAGGTAACTACTATAAAATCGGCCATTTCCAATTGTTGGGGAAAAGGCAGGAACGTTAAGGTGGGGAATTGCTCTTTGAATTTGCTGTAAGGATCATAGGCAATCAAGGCCATATCGAAGGCCAAGAGCCGTTTGGCCACGTGCATTCCGATGTCGCCAAAGCCGACGATCGCCGCTGTTTTGCCTTGAAGGCTCATCCCGGCCGGCTTGGGCCAGCGGCCTTCGCGCACGCCCCGGTCGATGGGAAAAGTTTGCCGGGCCAGGGCCAGCACATAGCTGACCGCCAAGTCGGCCACTTCGTTGCCAAACATATAAGGTGTATTGGCCACCGGGATGCCCAGTCGTTGGCAAGCCGCAAAGTCGACATTGTCCACGCCGATGCCCCATTTGACACAGGCCCGCAGTTTGCCTGCTCGGCCGGCGGCCAAAACGCGCTCGGTGGCCGGGTCATCCCCGATGATCCAGCCGTCGAACTGGGGCAATAATTGGCAAAGTTCGTCCTCGGTCAGGGTCTGCACAAAATTGGGAACCACCAACTCAATGTTCTTGGTTTGGAAGAGCGGTTCGAATGCCTTCACTTGCCCGATCATGGGCGGGCAACTCAACAAAACACGCATGGTAATATGGGTTAAGTTTTGTCCGCAAATTAAACAGGTTTTGGCTAGCCCGCGCCCTTGGGTGGGTATTTATCCAAAAAACCTTGGGCGGGAGGTTCGGAAGCGCAGTTTGTGGGCTAGCCAAGTTTTTTGCGGGCCAATTTGTCCCCGGGCTTCCCCAACGGCAGTCCTCCCTGCGTTGGTCAAGTGGCTAACTAACAAAGGGAGGACTGCGAAAAGGGAGCACAGGTTAATTAGAGGGTGTTTCAGATATGGGCATTGACATAAAGAAATCCTTGTAGAAGCGCTGGGCATAGCCTTCCAAGAGCTCAATGATTTTGGCTTGGCTATCTGAGCGGAGGATCAGGCCCACATGGTTTTCCATTTTCATGCGCCATACGATTTCTGGGTCGTTATAGGCGGTGGTATCAGGCCAGAGCTGTTTGGCCAAAGTGACAATGATCCCCGAATAGTCGTCGTTGGTTTTGGGCAGATCGTATTTTTCCCCCTTGCGGCGGGTCTCGATCTTGGCCCACTCGGTCCATAAGTTGAGGCCAGCAGAGGCTTCCACCATCTCCACCAAGTTGGCCCCGCCCACTCGGGCCGAGGTCTCGAGGAAATAGAACTCGCCATCGGCGTGGGATTTGATAAATTCCGTATGGGAAGCCCCGCGCTTGAGGCCCAGTGCCTTAAGTACTTTTTTGTTGATTTTAAGCAGTTCCTTTTCGTCTTTGGAACCAAACTTTACCGTATGTGAACGAAAAACGCGGCCTTCGTGGGCCACTTCCATGGGCGGGTTCATGTATTTGCTGGCGCGGGCAAAGACAATTTCATCGCCATCAATCAATGAATCGACGTGGAACACATCGCCGGGCAAAAACTTTTCCAGCACATAGGTGTACTGTTTGTCGCCCAGCTTGTCCAGGATGGGCCACAGGTCATTGATCGAGTTTATTTTTTTGATCCCAATGGCCGAGGCTGCCGAGCGGGGCTTGAGCACCCAAGGCCCTTCCACTTTGGCGGCATAGGCCCGGAGGTCGTCATAATTGAAAGTGGCCGTGAAAGGTGGCACGGGAATGCCCTCATCGGCCGCTTGGATCCGCATGGCCAGCTTGTCGCGGAACAGGCGGGCGCGGGTTTGGCCCATGCCCGGGACCCGGAATTCCTCGCGCAGGTGAGCGGCTTTTTCAACATCATAGTCGTCAAGGGCCACTATCCGATCCATCTTGCGGGAACGGAACATATAGGCCAGCCCCCGGATCACCTCTTCCATGTTCCAATCATCATGGTCTTGGGGAACATAAAAAATTTCATCAATGCTTTCGCGGGGCCATTCTTTGTGTTCCAGCTTTTTGGCCGTGATCAAATAAACAGTGCAGCCAAGGGCCTTGGCGGCCCGCATAAATTGGGCGCCCTTGAAATAGCAAGTGACGCAGAGAATGGTAATCGGTCTTTCTTCGGCCATAGTATCAATGATTTGATCGGTTGCATTTGCCCAGTTGTTGGTTTTCCGGGCATAGTCCTCTTATTATAACAGCGAATTGGTGGGAAGGTGGGTCTAGTTTGAAAACTTGGTACACTTTCCTTGATTGGTTTGGGGTGTTGTTTTGCCTCTGCTCCCCAAAAAGAAAATAGACTGACCGCTTTGGTATCAGTTCCATATCTCAAAACAACACCAGAAAATGGAAAATTTTCGCACTTTCGCCCCTAAAATTTGAAATAAAATGCGATACTTCAAGTCTGCCCCGCTTTTTTTTCATTTTACTGCAAAACTTGGGCGTATGCTAGGCCCTTGGCCACGTAAAGCGGGTCGTGGGTTTGCGAGCCCCGGTACTTTGGGTAGGGCCGGCCCCGGTTGTGGAAGTGGAAGGCATCCCGGAGGCGGTACTCGCGCAGGTAGCGGCCATACAGGCCCTTGCTCCACAAAATACCGTGCTGCACGGCATGGGGGCCGCGCAGTTCGTCCACACTGAGGCCCATGGACAAGCAGTGGTAGCCCATGATCTGCATGGGCCCCCACGAAGTGGCCAGTTGTTTGAGTTCGGCATCGGCCCGGCCCTGGAGCTGGGCGGTGGAGACCCCGCTGTACATGGCCAAGTTCCCATCGCGCACCTGTTTCAACATCGCGAACACTTTGGGCTCAAAGCGGCTGTTGGCTGGTTTATTGGCCCCGCACTCAAGCAGGATGAGCGCTTTGAAATATTCGGGCGGCAACCGGTATTTTTTGCAAAGGGAATCTACCTGTTTGCCATAATTGCGCTCTACTTTGCCCATCAAATAGCGCACATCACCCAGTGGCAAAGGCCGCCAAACCCAATAGCCAATCCCTGGCACGAACAACAAAAGCACCAATAGTAAAATTTTCTTCATGGAAAAGCAGGCTTGGCGCAAAATAAATGCTACCAGTTGACAAAATTTAGTTTTCCCGCTTTTTTGTCCCGTAAATTGATGGCGATCAGGGCCAAAATCGGACAAATTCAAAAAATTGCGTTAAAATTGGTTTCATTTTCTTTGGTGATGAAAACAAACCTATTTTTATTCTTGCTCGCTGGTCTTGGACTGGCCGCGTGCAAAGACGCTGCCAATGGCCAACGCAATGCTTCGGCCCAAACAGCCGATCGGCCGACTGATTCAACTGCCTCAGCGCTTAGCCTGCAAAAAGCCGATTTTGGCCAAGTGGCTGGCCAACCCGTGCACCTTTACACCCTGCGCAATGCCAACAATGGGGTGGTCAAAATTACCAACTACGGCGCGACAATTACCTCATGGCTGGCCCCGGACAAAAATGGGCAATTGGCCGATGTGGTGCTGGGTTACGATACGCTCGCGGACTATTTGGCCCAATCCAACTATTTCGGGGCCATTGTTGGGCGGTTTGGCAACCGGATTGCCGGGGGCAAGTTCAAACTGGACGGCAAAACCTATCAACTGGCGACCAATAACGGCCCCAACCACTTGCACGGCGGCACGAAAGGCTTCGACAAAGTGGTTTGGCAAGCCACCGAAATACGGACCGATAGCACGGTTGGGCTCCAGCTAAATTATCAGAGTAAAGATGGCGAAGAAGGCTATCCCGGCAGCGCGGCAGTACAGGTCACTTATACTTTTGGCAACGATCATTCTCTCCAAATGGACTACCGCGCCACGACCGATCAGCCCACCGTGATCAACCTCACCAACCATAGCTATTTCAACCTTACCGGGGGGCCGGACAACGCGCTGGGGCATTTGCTCATGCTCAAGGCGAGCCGGTTTTTGCCAGTGGATCAGACGCTCATTCCCACGGGTGAACTGAAATCAGTGGTGGGAACCCCGTTTGATTTTAACGTTCCCACCCCGATTGGTAAGCGGATTGATCAACCGGATCCCCAGATCAAGCTCGGCAATGGCTACGACCATTGTTGGGTACTCGACCGGGCCGGGCCGGGCCTGGAACTGGTGGCTTCCGCCTTTGATCCGGTCAGTGGCCGAGTGCTGGAGGTGCTCACCACCGAGCCGGGCGTTCAACTGTACACGGGCAATTTTCTGAACGGATCGCTCAAAGGCAAGGGGGGTATTGTGTACCAAAAGCGGCAGGCGTTCTGTTTGGAAACCCAACATTATCCCGATTCGCCCAACCAGCCCGCTTTTCCGAGCGTGATCCTCAAGCCGGGGGAAACCTACCAAACCAGTACCGTGTATCGCCTGGGGGTGAGGCGTTGATCACAAATTCAACCGCGCACTCTTGTCAAAAAAGCGCCGGGCCAAAAAGATGGCGGCAAAGGTGAGCCCGGCCAGAAGTCCGATCCAGACCCCGGGAATGCCAAAACCCAATTTAAAACCGAGCAGATAGCCCAATGGCACGCCCAGTACCCAATAGGCAATGAGGGCGATGAGGGTGGGGGCTTTGATGTCTTGGATGCCGCGCAGCACCCCCATCCCGATTACTTGTACCCCATCCGAAATTTGGAAAATGGCCGCATAAATGAGCAATGAAGCCGAAATGGGCACTATTTCCTCCAGCAAGGGGTCATTGGCATCCAAGTAGAACAGCGGCAGCCAATAGCGGGTGAGTGCAATGATCGCGGCGCAACTGCCCATGAACAAGATGACCAAATGATAGGCGGCCATGCCAGCGGTTCGCATTTCCTCCCGATTCTTGCTGCCATACAGGCTACCGATGCGGATGGCAGCGGCCGAACTGATGCCCATTGCCGTCAAGAAGGTGACGGTGGCCACGTTGAGGGCGATCTGGTGGGCGGCCAAGGCCACTGGGCCCATCCAGCCAACCATGACATTGACAAACCCAAAGGCGCCGACTTCAAAACCAGCCTGAAATCCGACGGGGATGCCCATTTTGGCCAGTTTGATGAGCATCGCCCCCGACAGATTGCGAAAATGCAACCCAGCGCAATAGGGGCCAAATTTTTCCACGTACAAAAAACGGGCCACCAACGCCCCAGCCATCACGATCCGGGCGGCCAAGGTGGCTATGCCCGCGCCCAGCAAACCCATGCTGGGGAAACCCCAATGGCCAAAAATCAGCAGGTAGTTGAACAAGATATTCAGGATGGCACCAAAAAAGTTGATGTACATGGGTTCTTTGGTGTAGGACAACCCGTCCATGAACTGTTTGAGGGCCTGAAAAATCATCACTGGAATGATTGAAAATCCGACCACGCGAAAATATGGCGTGGCCAGGGCCACTACTTCGGGGTCTTGCCCAAAATGCCCAAGGAAAAAGGAGGCAACGTAGGATAGGCCAAAAAGCACCCCACCGATGAGGGTGTAAAGCACCAAACTGTGTTTGAGCAACAGTCGGCTCTCCGTTTGATTATTGGAGGCGTCAGCGGCGGCCACCAGCGGCGTGAGTGACCAAGTAGTGCCCATCCCAAATAGGAGGATGGTGCTCAAGAGGGCATTTGCAAAGGCCGATGCCGCCAAAGAAAGGGAGTCATACTGCCCTACCATCGCATTGTCGGAAAGCGCGATGAGGATAGTGGATAACTGCCCGGCGATAATCGGTAGGGCCAACTTCATGATCCGCCGATAGTTATCCAAATACCGGTCAAAATAGGACATAAGGGATAGCTTAAAATAAGCGCAAAATTAGCGATTTCACCCAGATAACGTGGGCCGTTCGGTAAACTAATGGTGAACAATCGGCAGTCTTGCGCGGTTTTTGATCTGATTGTTCAGCAGGGTACTTGCCTCCTCCAACCTTTTTTGAGATCAGAAACGATGAAAAAGAAAACTTCCATCCCGTCCCAATTTTCGCCCAACTTGGCAGAGTGGAAAGCTAAGCAGGGCAAGCCCGATGCCAAGTCCCAGATGCTGGGCCCGGATCCGCAATGGCTCACCGCCGCTTCCCCCGGCCAAAAGACGGCCGAGGAGCCAATGGTTGCCCTGCAATCCACCGAATTGGAAACGCAACAAACAGCCGTTTTTGCGCCACATCACCTCACCGGGGCCAAGACATTTACTCTCGGCTCGGAGCTGCATCCGTTGGCCGATGGCGCGGCTCCTTGGCCGGTCATTGCCCCAGATGAACCAAAACTGGAGGTCGTAGCCGCGCTTCCCAGCAATAAGCCCGTACCCACTACTACCGAGGAACCAACGCCGGATTTTGGAACAACCCCACAAAACGGCCAACAAGAAATTGGATCTCCTGAAGTAGCATCGGTTCACCACCAAGGGACAGATAAACTTGCGGTAACCGAGGCATTGCCTGCTCAAAAAACAATTGGGGGAATCAGCGACTACGAAGAAGTATTGTTTGCCAAGTTGCAGGACAAGCGTGCCCAGCAAGAAAATCGGCAAGCTGACCAGCAGGTCATTGAGCAAGCCGAGCTGGAGCAGTCGGTGGAGGATTTGGTCAGGAAAGTAAGATCGGAAATTTTTGGCCAGCGCCATTCCTAGTCCGTTTCGCTAGACGTTCATCAGCGATTCGCGGCGGCGCATTTTTCCGGCCGGAATCCCGAACATCATCTTGAACCGGCGACAAAAGTAGGCCGTGTCTTTGTAGCCCACGTCGTTGCCAATGGCCCGGATGCTTTTCTTGGAGGTACGGAGCAAGTTTACCGCCATTTCCATGCGCTGATACTCAATATAGTCTTGGGGATTGATGCCGGTGAGCATTTTGAAATACTGGCCCACGTAATCTTCCGACACATTGGCAACATTGGCCAGTACCTTGTTTGACAGATCGCCGCCCAAGCTATTTTTGATGTAGGTAAAGATGTCAATAAGGCGAGGATCTTTGAAATAGGTGCTATTGGTGGCCAATTGTTCCACAAATAACTTATTCTGCAAGATGTAGCGCACTATTTCCACCACTATTTGGTCGGTATTGAGATGGACGATCCGATCCTTGCCGGGCAAGGTGGTTTCGCTCTCGATCGCGACTTCGTTCATCAAGTAGGATAATTTCTTGTGGGGGGCAATGGTGAACGCTGGTATGTCAAGCGAGGTGAAAAAACCCACCGAGTCAAAGACTTTCGCTTCAAAAGTGACGTAATGATAATTTTCTGAGCTAACCTCATTTTCGGTGCTGGGAACGTGGCGCCGAAAATATTTTTCGCGATTATTGAGAAACTCCTCGTTGGAGACGGTCACGGCTGAGGAAGGTGGGCCGTAGGTAATGATGGCGGGCTTGCCGGCCGGGATAAAAAGCAGTTCACCTTCCTTGACCTGGATATTGTCTTGTCCGTAATACAAATGGCCTTTGTCCAATAAAACCAGGGAGTTTTCAACATCATAAAAGTTGACAACTCGAACAGGCTGGACAATGTCCAAGTGCTTGGCCTTGATGAACCTAACCCCCAATGATTCAATGATCTTGTTGTAGTCTTCCATATTGGTTCATCCGTTTAGTAATTAGGACAAATCTAATACGAAAATGGATGAATCCAAATAAAGTTATATGAATTATTAAAAAAATTATTTTCGCGTACCGATCACGATTTCCTCGGTGGTTATTACATTGCTAAGGTTGAGCTGCCGGTCAATGATTTGGACATTAAACCGCAGCGTATCGCCCACCCGCACCGTGGGACTGTAAGCGCTCGTGAACGTGTAGGCAAACTTAAAGTTATAGGTCAGCACTCCTTCAATGGCCCGGCCAACGTCAGAATCGCGTACCAAACGGGGAAACCGGCCGGCAATGGAAAAACTGGATTCAGTAAACCGAATGGGCACAAATACCCCGCGTTGCCGTTTGAACGGACTGACAAGATAATTGTTGAAATTGGGATTCTGTTGACCGTTGGTGGGCTGGGAATTGTCGCTTTCATTATAGCCCAAATCGCCGTTTCCATCGCGATAGTTTATGGTGATAATCACCGAATCTTGCCCCCTGAGCGGAACGTTGCTGATCCGGTCAAACCCTATTTCGGGCGTATCAGAGTAATTGGGGGGCACAAAACAGGCCGATAAACCGCCCAAAAAGCAAAAAGCAAAAACTATATTGACTATTTTAACGTTTTTCATGGGTCATGAGGTAATAGTACTAACCAAAATTGGTTTGGGGCCAACTAAACGTGAATGCTCAAAAATCAAAATAATCAACCAAGCTAGTCCCCAACCGAGCGTAATCTAGGTATAAAATGCAATTTATTAAATCTTTCAAACAATCGCTGTTCAAAATCACAAAAGATAATTTTGTGGAACACGCCTTGGCACTTTTCCGGTTTCAAGCGACCAACAATCCTATTTACGCCAATTATATTGCCCATCTGGGAATTAAACCAAGCAGCCTCCGCAGCATTGACCAAATTCCTTTTCTGCCCATTGAGTTTTTCAAACACCACTCAATAGTAAGCAGTCCAGCCCCTGCCTCGCACGTATTTGCGAGCAGTGGCACCACCGGGCTGGACACCAGCAAACTGTTGGTGAGCGATCTGCCGTTCTATCAGCGGGTGGCTGAATGTGCTTTTGAGCAATTTTATGGCCCATTGGCTGATTACCATTTGCTGGCCTTGCTCCCGTCTTACCTCGAGCGCAACAATTCCTCACTAGTGTTTATGGTGGATCATTTTATGCACCGCACTTCACGCCATTCGGGCTTCTTCTTACACGATACGGACAAATTGGCCCAGCGGTTGAAAGAAATGCAAATGAGTTCTCACAAAATTCTTTTAATTGGCGTAACATTTGCACTTTTGGATTTTGCCGGGCAGTTCCCAATGCCACTGCCCAACGGCACAGTGGTGATGGAGACGGGTGGCATGAAAGGACGGCGACGGGAAATGGTGCGGGAAGAGGTGCACCAACTTCTGCAAAATGCCTTTGGATTGGCCCAAGTGCATTCTGAATATGGCATGACCGAACTGTTTTCGCAATGCTATGCCCGGGCCGGGGGCGAATTTGAGTGTCCGCCCTGGGTACGTGTTTTGCTCCGCGACCTCAACGACCCATTTGATCTGGGCGCAGATCGGAAAGATGGGGGGATCAATGTGATCGACCTGGCCAATGTGGATGCCTGTGCATTCATTGAAACCAAAGACATTGGGGCACGTCAGCCGGGCAGCGAGACATTCCGGGTGCTGGGCCGCTTTGACAATACCGATCTCCGGGGCTGTAACCTGCTGATTGCCTGAAAATTGATTTACTTATTATCTAACTATATAATCATCTCCACCCCATGAAAGTAATCAAACTTGTTGCCGTGATCGTCTGCGTTTCGCTGTTGGGCCTTTCTTCTTGTGCGTACAAGACTTGCCCCACTTATGCCCAAAAAGCTCCAGCCAAAACCGTGGCCAAGTACTAAACTGCCACTGGTGGCGGCAATCTGACCGCGCGGCCACGAACGGCCGCGAAGCTGATATGCACCAAACCAAAAGCCTGTCAAGTTCACTTGACAGGCTTTTGGTTTGGTGGCCACTGGCTAGATTTTCATCACCCAGCCCCTAGTATCAGCCTTGCGGCCCCGCTTGATGTCCTCCAGTTCGGCGTAAATCTTGGGGGCCAGTGTGCGACCTTCTACTGGGGGCAGTTCGTAGTTGGTGCCGTCATGGCCGATCGTTTTGATGTGGGCGATGGTAGCGGCAGTCCCCACCCCAAATGCTTCTTGCAGCGTCCCGTTTTGGGCCGCCGCGATAACTTCGGCCACGCTGGCCTTGCGCTCTTCTACGGCCACGCCCCACTCGCGGGCCAAGATCAATACGCTCTTACGGGTGATGCCCGGCAGCACGGTATCGGTTTCGGGAGCAGTGATGAGCACATTGTTGATCAAAAACATGACGTTCATTGAGCCAGCTTCTTCAATGTACTGATGATCACGGCCATCGGTCCAAAGCACTTGATCATAACCTTCTTGGTAGGCCAGTTTAGTGGGCAGCATAGCGGCAGCATAGTTGCCCGCCGTCTTGGCTGCGCCGGTTCCCCCGGCGGCGGCCCGGGTGTAGTGGGTCTCTATTTTCACTTTGACCGGATCACTGTAATACACGCCGGCGGGCGATGTAAAGATCAAAAACTTGAAATCTTCGGAAGGTCTCAGGCCAATGAAAGCATCGGTAGCAAACAATACGGGCCGGATATAGAGGGAGCAGCCCTCACCTGGGGGCACCCAACCGCGATCCAGTTGCAGCAATTCCCGCAAGCCGCCCAAGAAAATCTCTTCGGGCACTTCGGGCATGCACATCCGGGCGGACGATACGTTCATCCGCTTCCAGTTTTCATCTGGACGAAAGACCAGCACTTCACCATCAGTATTTTTATAGGCTTTTAATCCCTCAAAAATCGATTGGCCGTAGTGGATGGCCGACAGGGCAGGGCTGAGGCTAAGATCACCGTAAGGAATAATTTGCACATTGGTCCATGCCCCGCCAATATAATCGGCAGAAAGTAAGTGGTCGGCGAAGGTACGGCCAAAAACCGGGTTCTCTAGGTCAATTTCCGGCAAACGGGATTTGGCCACCGGGTGGATGTCAATATCCAGGGCATTGTCGATGATCATAAGCTAAAAAGGTTTAAACTATTTTCCATTTCAAAAGGGTGGGGCTACAGATTGCCAAAATTATCATAAATGACGGCCAATAATTCTTGGTGGACTTGTGCATGGCCACTGGCCACCAGTTCGCGCCCAAAGAGATAGGTGTCACCGTCCCGAAAGTCGCTGACCCGCCCGCCGGCTTCCTCCACCAGCAGCACGCCGGCGGCAATGTCCCACGGGTTGAGGTTTTTCTCATAAAAAGCCTCAAAGCGGCCCGCCGCCACGTAGGCCAAATCCACCGCCGCCGACCCGATCCGGCGGAAACCGTGGGTCTTGAGCAAAAAGGCTTTTAACAAGCCCATGTACTTGTCCAGATCGTCATTCTGGTAGGGGAAGCCAGTGGCTACGAGGCTCACGGCCAAGGAATCGACCGCCGAAGTGCGGATGGGCTTATCGTTGAGAAAGGCCCCGCCCCCACGCACGGCATGAAAACATTCTTTGGAACTGACTTCGTACACTACCCCGAGCAACACTTGGCTGCCTTGGGCCAAAGCAATGCTGATGGCGTATATGGGCAGCCCGTGAACAAAGTTGGTGGTGCCGTCCAACGGATCGATGATCCAATTGAGGCCCCCCGGTATCTCCTCGCCACTTCCTTCTTCGGCAATAAAGCCGGCTTGGGGCAGCAGTTCCGACAAACGGGCCACGATCTGGGCTTCAGATTCCTTATCTACATAAGAAACCAGATCATTTTTACCTTTGACTTCGGTGCGGGCCCGATCAAAGGTGCGGGCCTCATGACGGATGAACCCGCCTACTTCGTCCGCCAAGCGGATTACTTCGCGCACCAAGAAATTTATATCCACAAGCTGCAAAATAAGGTTTGGCGTAAACTTAATTTTTATTTAGAGCAAATCAAACAAATTGTTGACCCCAATTTGTTTATCGCGCACAAAACCCTCGCCAAAACGCGTGCGGATGGACTGGCCAAACTCGCGTGCGCGGGCTTCCAAAAAATGGATGAATTCGGGCGTGGCGATAAAAGTGGGTTCATTGACTTGCCCGGGCACAAAAAACTGGGATCGGTAAGCATAAATGGCGTCCATTTTTGTGTCCCAAAAGTCAGAAATATCGACCACAAAGTCGGGGGCAAGGTAATTGCTCTGGATCATGTGGTAGAGGTTTTTGGGCCGCCAAGCTGCTTGCATTTCATTGTCCAAATACGTTTCAATCTTTTTGAGCCCAGCCAAGAAACAGGCCTTGGCCACCAACTGCGACCCCTTTCCGTGGTCGGGGTGGCGGTCTGACACGGCATTGGCAATCACGATCTCGGGTTGATACTGGCGGATGGCCCGAATGACGGCCAATTGGTGCGGCTCATCATTGACAAAAAAACCATCGCGGAAGTTGAGGTTTTCCCGAATGGCCAGCCCCATGATTTTGGCGGCCTCGGCGGCTTCTTCGGCCCGCAGCTCGGCCGAGCCGTTGGTGCCCAGTTCGCCCGCCGTTAGATCCACCACGCCTACTTTGTACCCCCGGGCAATGTGGGATAAAATTGTTCCCCCGCAGCCCAGTTCGGCATCATCGGGATGGGCGGCGATCACCAACAGGTCAAGTTTCATGCGCGAGAAAGTACCGGATAAGCGTTAAGTTTGTACCGCCGCAAAGGTATCCATTTAAACAGAAAGCCAGTCCAATGAAGTTCGCCACCAAAGCTGTCCATGCCGGGGTTCAGCCTGACCCATCCACCGGGGCCATTATGACCCCGATTTATCAAACGTCCACCTATGTGCAAGCTTCCCCGGGCCAGCACCAGGGCTACGAGTATGCGCGCACCCAAAACCCCACCCGCGATGCCCTGCAAGCTAGCTTGGCCGCGCTGGAAAATGGGCAGTTTGCCTACTGCTTTGCTTCCGGGATGGCGGCCATCGATGCGGTGATCAAGACCCTCAACCCCGGCGACGAGGTGATTGCGGCCAATGATCTGTACGGTGGCACCTACCGGATTTTTGTGCGGGTGTTCGCCAAATATGGCATCAAGTTTCACTTTATCGATATGGATCAGGCGGCCAATGTGGCGGCCTATATCAACGCCAACACCAAACTGATCTGGCTGGAAACGCCCACCAATCCGCTGCTCAATATCATCGATATTGCCCAAGTTTGCCAGATTGCCAAAACCCACGGTTTGCTGGTGGCGGTGGACAATACCTTCGCTTCTCCCTATCTCCAAAACCCGCTGGATCTGGGGGCCGATGTGGTGATGCACTCCGTGACCAAATATATCGGGGGACACTCCGACGTGGTGATGGGTGCCCTGATCACCAACCACGAGGGCTTGGCCCAAGAATTGAAATTTTTGCAGAACGCCGTCGGGGCGGTGCCCGGCCCCCAAGATTGCTTTTTGGTGCTGCGGGGCATCAAGACGCTGCACTTGCGCATGAAAGCCACCTGTGAGAATGGTGAGCAAATTGCCAATTTTTTAAATCATCACCCCAAGATCGGGCGGGTTTATTATCCGGGATTGGTGCACCATCCCAATTATGCCATTGCCCAAAAGCAGATGCGGGGTTTTGGGGGGATGCTGTCCTTCACGCTCCGCAACGACAGCGTGCCCAATGCCATCAAAGTGCTGGAAAGTTTCTCGCTCTTTTCCTTGGCCGAATCGCTCGGGGGAGTGGAGTCGTTGTGCGGCCACCCAGCCACCATGACCCACGCCAGCATTCCCAAGGCCGAGCGCGAAAAATATGGGCTGGTGGATTCGCTCATCCGGCTCAGTGTGGGCATTGAAGACGTGGAAGATTTGGTGGCCGACTTGGAAACTGCTTTGGCCAAGGTCGATTAATTTCCGGTCCGCCTGTAGTCCGAGTGGGGCTTGCGGGTGCAACGGTTAAATTGAGCCAAAACTACCCGCAGCAACCAAGTTATTTTTCAACCCTAAAAGTGTGGAATTTGGGCCAGATTCCACACTTTTAGGGTTTTATTTTATGGTAAATTCCCCAAAAGTGGCGGCATTGGTTGAGAGTGCCCCTAACTAATAGCTTATCTGTTTGGCTGATGCGGCACTGCTGGCCTGTCCCCGTTTTTTGATGGCGAAGGTCATTTTCTCAAGTGGCCATTTATCCACGACAATGGCACAAATATTGTCAAAGCTAGATCTGACCAAAGCTAGCTGCTCACCGGCAGTTTGCCCACGCCAACGGGTCCTGAAAGACCCGGTGCCGAAAGTTAAAGTTGGTTTGTCCTCAATCAACCTAAATGGGTATTTTTATATCACATCAAAAGATCGCTTGCCGATTTTTTCTGCCCCTTATCAGCGGGTTGTTGCTTTATGGGGCATCCGGCAAGCCGCTGTTCGCCCAAGACGATTTGGGTGGACTGAAGGAGCGTTACATCGTGGCCCTCAATACCGACAATTACGAAGCCCGGGCCAACTATGCTTCCCAATTGGCTGAAAAGTACCGGCAAATGGAGCGGCTGGACGAATCTGCCAAATATCTCAATGAGGCCATTGCTGCCTACAACAAAATTAACCGCACCATTGATCTGCTTCGTTCCTTCCGTCAACTGGGTGAGCTGCAGGTTCGGAGAAAGCAATACCAAGAAGCCATTCTTAGTTACCGGGAAGTGATCAAGCAATACAAGATTTTGGGCAACCAAGAAGGTATGTTGTACACGATGCTGGTGGTGGCCGATCTTTACAACAAAACCGATGCGCCCCAAATTGCCATTCAGGGACTGCGCGGCCGGGCCGAGCCGCTTTCGTTGGAACTTAAACTGGACAGTGCGCGGCTCAAGACCTACAACCTGATAGTAGTGAGTTATTTGCTGGCCAAGCGGAGTGACCAAGCCGAAATGTACCAGCATAAATACAGTCTGCTAGCCGATAGCATGAAACAGAAATTGGTGTCTGGTATTACAGCCCGAGCCGAAGAAGATAAGCTAAAACAGGCCGAAGAGCTCAAACAAGCCGGCAGTTTGATCGCGAGCAAGGACTTGGCCCTGCGCAATATCAGCGAAGAAAAAGAGGAAGTGGAAAAACGGATTGCCCTCACCGAAGATTCCGTGAGTACATTGACGATCGAGAAAGCGGTGCAAGAACAAACCATTGCCGACAAAGACGAAGTGGTGGACATCCAGCGCAAGTCGCTGATACTGGCCCTGATTGTGATCCTGATAGTGTTGGGGTTGAGTTTTATGCTTTTCCGCACCTTGTCGGCCAATAAACGGTATGTGAAAAAGCTGGGCCAACAAAATACCGAAATTTTAGCGCAAAAAACCGCCATTGAGCAACAAAAGAACAAACTCGAGCAACAGCACACACTAGTCAATGACAGCTTGCGCTATGCCGAGCGAATCCAGCAAAGTATAATGCCCAGCAATACCGAAATAGGGGGCTTTTTCAGCGATTTTTTTGTTGTCAACCGGCCCAAGGACATTGTTTCGGGTGATTTTTATTGGTTTGCCAACTTGGGAGATTATGCCATCGTTGCTTTGGCCGATTGTACCGGGCATGGGGTACCGGGCGCGTTCATGTCCATTATTGGCCATAACTTGCTCTATGACATCGTCCACCAGCGAAAAATTCGTCAGCCGGGTCAGATGCTTGAGCTACTGAACCAGGGCGTACGGACGATACTTCAACAGCAAAATGGCTTCAATGACGATGGGATGGACATTGCCATTTGCCAGATATCCAAACCCCTAAATGGCGGCACTGAGCGCAAAGTTCTGTTTGCCGGGGCCAAAAGCTCGATGCAGGTTGTCGATAACCGGTTGCTGAACACCATCAAAGGCACCAATCGCAGCATCGGGGGGCGACAAAAGAAAATTCGCCCTTATGAAGAGCACGAGTTGGTGCTTACCCGGGGCAATATGATTTACTTCAATACCGACGGGATGATCGATCAGCGGAATGAAGCCCACGAAAAATATGGTTCTCCCCGTTTACATGATGCTCTCAAACGGCACTCAGGTTTCCCCCCTAGCACCCAATGCGATAACCTGCTGGCGGATTGGGCGGCATTTCAGGGGCAAATGCTCCAATTGGACGATATCTCAATGATTGGCATCCGAATCTAGGGTCCGGCAAGCAATAATCGGTCAAATAAAAAGCTGTGCCACTTCCCTTGGGCAGTGGCACAGCTTTTACCATTTTCAGCCCGATTGGCTGGTTATGCTTGGCTCTCGGTTTGCGGCTTTGGTTTTGGGGCCACTTTGTTGGCCGACCGCGGGCGTGAGTTGCCATAAGAACCCTTGGCAATTTTGCCCTTCAACGATTTTTTATCGCCTTTTCCCATGTTAAAATATGTTTAGGTGGAATGCTTAGTTAAAAATGCTATTGAGTGACCAAAAGACTGCCTCAATAATTGCATTGAATACAAAATTACGCTTTTAACTTCAATTCCCGCAGCCGTTCGTCCAGAAATTCCCCAGCGGTCACGTCGGGGTAAGCCTTGGGGTGGTCAGCATCCACGCAGTTGGGCAGGGCGGCCAAGCTCATCTCGGATCGGGGGTGCATGAAAAAGGGGATCGAGAAACGCGAAGTGTTCATTTTTTCCCGGGGCGGGTTTGCCACCCGGTGGATGGTCGATTTGAGCCGGTTGTTGGTGTGCCGTTCCAGCATATCGCCCACATTGACCACCACTTGCTCGGGCAGGGCCGTGATGGGGATCCACTGGCCATCGCGGCGCAGCACTTGCAAGCCCTCGGCGCTGGCCCCCATGAGCAGGGTGATCAGGTTGATGTCGCCGTGGGCAGCGGCCCGCACTGCATCGGCTGGCAGCGCGTCGGGGTTGGCAATGGGGAAATAATGGATGGCCCGCAAAATACTGTTGCCAAATTTCACCTTTTCATCAAAATAATTTTCGTCAAGCCCCAAGTAAAGCGCGGCGGCCCGCAACAGGTGCACGCCAGCCCGCTCGAGGGTGCGGTAGGCTTCCAATGACAGTTCGCCAAAGTCGGGCAGCAGGTCGGTCGGGAACACATTGTCCGGGTATTCTTGCTTGACGGGATCGGTGGGGTCGGTCACTTCTTGCCCCACATGGTAAAACTCTTTGAGGTCGGGCACCGAGTGTCCCTTGGCTTGCTCTTTGTTGCGGCCAATGTAGCCGCGCTGCCCCGCCAGTTCGGGAAATTCATACTGCTGCTTGGTAGTTTCGTCGAGCACAAAAAATTGTTTCACGAGCGCATACAATTGGCTGGTCAGCGCATCGCTCAGCCCATGGTTTTTGACGGCCACGAAACCGATATTGGTCCAGGCATTGCCCAGATCCTGCACAAATTTGGCTTTGCGCGTTGGATCGCCCGAAGTGAAGTCGGCCAAATCCAATGAGGGTACTTCGTCATATAATATCTCTGCCATGGTTGATAACTGAATATGGTTGATAGCCCAAAAATTACGCAATGCTTTCTTTTTTGAAGGTGGCCCGGATGGCCTCTAGGTCATAGGGGAGGTATTTGCTCACATCGCCGTCATATTTGTAAATATCTCGGACAATAGTAGAACTGATATAGGCGAGTTTGGGGGAGGTGATTAAAAAAACTGTTTCCAAACTGTTCACTTGGTGATAGTTGACTTGGGCAATGGTGTTTTCATATTCATAATCGGTCGTGTTGCGCAGCCCCCGCAGCAAGAAATTCGCCCCCACTTTTTCGGCAAAAACGGCAGTCAGCCCTTGAAATACCTCAATCCGCACGTTCTCTGTGTTCTTGAAGGTTTCGTTGATACAAGCCACCATCAGATCAAGCGGGAAGAACCGCTGTTTTTGGCTGTTGTGGCCAATGCCGATGATGATTTCATCAAAAAAGCGGCTGCCCCGGCGCACAATGTCCTCATGGCCTTTGGTGAAGGGATCGAACGAGCCGGGAAAAAGGGCAGTGCGTTTCATGCAGTAGGTTTTAGGCCGCTAAATTGAGCTTTTTGGGAATAAATCCCAAACCTGGGGCAGTAGAAGATCAGCCAAAAGCCAACCAAGCCAAAACAATGGACCAACACTTCCAGCCACCCAAGGTAACTAAAACGGTTGATCCATGTTGGATTGTTTATACCATTACAACTACCTCGAGGGCAATTTTCAATTTCAATTCGTCCAGTTCAATTTCCACTCCCTCCGCCAATTGATCCACTACTTGGAGCGAAATCGCCTGTACTTCTTGGGAAATGTAAGCATGGAATGCAGCCACGGCTTGCCCAATGGCCGCGTCGGTGGTTTGCAACTGTACGTTGATCTTGTCCTGCACTTCAAAATTACTGTCCTTGCGCAGGTTCTGGATCCGGTTCACCAAATCTCGGGCAATGCCTTCTTGGCGCAGTTCGTCGGTGAGGGTAATGTCCAGTGCCACCACGATTTCGCCGCTGCGGGCAGTGGCCCAGCCGGGGATGTCATTGGACTCGATGAGCACATCGGCCAAGCCCAAGCTGATGGGGGTGGCTCCATTGGGCACCGAAAGGCTTCCCTGAACCGTTAAATTGAGGATGGCCTCGGTGTCCATTTGCCCCAAGAAGGTTTGGATGGTCTTCATTTGTTTGCCCAACCCTTTTTGGGCCAACGCGGGGAAATTGGGCTTTATCTTCTTGGAAACCAAGCCACTAGAATCATCAATAAAGACAATGTGCTTGACGTTTACTTCGGTCAAAATTTCTTCCTGCACTTCCAGTACGTATTTTCGCTGGGTCGGGCTGAACCCGGGGATGGAGATTTTCTGGAGTGGTTGGCGCACCCGGAGCTTTTGTTCCTTGCGGATGGAGTGGACCAGGGAACAGACTGTTTGAGCCAAGGCCATTTTTTCTTCCAAGGCTGGGTCGATCAAGGCGCGGTCGCCGTGGGGGAATTCACCGAGGTGAACAGATTCGGCAGCCTCGCGGCCCGTCACCAAGTTCAAATCCCGATACAGCAAATCGGCGTAGAACGGGGCCACCGGTGAGGCCAGCTTGGCCACGGTGACCAAGCAAGTGTACAGCGTTTGGTAAGCCGCAATCTTATCGTCGGTCAGTTCCCCTTTCCAGAAACGTTTGCGGTTCAGGCGCACGTACCAGTTGCTCAGGTCGTCATTGACAAAATTTTGGATGGCCCGGGTGGCTGGGGTGGCATCGTAATCGCCGTAGGCATTGTCCACCACTTGGGCCAGCGAGTGGAGCTTGGAGATGATCCAGCGGTCGCTCTCGGTTCGCTCCGCTAGGGGCACTTCGGCACCTTGGAAAGCGAAATTGTCCAAATTGGCGTACATAGCAAAGAAATTGTACGTATTTTGGAGAGTGCCGAAGAACTTGCGCTGCATGTCTTGCAGGCCGTCGATGCTGAACTTGAGGTTGTCCCACGGTGAGGCGTTGGTGATCATGTACCAGCGCACGGCATCGGCCCCAAAGCGGTCGATAGTGTCAAACGGGTTGATGGCATTGCTCAACCTTTTGGACATTTTGTTGCCGTTAGCATCCAGTACCAAACCAGTGGACACTACGTTTTTGAAAGCCACGCTATCGAACAGCAAACCGGCAATGGCGTGGAGGGTAAAGAACCAGCCGCGCGTTTGATCTACGCCCTCGGAAATAAAATCGGCCGGGAATACTTTATCGAGTTGGCCTCCGCTGGGTTTGAGGTCGGTCATGCCGTCGGGGTAATCGGCCGCATTTTCAAATGGAAAGTGAAACTGGGCATAGGGCATGGCCCCTGAATCGAACCATACATCGATCAGGTCCGGTTCGCGGAGCATGGGCTTGCCACTCGGGCTGAGCAGCGTTATATCGTCCACAAAGGGGCGGTGCAGGTCAAATTGGGGCTGCCCAAAAAGTGCGTGGATCGCTTGGTTTTTGGCTTTTTGCGCAATGGTGAGGGCATGGTGGCCACGGGTGAGCGCATCCTCGATCCGGGCTTTCAGTTCGGCCACTGATCCGATGCAGCTTTCTTCTTTGCCGTCGTCGGTCCGCCAAACGGGCAGGGGAGTGCCCCAGAACCGCGAGCGGCTCAGGTTCCAGTCCACCAAGTTTTCCAGCCAATTGCCAAACCGGCCCGTGCCCGTGCTTTCTGGCTTCCAGTTGATGGTTTTATTGAGTGCCACCAGCCGATCTTTGAGCGCGGTGGTGCGGATAAACCAGCTTTCCATCGGATAATAGAGGATGGGCTTGTCCGTCCGCCAGCAGTGGGGATAGGTGTGCTCGTATTTCTCGACCTTGAACGCCTTGTTTTCTTCCTTGAGCTTGATTGCAATCAGGACATCGGTCGGTTTGAAGTCCGGGGCGGCTTGCTCGGCTTCCGAATAATATTGTTCTTTGACAAATTTGCCCGCGAACTCTCCCATTTGGGGAGCAAAGCGGCCTTGTCGGTCGACGGTGGGCACTTCATTTTGGTTTTCGTCCAGCACGGTCAGCGGGGGCACGCCATATTGCTTGGCCACCCGGTAGTCATCGGCCCCGAACGTGGGAGCCCCGTGGACAATGCCCGTGCCATCTTCGGTGGTCACGAAGTCGCCTGCATAGACCTTGAATGCTTTTTCCACACTGTGCAAAGGCTGGGCGTAGGGCAGTAATTGCTCATATTCCAGTCCAATCAATTCCTCGCCCTTGAACTCCTCCATGATGATGTAAGGAATCTTGCCCGAATGTTTGGTCTCGTCAAAATCATTGCGGTTCACATATTTACCACCCAGCACATAGTCCAGCCGTTCTTTGGCAAAAATGGCGTTGATGGGTTGGTTGGTATATTGGTTATGAGTCTTGACTTTGATGTAGGTAATGTCTTTGCCCACGATGAGCATGGTGTTGGCTGGCAACGTCCATGGCGTGGTCGTCCAGGCCAAGACATAATCGTGGCCGGTACCCTTGACCTTGAACTGGGCCACGATGGAGGTGTCCTTCACATTTTTGTACGTGCCCGGCTGGTTCAGTTCGTGTGAGCTGAGGCCAGTGCCGGCGGCGGGCGAAAAGGGCTGAATGGTGTAGCCTTTGTAGAGCAACTCCTTTTTGTACAGCTCGCTCAGCAGCCACCAGCAGCTCTCGATGTAATTGTTTTCAAAAGTGAGGTATGGCTTGTCCAGATCCACCCAATAGCCGATGCGCTCGGTCAGATCGTCCCATTGGCCTTTGTATTTCATCACTGCCTCGCGGCATTTTTGGTTATAGTCGGCAATGGATATTTTTTTGCCAATATCATCCTTGGTGATGCCCAATTCTTTTTCTACTTGCAGTTCCACGGGCAGGCCGTGGGTGTCCCAGCCGCCTTTGCGCTTCACTTGCCGGCCTTTGAGGGTCTGGTAGCGGCAGAACAGATCTTTGACCGTGCGGGCCATTACATGGTGGATGCCCGGGGTGCCATTGGCCGAGGGCGGTCCTTCGTAGAAAACAAAGGTAGGTTTTCCGGTACGTGCCGCCACCGACTTTTGAAAAATGGTTTGTTCCCGCCAAAATTTCAGGATGTGCTCGCCCGCGTAGGTGCAAAGTTCGGTGACCGATTGTTTGTACTCGTTATATTTCATGCCACTAGCAAGGATAGGTTCCAAAACAATCGGCAAAGATAACACATTTTCGTTGGGGGGGATATTGAATGTGGGGCAGTTCTGGGCCAACCTGTTTGGCTAGGCGCAATTTTAGTACTTATTGGGGAATTTAAAGTAAAGGAAATCGTGCCTGTTTTTGTGGCGATCAAACGACAAAAATAGGGCTGAACGATTCGGACTTGGCTGGTGCGGGAGAGCGATTTATTGCCAAAATTACCGGACGAACCATTGAGCAAACAGTACACCTTCGTAACGCCATGGCATAAAAGTGGTGACTAATGGCCGGGAGCGTTTTTTAGCAGTTGATTCGATGCTTTTGAAGATTGTGATAGCAATGTTTTCCAATATTGCTCCCCGATCAAACCCAAGTTCGGTCTATTCCCCCAATAATCCGGGGAGCAAACTCTCCAGCCCCATGCCCCGGGAGCCTTTTACCAAAATATAGGCGTTGTTGGGCGGATGGGCCACCAACCAGGCCGCCAATTCCTCCTTGGTCGCAAAAAACTGCATGGGATCGGCCTCGTTTCGCGCGGCACAAAATGCTTGCCCGCAGACCAACACCTGATTTATTCCCAAACTGGCCACTAGATCGAGCACTTCGCGGTGCCGGGCCGGGCCATAAGTGCCCAGTTCAAACATATCACCCAAAATGGCCACTTTGTGCAGGGCTGGCATCCGGGCAAAACTTTCCAGTGCGGCGCGCATACTGGACGGATTGGCGTTGTAAGCATCGGCGATGAGGGTATTGCTGGCCCCGCGCATCACCTGCGAGCGGTTGTTGGTGGGGGCATATTCAGCCACAGCCTCATGGGCAAGTGCGTCGGGCACGCCAAAAATCCGGCCGACACACAGAGCAGCCAGAATATTGTCAAAATTATAAGCCCCCAGCAACTGCGTTTGGTGACAATTGCCTTCTTCGTCACGGTAGCTGATGTAAGGATCGGTGGCCAATAACTCGGCGTTGGCGGTGCTGCCCGGCAAGCCGTAATAGTGGGCATTGGCGAAGCGTCGCCCCATATTGGTCAGCATCTCATTGCAGGCATTGATGATCGGGACACCATTTTTTTGGCGTAAATGATCAAAAAGCTCGCTCTTGGTCCGGATCACGCCCTCGAAACTGCCAAATCCTTCCAAATGGGCTTGGCCAATATTGGTGATCAGCCCATAATTGGGTTCGGCAATGTCACATAGCTCCCGGATGTCGCCAATGTGGTTGGCGCCCATCTCGACCACGGCCACCTCGTGCGCACCTGTGAGCGAGAGCAGGGTCAGTGGCACGCCAATGTGGTTGTTGAGATTGCCCACCGTGGCCAACGTATTGAACTTTTTGCGCAATACTGCCAGCACTAGTTCCTTGGTTGTGGTCTTGCCGTTGGTGCCGGTAATGGCCAAAAAGGGGATTTTGAGTTGCCGTCGGTGATGATTGGCCAACTGTTGCAAAGCAACCAAGACGTGCTCAACCAGCAAGTAGCGTTCCGAGGCCACCACGGTCGGATCGTCCACCACGACGTAGGCCGCTCCTTTTGCCAAAGCTTCCTGAGCAAATAGATTGGCGTTGAAATTGGCTCCCCTCAACGCGAAAAACAGGCTATTGGGCAGTATTTTTCGCGTATCGGTCGCGATAAGCGGATGTTGTAAGTAGATTTCGTAGAGTTGAGTGGTATTCATACCGGAAAATTAATTTTTTTTTGGACAGGGCAAAGTTTTACTTTTGTTCTATGCCCAGCCAGCCCATCACTGATCCAACACCTGCCAAACGCCCAACCCGTGGCTTTCGCCAATGGGCCTATACTTTGGGTTACACCGTGTTGGCGGCCACGTTGGTGCACTGGTTGTTGATCGAGAGTTTTATGATACCCACCACTTCAATGGAGGGCGGTTTGTTGGTGGGCGACTACCTGCTGGTGAGCAAATGCCACTACGGTGCACAAACTCCGCACACCCCACTCCAAATCCCATTGATGCACCAAAAAATTTGGGGCACTCCGATCCGCTCTTATCTGGATTGGATCCAATTCCCGGCTTTCCGGCTGCCCGGGGTCTCGAAAATCCGGCGCAATGATGTGGTGGTTTTTTATTTCCCCCCCGACACGCTCCACCCGGTCGATATGCGCGCCCACTACGTAAAACGCTGTTTTGGTTTGCCCGGCGACACCATTAGCTTGGTTGGCCAAGTGACTTTCGTCAACCGGGCGGCCGTGCCACCACCCGCCAAGGTGCAACATTCCTATGCGGTCATGCTCAAGCAACCGATGGCCCCAGCCGCCCTCAAAGCAATGGGCATCAATGATTTTTTGGAATTGCCCCAAGGCTATGTGATCCACACCGACTTGGCCACGGCCCAAACTTTGGCCCGTAATCCGGCGGTGGCCCGGCTGCTGCCCAACGAATATACCACCGGCATGGAAAATGAAAAAAGTTTCCCTTTTTCCCGGTTATTTACTTGGAATTTAGATAATTATGGCCCGCTTTGGGTGCCAAGGGCTGGAGCCACCATACCCATAAACTTGGAAAACATGGCGCTTTATGGCAAACTGATCCAGCAGCACGAAGGCCACTTCAATGTGCAAATCGGGGACGGACAAGTGTGGGTGGAGGGCCACTTGCACACTACTTACACGTTCCGGCAAGATTATTATTTCGTGTTGGGCGACAACCGCCACCGCTCTGATGACTCCCGGGCTTGGGGGTTTGTCCCAGCTGATCACCTCGTGGGCAAGGCTTGGCTCATTTGGCTGTCCTTGGCGCCGTCGGGTGGCCTGCGTTGGGAGCGCTTGGGCACAGCAGTGGAATGATTTGCTACCTCCTGACCAATATATTTCTCGGCCACATTTAATATTTGCCAAGTGTTCAATTCCGATCAGGCGAATAGCCATAAACGGACAGGTACGCGGCTGTTGAAAACGAAAACAATGCTATTAAATTGTTAATAATCAAACAGTTATACTTACTGGCATAACTGTTGCATAAGGGTTATTCGATTATAATTAATCGCTTCATCGTCAAATTGATTTATATAAGAGCGGGGCCATGCCCCGCTTTTGTATTTACTTTCAATCGTGTTACCTTGCGCGAGAATTGTGTTTAGCCAGTTTTACCGTCATGATTGAGGTTCGCAACATCAATAAATCTTTTGCGGGGAAACAAGTATTGTTCGATGTAAGTGCTTCTTTTTTACCCGGTATCACCAATATGATCATTGGTGGTAGTGGAACCGGAAAAAGTGTGCTGTTGAAGAATATTGTGGGGCTGATGGTGCCCGATAGTGGCGAAGTACTCTTCGATGGCCGCGATTTTCACCATGCCGATAAAGAAGGCAAGAAGGAAATTCGCCGTGAAATTGGGATGCTGTTCCAAAGTGCAGCCTTGTTTGACTCCAAGACGGTTGAGGAAAATGTACGCTTTCCGCTTGATATGTTGACCGACATGCCCCCCAGCGATAAGCGCGATCGCGTCAACTTCTGTCTGCAACGAGTGGGGCTGGAAGCAGCTGCGGCCAAAAAACCCTCCGAACTCAGCGGCGGGATGAAAAAGCGGGTGGGCATTGCCCGGGCCATTGCCTTGCAGACCAAATACCTGTTTTGTGACGAACCCAATTCCGGGCTCGATCCGCTCACTTCCATCATGATCGATAACCTGATTCATGAAATCACCCAAGAGTATGGCATCACCACCATTGTCGTGACCCACGACATGAACTCGGTCATGGAAATTGGGGAGCATGTCATCTTTATGTACAAGGGAGCTAAGATTTGGGAAGGCGATAATGAAAGTATCTTCACCTCAGACGTAAAAGAACTGAACGAATTTATTTTTTCCAATAAATTAATGCGCCGTTTCAAGCCGGTGGCCAAACATTGAACCGTCCATCGTTTTACTAACCCCACTCCCATGTACGAAGGCAAATGGGAAAAACGTTGGCATCCCCTGCGTGGGGAGTGGGTGGTGTATGCGGCCCATCGCAACCAGCGCCCTTGGACCACGGCCAGCCAAACCCAAACCGCACTGGTACCAGTCTCCTACGATCCGGGCTGCTACCTCTGCCCCGGCAATTCCCGCATCCATGGCCTAGTGAACCCCAACTACGCTGGTGTATATGTTTTTGACAACGATCACCCAGTGGTGAGCCTCCACGCCCCCGAACTGGCCCCGGCAGAGTTGGCAACGGGCAGTAGCTTCTATCGCCGCGAGCGGGCACTGGGCCTAGCGCGGGTGCTGTGCTACGATCCCCGCCATGACCTCACCTTGGCCGAACTTTCGGTAGCCGGAATTTGCCAAGTTTTCTACGAGTTTCGGTCCCAAGTGCAAGCGCTCGCCGCGCTTCAGATGATCAAATCTGTCCTGATTTTTGAGAACAAAGGGGAACTCTGTGGCGTATCGAACCCCCATCCCCATTGCCAGATTTATGCTACCGACTTTGATTTTGCCCTGATCAACAAACAGGTGGAATTGGCGGCGAACTACCGCGAGCAAACGGGCGACAATATTTTCGCCACTATTCTGGCCAATGAACTGGCCGATGGCCGCCGCATCGTAGCCGAAAATGCCGGCGCAGTGGCCTTTGTCCCGTTTTTTGCGCGGTATGCGTATGAAGTGATGATTTTTCCCAAAAAACGCCACGCCACGTTTAGTAGCTTGACCGACTGGGAATTGGAGCAATTGGCCGAGGTTTACCGCGAAGTGACCGCCCGCTTCGATGGTTTGTTTGGAATCAAGTTTCCTTATGTGATGACCGTCCAGCAGGCCCCGGTGAAAGGTGAGCCGACCGAATTTCATCTCTATGTTCACTTTCAGCCGCCGTTGCGCCAGCCGGGATTGATTAAATTTTTGGCGGGGCCGGAGATTGGGGCTGGCAATTTTATGGCCGATACGATGCCCGAAGACACTGCCGCCGATTTGCGCCGGGTGTGCATAGGTTAAGGAGTAGTCAGCGGCCAATCAATCACCGTGACTGGGTGGACAGGCCGATAATTGAAATCCAAGTTGCTGGCGTTGACAAACCAAGTTTCGTCCACTTGGCACTGCCCGTAGGCTTCATGAATGTGGCCAAACAAATGCAGGCGTGGCTGCACCCGCTGCACGGCCGCCAACAAGTCGTGACAGCCCACGGATTCCCCCGACTTGGTGAGATCCAAAATGCCGAATGGCGGGCCATGGGTGATCAAAATATCGGTGTCGTTGGGGATCAAGTCCCAGTGTTGGCGGATTTCCGCGCCCCGTTGGCGGTTGAATGCCCAGTCGTAAAACCAGGGCGAAATGGGCGATCCCCAAATTTTAATCCCCGCCAGCTCAATTCCCGAATCATTCAGGTAAACGGCGTGTGTGAGGAGCGACTTGGCCAAAGCCGGCTGGCGTTCAAACAGGAAATCATGGTTGCCCGCGATCATTACCTTGTGCGGGTGGGGCAGTGTGCCCAACCAATGATCAAAGGCGCTGATCTCATCAGGCTTACCGCGCTGGGAAATATCACCCGCGTGGAGCAAAATATCACCTTCGGGAACTTCGATCCCCTCGTGTCGACCGTGGGTGTCTGATAGGCAAACCAATCTCACAGGGGCGTTACTTTCAGGAAATACAGCCCAGTAGTGGGGCAGTTGAAATTTAGGATGGGAATCGGTTCGTTCTTTAAGTTAGTGATCTTGGACATCAGCTCTTTGCGCTGGGAATCAAAAATTTTGAGCGACAACTTGGTGGCAGCTATCTCGGGAACATTGAGGTTGAGCTGGTAATTGATCCCCTTGGTAAACACACAGGTGTATTCGGTTTCTTTCTGCTCTTTGAGCGAGAAAACGATTTTCTTTTCTGTTGGCACACCTGTTGTTTTGGCCGCCACAGCTTCCACTGGTTTGGTTTGGGCAAAGGCCGGGAAAACTGCCAACGCTAAAGAGCAAGCGATCAATAGTAGAAATGGGCGCAGGTTTTCTTTCATCAAATTGAAGTTGATCGGTAAGCTGGGACAGCAATAAGCCGGGCCAGCATTTCAACTCAATAGCAAAAACCGGGGCAAAACGAATATTTTCCCCGGATCTGCTACTTCTTCTTTGAGGAATGAAATTGGGATTAGGTGCGCTTGTGCAAAATGGCCAGGGTGATCCGACTCACACAGACCAATTTTCCTTCGTCGTTGGTGATCTTGATTTCCCAAACGTGGGTATTTTTGCCAATGTGAAGAGGTGCGGCCTTGCCATGCACATAACCGCCGGTGACACTGCGCAAGTGGTTGGCGTTTATTTCCAAACCTACGCAATGTTGATCTTCGGGCAAAGTCATGTACCCAGCTTGGCTGCCCAAGGTCTCGGCCAACACCACCGATGCCCCCCCGTGCAATAGCCCGTAAGGCTGGACAGTCCGGTGATCAACAGGCATCCTGCCGCACAAATGGTGATCGCCCACTTCGGTAAACTCAATGCCCAATTGGGTCAATATCGTTGGTATTCCACTCGAGTTGAGCTGTTCTAAGGTTAATTTTTTAATAAACATTACTAGCGTAAGGTTTGAATGTTTTTGGATTATATTTTGTTAGAGTAATATTGTGGGGAGCTAATGTCCACGTTTGTTCAATTGCCCCTTGACCCAAAAATTGACTTAGCTTGCGGCTATATATTGCAGCCTCATTGTTGATGCTCACCCACTTTGCAATTATTATTTCAATTAACGCGTAAACTTAACCCCAATAAATTGAGAAACAAGCAAATTTACCTAATCCGGCATGGTGAAACTGAGTTTAATAAACAGGGACTTGTACAGGGCAGCGGTGTTGACTCTGACCTTAATGAGTTGGGCCAAGCCCAAGCCCTCGCCTTTTATGTCCATTACCAACACATAAAATTTGACAAAATTTATACTTCTGCCTTAAAACGCACCCATCAGACGGTTTTGCCATTCGTGGAAAAAGGAGTGCAGTGGCAGCCGTTGACAGGTCTCAATGAAATAAGTTGGGGCGTCAAAGAAGGCCGGTCGGTCAAAGCCGAGGACAACATGCAGCATTATTACATGCTCGAGGCTTGGCGCGATGGGATGTTGGACATCAAAGTCGAAGGCGGCGAAAGCCCGCTGGAAGTGCAGGCCCGCCAACAAATTGCCCTTGAACACATCTTGGCCCATGAACACGAACAAACCATCCTGATCTGTATGCACGGGAGAGCCATCCGCATCTTCCTCTGCCTGTTGCTGGGCATATCCCTGCAAGAGATGGATAAATTTGAACATTCCAATGTAAGTCTCTATGTGTTGAACTACACGGATGGGAAGTACACGATTGAGGTGGCCAACAATACCGTGCATTTGGCCCCGATCAAACAGCAGGGCCAGTATGCGTAGAAATTTGTCGGCTTGTCCAAAACGTGACCTGATTATCCTTTCGCTTGGAACTTAGATCCTTGCCGGCGAAAACAGGATTAATCCTAGATTTTAGTACTTCGCTTGGGGACGGTCTATTTTTTGAATGTAGAGAAAAATAGCAATACAGCGATGGCTTGACCTAGCAGTTGGCCCTCGGGGCCGATACTTGTTTGCCACGAAAGTGGTTGATTACTAGCCAAGACAATAAAAAAAGTGCGGGGTTGAGAAGCTCAACCCCGCACTTTTATTTTCCGACCGATGTGAAAACATCACCTTGTTGGTCTGTTATTGACTTACTTGGAATAAAACCCGATGAGCCAAAACTATGTGTAGAGGGAGAGGGATTCGAACCCCCGGACCTTTAAC
>JBBQXF010000059.1:0-29712 GCA_038209965.1 Cytophagales bacterium | reverse complement strand
CAAAATCCCGAAATATTCCGCTATGAAGGAAGAAGGTTCCATTGACGGTGACACTGGCACTTGCCCCTAGATCTTTGTAAGCACCTCCCGCAGTGTTTGTGGTAATGACCAAAGATCCATAGGTTGCAGGCCCAACACTAATAGTTTGGGGAGAAGCTAGTGGAAAAATACTGCTGCGCGATAGTGGACCGGCCACCAACTGCTGAATATTGGCGTTATATTGCACAATGGATGGATTGTTACCCCCTCGGCCAAAAAAGGCTGTGGGGTCAACCGGGGCATAATTGCCACTAGCATTATCGGGGGTATATACTTCACCTGTCACGGACAAAGTGATGCGCTCGGAGCGATAACACGTGGGAAAAACCGTGTTTTGGTTGCCTGTCCCAATAAGGAGGCAAGTGTTGTTGGCCAGTAAAATGCTCCCCCCGTTCACATTGATCGGGTTATAGTAGTTGCCCCTGATCTGCTGTCCGTTATCGTTCAACTGGCCGCTGGTCAGCCGCAGGTCATTGTAGATCGATATGATGCTTTGCAGCTGTACCTCGAGGTTATTGCTATTGGCATTGTAGGGTTTGTTGACCTCTAAATTGTAGAACGGGCTGCGCGAACAGGCGATAATAGCGCTCAAATTGGCGGCAATGAGAGGGTCGTTGGTGTCGCTGGTGTAAGGACTGCCCCCGTACGAGCGGTTTCCAGTAGCCGGATCGGTGGCCACCGTATTTGGGTATGCTTGCGCACCCACCACATATTGGGTACATTCCACGCAGTCGGTGGCAGTGGCCAGCCCGTCAGTAGTCACGGGATTGGCCTTGGTCTGGTCGTCCAGTTGGATGGTCTGGCGATATCCATTTCCATCAAAGCTAACTGTGCTCCGGCGGGGGATAAACAAGGGGCGGCGCAGGGCCGAGGATTGATTGGCCGTGGTGCGGGCCAAAATCCGCCAGTCGCCTTCCAAGCTGATGGTATAGGGGTTGGCCGGCGCACCATCGGCATCGCCCGCATCCAAAATGCCATAGGCAATGGTCAAATCACCCCGGGTACCTCCATTGATATCAAAATGGTCGCGCAGGACCCAGCGATCCAAGTTGCTGTTAAAAAGGACTGGTCCCGCAAAACGGAAGCGGTCGCCGGTCCTGAGTTCCTTGACTGCTCCACCCGCACCCGGTACTCGGACTGAGGCATTGTAGCCGGTGTATTCAACTGTGCCCAAGAATTGGTTGTCAAGATTCGCAACTGGCACCGCGGGATCCACGTAATGCGCCCCAAACACCCGTAAGCTCACATCGTCAGTGCCAATGAAGCGAAACAACTTACCGGTCGGGGTCATCCCAATTCCGCCCGTTGTTAGGTTAAAACGGTTGAGATCAACGATCGAGAGCGCAGTCACATTGGCAGCATCGGCCCCGAAGTTGTAGAACACCACCGAATCGTAGGCCGTAGGGATACAGCCGGAGGGCAGACCGTTGGGATCGTTCTTGGCCCAGTGGTTGTCGTTGCCCAAATCGCCCCATCCGCCACTGGCATTGTTGATGACCCCCGTGCGTTGGTTGGGGCTGCGCACCCAGTAATAAGTTTGTCTTGGCGGCAAGGGCAGGATTTCCACCGGATTAAAGTCTATACCTGCCCCACTGGTACTGAATACCACCGGCACCGAGGCCCGGTTCACATAAACATATTCGGTGTTATTGGCCACATTGGCAATGTCGCCGGGATATATTTGAACCCGCGTAACAGGAACAGCAGCCAAGTACGGATCCCCGGCTACTAGGCCGACTTTGTTCAGATCCCGCACCAACGTGTTGCGTAGCCGGCGGTATTGGGTGGGCGCATTGGTGTTGTCATCAGCATCGTGGTTGCGGTTTACGCGCAAGTGGGCCTGCACCCCGAAGCGGTTGGAAGCAATGCGGATGGCACCCTGGGCACAAGTCTGATCCCCGCTGATGTCCGTGTTCCACTGTTCGCGGATTTCATTCGTATTGACCAGGGCTGGAGCAACATTGTTGCCGTTGGCAAATTCAATGGATGAAAAATCTTTTAAGATCAGGTTGTCGTAAGTAGATAGTCCGTTGAATTGGGCCGAAGTGTTGAGGCCCAATTCCAAGTTGCGAAAATCGGCACGTTGCCCAGTGGCGGCATTGGGTGGAGTGACGCCAATGAGGATCAAGTCACTGCCAAACACCAGACGGCTATCGGTCCCGGTTTGGAACAGACGGCCAGTTGGTGCCCCAAATCCATCGCCGTTCCCGTCGTACATGTCCACTGGCCCTTCAAAATTGAGGGGGTTGGTAGTCGTTCCCCCGGCAAAACTGCCCCACGACACATTGTTCTTAAATTCCACCGAGGCAGCAAAATTGGCAGTGGTTTGGTTGAGTTGAGTTGAGTTGACCAAAACGGTGTTCTCAAAAATTACCCCCGCAGGCCCAGTGTTGGCAGTGCCAGTAACATTGAGGTTATTGGGAGCGCCATTTAACGCGAATGCGCCCTGAAAACGGTTGACTTCAGTGTTGGATTGGCCAATGGTCACATTGCCCGGGCTGGCCGTCACCGTGAACTGTTGGTTGAACACATTGCTCCCAGAAAACCTCACTGCATTGGCCCCGGCCGTGGTACTAGTTGCGGTAAAATTGCCCATAAACCGGTTGGTATTGTTGAACACCGCGTTGGTGCCGGTGCCAAAGCTCACATCGCACTGAAAAATATTGATATTGGTCGGGACGGTTGGGTTGCTCCAGCCTGCCAATGGAATTGTTATACCGTTAAAATTTACCTGCGTGTTGTTTTGAAAACTTACTCGCCCAAACGTTTTGGGGGAAACGCCGTTCATATTGAAGATAATCCCATTCTGAGCAACAAAAACATCCCGGAAAACGAGCCGGTTGGTGCCCAGCGAATTCACCGTGAAACTGTTGCCCGCCGTCAAACCAGTAATACTGAAATCGGGGAAGTTGTACCCTACGTTGCCCACATTTAGCAGAATATTGCCACTGGCAGTAAACACAAAGCGCCCCGCGTTATCGGCCAACGTACCACACACATTGTCATCTATGGCTACGATGTTTCCCCCAGAAAAATCAAAAACATTTCCCAATAAATTGACCTGTGAACGGCCCATATTAAGGGTTCCGCCAATTAGGTTCAGGTTCGGGGTAGTTACTGGTTGATAGACCGTAGTTCCAGTCGCGGGCGGGTTGTAGGTATAAAGTGTGCCCGAGGATAACTGGACTACGGTGGAATAGACAAGCGGATCTTGCAAGCGCCAGTCTCCAACACCTTGAAAAACCATCCAGCCCAAAGATTGTCCTGCTGAAGTGATGGTTTGGCCAACCATGTTGGAATGAAACACATAAAAGAGATTGGAAGTGTTCTCTGCAGCACTTGCAAAGCCGTTCATTTGCATCGATGCGGGAGGTTGTAAGGCAAGGCTACCATAAATATTCAAAAACGCTGCCCCAAACACACGTACTCGTGGATTGTTCGTAATATTGGCCAACCAAGTCATGTTACGGCAGGTTGGCTGGAGCGATCCATTGCCAGACCCTACTGATACCAAAATAACATCACTTGCGCCAACTCCGCCGCTGAAAGAATTATTGTCAAAAACTACATTATCGATGTTGGTGGGGGGACAGGCGGCCGGATCGGACACCGCACCACTAACGGTGCGCCAGTTGTTGGAATCAAACCACTCGAAAGAACTGGGTGTTTTTCCCACCGTGCCGCCCACCCAATACAAGGTTCTTGGTGTAATGTTAAAAACCACTGTTCCAGAGTTTGAACCAATATTTTCTACTCCATTGACTGTAATTGTTGCCCCCTGAAAATTGATGCCTTCTACTTGTACTACCGTCCAAGTGTCAGCATTGTCAAAGAAAACGGGCGCAATCCCAAAAGCAAATCTAATAGTTACCGGACGAAGGCAATCTGCCCCAACAAAAAGAAAATTGCCTATTACCCGGTTGGTCGCCCCGATATTGCCACTAAAATCAATTTTTGATAACGCATCAAACTGAATGTTTTGAAATATGTTTTGCCCGTTTGAGTTTTGGAAAGAAACATAAACCCCAGCTTCAATCAAAAGCAGCCCATTGAATACATTACTGCCAACTTGGGTAAACCTAATCAGGCTTGGCGGATTGTACCGGGCATTAAAAGCTGCGTTAAATATGTTGCTCCCCCTGAATTCTACGCTGGAAAGGCTGTTTGCCACCGCATTATTGCCCAGATCTACCAGTGCGCTAAAAATGTTCTCCCCGCCTAGTGCTGAGCCGCCCACAACAAGCAAACTATTGTTGGCATTAGTGACATTCGCCCCGAACAATAGCCCCCGGGAGAAAGTTTTGGGAGTAATTCCGTTTATATTGAGCATCAGGCCCTGGCGATCATTGGCGATCGTGATTTCCCGAAAAGTGACCCGGTTAGTACCCCCTCCTGTATTGATGTTGACCATTGCGGGTGCGTTTCCGGTTGCCGTAAAATTCAGTTGGGGAAGTTCGTGCACTATATTAACCAACTCGATGGAAAACAAGTTGGTACTCGTGAAATCTATTCGGGCGTTGGGGCCAGGGGTTGGAAAAGCAAAATTGGTGCCCCGTAGGTCAACTATTGTACCTCCCCCACCGGCAACGGTGAGTACCGTATTGCCCAAGTTTAGCGTCCTAGGAGTGTTGTAAAAGCTATAAAAAACTTGCACGCGCACATCAATGCTGTTGGTGTTCAGCGTGCCTTGGCTTAGATAAATATCGCTCGATGATACAAATGGCCCGCTTGAAGCATCGATGGTCCAGGTGGCCCCTACGCCATCAAATGTTATCGACCCAAAAACATCATCGGCAAACCGCAAGGTGCGCGCCAAGATCGGAGGTACCCCAACTGGATCACTCAAGGTAATAATGGCAGCAAAAGTGCCATCTACATTGTTGGCCAAGGCATTGTTGTCCAAGATCAGCCAATTGCCAGTAATGCGCAGCGTGCCCGCTGGCCCTCCCGTGCGCAAACTGGGGATCCGCGCGGCATCGGTGTTACGCCATTCCATGTTGGCACAGGCTGCGGCCGAACTGATGGTTATGTCAAAAGCGGCCGCGACAGGGTTGGAAAGATTGTCAAAAATAACGTTGTCAATATCACGGGGGACACACTGGCCGCTGGGACCACCACCGCTGGCTGACCAGTGGTTGGTATCGGTCCAGTTGCCCGATCCGTTTACCCAATACAGTGTGCGGGGGTTGCCCGGAATGGCCGTGAACCCCACCGAGTTGGTTACCGACCCACCAATGACCACATTCACGGGCGGGGCAATGGAGTTGTTCAGGTTGGTCACGTCCACATAACTAAAGTTGTAGGGGCCGGCTGTAAAATCCACTCTGGCCACACCTGCCACGGGCAAGTTGGCGGATTGCAGTTGGGCCACCGTCGTACAACTGCCCGCTACCACAAACGTGCTGTTGATCGTAGTCAGGCAAGTAGGGCAAGCGTTGAACTGCCAAATGGCATCGGTGCCCGTGTTGACCGGCTGGGCAAAGGTGTTGTTGCCATTGTTTCGGAGGCTGAACCGGTTAGCGGTGCCAGTAGCTGTCACGCTGCCCTGAAAGCTGTTGTTGCCCGGTTGGTCAAAATAAATGAGATGACCATTTCCGTTGATCAGGATCGGGCCAACAAAAGTGTGGTTGGTCACCGTGGCATTGTCACCCGGCGCATTGCCAAACCGCACTTGGCTGGCTGCGGCGGCGGCCAACGTCAATGTGGAGTTCAACGTAAATGAATACTGAAAGCTCACGTCATTGCCCCCAGCAAAATCAATTGCCCCGTTGATGATGTTATTGTTGCCTGGGGTGGTAACCGTGGTGCCATTGAAAACGGCATTCACATTTTGGGCCAAGCTGATGGCCCCAAAAGTCTTGGGTGCCGATCCATTCACGTTCAACACGGTCGATCCGGCTGCGGCAGCACTTTGGGCCACGGTCAAATTGCCAAACGTGATCCGGTTGGCAGTATTGCTCGTGTTGAGGTTGATGATCCCTGTAGTAATATTGCTAAACACTGCATTGGGGATCACTTTGGCCGAAGCGCCAGTCTCTACCACGACATTGGCGTTGGCTGTGAAATTAATGGTAGCTGTACCGACTGGATTGTTAAAAATCAATACATTATTGGTGCTCCGTAGATCCAGTACCGGACTTGCGCCGGAGCCGGTCAGTTGAATGGCCGACGCGCCGAGCACCAGAGACCGGTTTTCATCGATCCCGGTGGGGTTGGCATTGAGACTGGCCGCGGCAAAAGGCCGACTGTTGGTATTCAGCGTGCCCGCAATCAGGGTAACCGCGCCCAACGCTGTAAAGTTGTCTTGCACTACCCAGTTGCCCGTAAGCGAGCCAGCACTGGGGTCGCCAAACCGTGCCCGACTGATTGATCGGCCAGCCATTGTAATGGTTTGGGCCCCATTGGACAAAAAACTGATCGTGCCGGTATGGGCACTTAGATCAAAATTGCTGGACAATGCTAAGTTACCGTAAATCTCCAAATCATTGGCGGTGGCGGCCAATTGCATTGGTGAGCCCAGCGTCGTCGCATCGAGAGTGCGGCAAGCGGAGGCGGTGTTGATCGTCACTATGGGCGAAACGGCAAAAGAATTATTGTCAAAGAAGACATTATTGGTTCGGGTTGGGATGGTTATGTTGGCTGATCCAGCAGCGGCCCCGCCCGAAACGGTGGCCCAGTTGCGGCAGTCCGACCAATTGGTGTTGCCCGCTCCCGCTGCACCTGTCCAATACAGGTTTGGGATTGGAACTGAGATATTATTGACAAAACCAGGATTGCCACTGTTGCTGCCGGTCCAGATGGTGACCGACCCCGCATTGGTGTTTTGGAGTTGGGACACGTTCGTGTTGTACCAATCTTGGACCGTTTGAAAATTCACTTGGGTCTGTACCCCACTGGCCGAGGTCACAATGCCATTGTTACCGTTGTTACAATCGCTCCGATTCATAATCAGCCGACCACTTACGAGGGTAGGGTTGGAATTACGGCCACTGAAACGCATGGTCGCCAGATCGGTCAAGTTGATGGTTCCAAAATTATCACTGCTGGTGGCGGGGGTCTGCATGGTGAGTGTGGCGGAGGCGCGCAGTGTGACTGTCCCAAAAGTCCGGTTGGCATTGCCCGAAAAGACCGTTATCGTGCTGACCCCCAAGGTGGTGATCCCGGAAACATTGTACACGCCACCCAATTGGTTGTTGGTGCCCAATAATGTGAGATTGGCCCCGGCCGCCCCAGTCACGTTCCCGGTATTGATAAAGTTATCATTGATGATCCATCCACCCGCTGAGTTGAAAATCAGGTTGGCCGTCATGGAAACCCCAGCCGCTGTGAGGCTGCCCGCTGCATTGTTAAACGCCACGTCGCCTGCGTAGGTCCATGTCATGCCCGTGGTGAGCACGAAGTTGTTGCCTGCTATATTTAAAGCAGACCCGGCTGCCCCAGCCAGCGTACCACCGGCCAAGCTCCACTGAAAATTGGCGCAGTTTGCGGCCCCCACGATAGTGACCACCGTGCTGGCTGCCAAGGGAGCCGCAAAAAACACATTGTCGGCGGCGGTGGGCACCGAGGCTCCCCCGCCTCCACCCGCAGTGGTGGACCAGTTGGTCGTGTTGGCCGCATCCCAATTGCCTGAGCCCCCGACCCAGTAGCGATCGGCGGCCAACAAAGGATTCGTCAATAAGAAAATGGCAATGGACAACAGGAAGAGTCGGCCAAACTTGTGCAGTAGGTGGTAAAATGGGTTAATAGTCAACGCTGAGTTCATAAATAATTAAGAGGTAATTTTTGCTGGACAATGGGGTAACCAATCTTTTTATTTTCTGGGTTCTTAGGGTTCCGACAACTTTGGCTGAGGCTAGTTGCCTAATATTGAAACGTCCCAACCACAAATTAATTGCGTTTTTGTATGAATTAAGCGCATGATCACATTATTGCTTAGATTTACAGCCATTATTGTACCGTAAATGTTTCGTTTATGCTTTTACTTGGCTACGATCTGGGCAGTTCCTCCGTTAAAACCACTCTGCTTGATGCCAGCACAGGCAGGGTAGTTGCTTCGGCAACTTCGCCCGAAACCGAGATGACCATGACTGCCCATCAACCTGGCTGGGCCGAACAGAACCCCGAAATTTGGTGGGAGCACATTGTTATGGCTACCCGGAAAATGCTGGGGAAGTGCCAAGTAGCACCCCAGGATATCCGGGCAATCGGCATCGCCTACCAGATGCACGGCCTGGTGGTGGTGGACAAACACCAGCAATTGCTTCGGCCGGCCATCATTTGGTGCGACAGCCGGGCCGTGGGGATCGGCGATGCGGCTTTTGCCGACCTCGGCCAAACGCGCTGCCTCACCCATATACTCAACTCCCCGGGCAATTTCACTGCCTCCAAACTGCGCTGGGTCAAAGAAAATGAGCCGGAACTGTTCGACAAAGTGGACAGATTTATGTTGCCTGGCGACTACATTGCCCTCCGCATGACCGGTGAAGCCACCACGACAGCCTCGGGCCTTTCCGAAGGCATCCTCTGGGACTTTTTGGCCAATCAGCCAGCCGATTTTTTGCTCCATTATTATGGCATTCCCCCTCATTTGCTGCCCCGGATCGTGCCCACTTTTGCACCCCAAGGCCAACTGACCAGCCAAGCGGCCAACGAGCTGGGACTGGCCCCGGGCACCCCCATCACCTACCGGGCCGGCGACCAGCCCAACAATGCTTATTCCCTCAACGTACTAAACCCCGGCGAAATCGCCGCTACAGCCGGCACTTCGGGCGTGGTGTATGGCATCAACGACCACTATACCCACGACCCCGCCTCGCGGGTGAACACGTTTCTCCACGTCAACCATACCCAACAAAAACCTTCCACCGGAACGCTGCTGTGCATCAATGGCACCGGCAGTCAAAATGCTTGGCTGCGCCGCCAGGTGTTCACCCATCAGGGCCAAGCTTTGAGCTATGATGCCATCAACCAACTGGCCGCCCAAGCCCCGGCCGGCTCGGGCGGAGTGGTGGTGCTGCCCTTTGGCAACGGGGCCGAACGCCCACTGGCCAACCGCGAACTGGGCGGCAGCATCCACGGTTTGCAATTCAACCGCCACACGCAGGCCCACCTTGCGCGGGCCGCGCAGGAAGGCGTTGCGGCCGCACTCCGCTACGGCACCGACCTCATGGCCTCGCTCGGGATCCAAGCCCGAACCGTCCGGGCGGGAGATGCCAATATGTTCCTCAGCCCGATCTTTGCCCAGACTTTTGCCAATTTCACCGGAGCCGTGGTGGAACTTTACAACACCGATGGGTCGCAGGGCGCTGCCCGGGCCGCCGGAGTGGGAGCGGGGATCTACCGGAATTTTGCTGAGTCATTCACCGGCCTTGAGCGCACCCGCAGCCTAGAGCCGCAGCCCAGTGAACAGGATCACTACGAAGCGATTTACCAACATTGGCTGGCCCAGTTGACCCGCGAACTTTTAGGAGTCCAATAGCTAGAGCAAGTGGCTAGTCCGCTGGTGCCGCAACCGAGTTGCCCTACCCTATCTATTCAAAATAGATTTTCGGCTAAACAAAAACCGAGTCATTGAAAACCAAATAAATACATTTTATCTGTTAACTAAATTTTTAATTGTTGAACAACCACATTGGTAAGTTCTTGCTTTTATAACTCCCTATCTACCAAACCATTACCTACTTATTAGGCATTCAGGTTTCATTTTTTCCTTCACTGAATACAGCAACGTTCCATGTCGCATCCGACATGGAACGTTGCTATTGAGGGCTGGCCTGACCAGATTAACCTACCACCACTTCTTGGCGGTCATCGTTGAAAGTGACCCGCTTGCCCGATTGGAGGGCCGCAATCACCATGCACAGCGCGACGGAGTGCTGGTAACCCGCCCGCACGTCGGCATTGGGTTGTTTGCCGCTGCGCACGCATTCCATCCAGTTGCGGATGTGGAGCGAAGTGGCCAAATCAGTACCCGTGTTGGCTCCCGTTTCCATTTTGGCCCCGGCAACCGAGCTGGCGGCCAACAAGTTGGGTTTGAGGCCCATGGCGGCGGCCATATCAGGGGTGAGCCCCCCTTCGGGTGTGATCGAATTGGTGTCCAAGTTGAGCGTCCCCCCATTGGAATAGTACAATTCCTTGGTACCGCCCGCGCTGTTGCCCATGCGTGAGGAATAAACAACTTGAAACCCTTTTTTCAGGTCGGGCGTGCCGTAGTCAAACACTGCCGTCATCGTATCGTTGTTGCTCCGCCCGTCGTGCCATTGGTAAATGCCACCATTGGCCACCACACTGCGGGGGCGCTCGTAGCCGGTAAACCAGTGGACAGTGTCAATCTGGTGAACCATCCATTGGCAGGGAATCCCCGAAGAATAGGGCCAGAACAAGCGGTATTCCAAGTATTTGCGGGCATCCCACGCCTCATAGGGCCGGTTGACCAAGAACCGTTTCCAGTCGGTATCTTTTTCTTGCAGGCTGGCCACTAGGGCCGGACGGCGCCACCGGCCCGGTTGGTTGACGTTCCAGCTCATTTCCACCATGTTGATGTCCCCAAATTTACCACTTCTGATCAATTCATTGGCTGCGTGGTAATTGGGGGCACTGCGGCGCTGCGTGCCCACTTGCACAATCATCTTGGTGTTGCTCACGGTTTTGAGCACATCGCGGGCATCTTGCATGGTGTTGGCAAATGGTTTTTCCACGTAGGCGTGGCGGCCCGCCCGCACCGCATCCATACAATGAACGGCGTGCTGGAAGTCGGCCGTGGCAATAATGACGGCATCAACATCTTTGCGGTCGTAAAGTTCTTCGTTATTGCGCGAAGTTTGGATTTTTTTGCCAGTTTTTTCTTCAATGAAGGCTGCTCCTTCTTCGCGGCGGCGGTTCCAAATGTCGGACACCCCAACGATTTCGTAGTTCAGTTCTTTGGCATGGGCCAAAAAACCGGGGATGAGCGATTGGCGCGCCCGGTCGGCAAAGCCCACCACCCCGACGCGGACGCGATCGTTTGCGCCCAAAATATTGCCATAGCTTTTGGCACTCATGCCCACGGCCAGGCCCGCCGCTCCGAGCGTGGTTTTCTTCAAGAAATCCCGTCTTGTTTCCATTTTCTTGTCTTTGTGTTTGATTAAACCGGGGCGCAGCACCTCCTTGATCACCAGCATCCCATTTTGGTAACGTGAAGATAAGGAAAAAATTGAAAAAGCCGCCCCGTTCCCAAAAACAGCCGTTGTCAGCCATTTGTCCCAAGTTGGTCAAACCCCTAGTTGGGCAAAAATACGGGTTGGTGATTTATTGTTGAACGGTTCGGGCCGATCGTCCATTTTCTTGGCCAAATTGTGAGCGAATTAGCGCGATTGTGGGCAGCTTTGGCCAAGGCAGCAAAATCCCGCCAGCAATGGTCGTTATCCTGATCTCACCATGAAACAATCGCGCAGGGAATTCATCCAAAAATTATCGCGCGACACCGGGGCTGCGCTGCTTGCGGTCAATGGGCACGGCCAGCCGGCCAATGACCAGAAATTGGGGGTGGCCTTGGTGGGCTTGGGCAATTACGCCACCAACCAATTGGCCCCGGCCCTGTTTGCTTGGCAGAAAATAGGAAATACATGGCCGAAGTCATGACGGAGCGTTTTATCATGCTGGAAGTCAACGGATAAAGCAGAAATAAACGAAATAGGTTGCGTTTACAGAGATGTTGGTAGAAACTTAGTAAAAATAGACAATGGCAAGACAATAAGAAACACAAAAACTAAAATCTGTTTTTGGTTTTGACCAATTTCACGATAACCAATGGACCGTGATAGATAAAATATTACAAGGGCAACGCGTGCTTTTAATTGAAAAAACAGGTTTTGGAAAGTCATTGTGTTATCAGTTTCCCGCTACACAGTTTGAAGGAGTAACTATTGTCTTTTCACCCTTGATTGCCCTGATGCGTGACCAAGAGCAAAAAATGCAAGAATTAGGGATTGCAGCCAATTTTATATCATCGCAGGGCAACCGCATCTAAATTTCATGTAAGGTTTAAGATTTTTTCAAGAAATTCTTTGTCCCTGTGCGCCTTGTGTCTTTTGCGTGCTATTGACCTTTTAGTAGGTTCTTTTTTTATTAAGTTGAGTGTAATTCTCTGTAAAAAAGAGAAGTTTACTGCCGAATTATCTACCCTGTTCCTGTGATGGTCTTCATTAAAACAAATATCCAAGCACCAGTGCAATTCGTTTTCTATACCCCAATTTGAACGGACAACATGGAGAGATTTTTCAGCTGTAAAACATTGATTTGTAATGAAATACCGAATTTGCGTACTCATTTTATTTTCTGGAACCACCATTCTTTCATCCGTGATTTTAACCACGGCAGCTAAATTTTTCCAATCCCCCTACTTTTGATCAGGTCCAAATCATGGATAATTTCACAAACCCGTTTTTCTGTTCTGCCATGATCCTTGTTCAATTGGGTGTAAGTATCATCAGGCGCTCTATTTGCAAAAGAAGTAATAATATCTTGGTGCAAAGTACCTTGGTTGCCTTTGACGGCCAACATATAATCTGCTTCTTTGGCAATAATTTTTTCGGCAATTTCTTTTTGTCACCCCGCCGGGCAAAATCGGTGACTTGGCACCCAAAATAAACTAAAGCCGGTGACTTTCGGCAGTCGCGGGCCGCTTTCCTGGCGGCCTTCTGTGAGGGCACGAGCGGCGGCATTTTGCATACGAAGTATCACAGCATTTGATTTTTTTACTCGTTACTCGGAGTACGATCTTATTGGTGGGGCTTGCTCCGTTGTTGGTGCACTTCGCTAACACCAACAACGGAGCAAAAGTTGGGCAAGTTGACCAGCAAGGGTAGCCCGCTCGCCCCGTGGTGCAAAGCCGGTTACTTGGCACCACGGGGCGAGCGGAGTATTTTCAGGCAATAAGGATATGGACGGAGGCAAATTCCCTACTTCCCAATCGAGAATTTTACGCCCTCGGTGATGCTTTTCCAAGTATCGGAGCGGAAAGGGTTGGCCGGAAAGCCCGCTTTGTTAAACAGGTTGACATCGTTGGGATCATCAGCCCAAGCGTAGCGCACCGCCACCGGGGCCGGCACTTCCTCACAAATGACCAGCACTTTGTCGCCATTGCCATCCGCGATCAAGGCGGCCCGGGCTGGGTAGAATTTTTGATCGGCCCCGGCCAGTTCAAAACCATTGACGTAGCCATATTTGTTTTTGACCATCAGCCCACCAAAAGCGTGGCTAAACTGCACGGTGACCTGCTTGCTGTCGATCTTCATGCCCGCGTACATGGGGCTGCTGAAGGGCTTGTCCACCCCATATACAGTATGCAATGCGTTGGCGGCCAAACGTTTGCCCACGTCCAGTTTGTTTCTGGGGTGGATGTCCCGGCTTTCGCCGATATCCACGGTTACGGCCATGCCCGTGTTGGGCAGGCTGAGGGTTTGGGTTTGGGCTTCCCGGAGTTCGGCCCAAGTGCTACCCTGCTCGCTCGTCCCGTTGGCCGAGTTGAAGCTGGCCAACTGCACAAATAGGAACGGAAAATCACCTTGTTTCCAATGATTTCGCCAGTCTTTGATCATCATGGGGAAGGCCGTGCGGTACTGGTATGCCCGGGCGGCGTTGGATTCGCCCTGGTACCAGATCGCCCCTTTGATGCCAAAGGGAATGAGTGGGTTGAGCATGGCATTGAACAAGAGCGTGGGGTAATCGTTGGGCGAGAGCTCGAGCTGAAAGTCGCCCAACTTGCCAATGCGCCACCGCCAAGGCCCGGCCAAAGACTGGGGGCCATTGGTGGTGATCAGTTGGAGTTGTTCGGGCGCACCATAGATGCCCCCGCCGCCGCCGGTATCATCCACCCGAACGGCGATCACGTTGCGGCCCACGCGCAAAGCCGCGGCTGGCACTTGGTAATTGCGCGCTTGACTATACCCGTTCATGCCGCCCACCCGCACCCCGTTGATGTAGGTGTCATCTATGTCATCAATGGGGCCAAGTTGCAACTCGAGGCCGGCCTTGGTCTGGGCTTCGGTCAGGGTAAACTCGCGCCTAAACCACACCACGCCATCAAAGCCGGGCAGGCCCGCGCGCTCCCAGAGTTGGGGGAGCGGCATGGTTTTCCATTGGCTGTCGTTGAAATCGGGCTGCTGCCATTGGCTATCGTCAATGTTTTGGGTTTCACCCTGCACCCGGGCCACCATTGCCTTGAATTCGGCTTCTTTCGCTTGGTCGGCCTTGCCCAGGTCGGTGGGCACGCGGGCCAACAGATCCTTGAAATCGGGTTCTTGGGCCAAGGCGGCCGCACTAGTCCAGGTTTCGGAGTGAGTGCCGCCCCAACTGGTGTTGATCAGCCCAATCGGTACGTTGAGTTCTTTGGCCAGTTCGCGGGCAAAAAAGTAACCCACGGCCGTGAACCTCGGCGCGGTTTGGGGGGTACAAGTTTCCCATTTGCCCCCGCTAATATCATCCGAAGGCAGGCCCGAAACCGCTTTCGGCACCGCAAAATGCCGGATCTGGGGATAATTGGCCTTGGCCGCTTCTTCTTTGGCGTTGTTGGATTGGGCCAGCGGCCACTCCATGTTCGATTGGCCCGAGCACACCCACACCTCGCCCACTAAAATGTCGCTGAGGGCCACTCGGTCGGCTTTGCCCGCCACCCGCATTTCATAGGGGCCACCGGCGGTCATTGGTTCCAGCCGGATTTGCCATTTGCCATCTTTACCAGCTTTTACTGTCTTGGTCTGGCCGTTGAAGGTCAGGGTAATTTTTTCGTTGGGCGCGGCCCAGCCCCACACGGGCACGGGCGCACTGCGTTGCAATACCATCCCGTTGCCAAAAATTTTGGGCAACCGCACTTGGGCCGCTGCCGTCAAAGAGAGGATAGTGAGCCCGAGGAAGGCGATCAGTTGTTTTTTCATATTGGGTCAATAAAAAGTCCTTGGGCAATGATACAAAAAATTGGGGAGAAAGGCCAATCCTGATCATGAACCGTTCACCAGACACAGGCCGCAATGAGTCGGTAAATTCGAATTTACTCACTAGGCCCAAGTCTGCTTGATTAGCGCCCAACCGATTTGAGTTGCCATTTTGGCTGCCAAGTGCCCGACTTGATACCCCCCGAAGGCTGATCAGCGAATGGCTAGGGCACCAACCGCTCAAAGGCGTGCTCAAATTCTGCATTGCGGACATGTTTATAATGACTGGAGTGGTAATGATCCAACCGTTTCAAGATGCTCACCACCGTGAATTTCTCGCCCGCACTCAGGGTGTCAAAGGCCATGCTACCCACTTTTTCCATGTAAGGAAAACTCGCCATGAGCACTTGCACGCCTTTTTCCATGATCCGCAACCGTTTGGACCGTTTATCTTGTTTATCGGGGAACTCCTCCACCAGCCCCAGCCCCACCAGTCGCTTGATGATGCCAATGCCCGACGGGAACTCTGATACCATTTCGTAAATCAGCTCGCTCTTTTTGGGCGTACCCATTTCTTGCAAATTGATTAAATAGACCCAATCCTCGATGTTGTCCAACCCGACGTGGGCCAGCGCTTTTTTGCAATATAAACTGGCGTATCGGTTCAATTTGCCAATCCCGCCGGCCAATTGACCGTTGATCGATATGCCCATCGCATCAGGACCGCGCGTTGGGGCTGGCACCTGATCCGCCAGGTATTTGGCACAGAACTCCTCGATTGTAATCCCTGGATCCTGGGCCTCATATTTGGCCCAAAGGTTAACCAGCACCACTATTTTGTTTTCCATGTGTCGAATTAGCAACTGTTTAGTCAAAAGAGCAACCCGACCCAAAAATGCTGGGTGCGCGACTTATGATGTTTTAGTACTTTAATTCACAAATTTAATTTTTAAAACAATGTTTTCAAAATATTTTCTTTCAAATATTTATTTTTTATTATTAAAACATAGTATAATTGTGGCATAAAGGCGAATTGATATTACTAAACCATACCAAGCCAGTGGCAATCATCGCAGAACTAAAAGGAGTGGGCAAAGAGTACCAGACGGGAGACCAGACCATTATTGCCCTCCAACCGACCGATTTAGTGTTGAACGAAGGGGAGCTGTTGCTCATTATTGGCCCTTCGGGATCGGGCAAAACGACCCTGCTCTCGTTGTTGGGTTGTGTCATTTATCCTTCCCAAGGCGAACTCTATGTGGCTGGTCAGCACGTTAATAGTATGAATGCCAATCAATTGGCCAAACTCAGGCTGAACACCATTGGCTTTGTGTTCCAGCAGTTCAACCTCCTCGCACCTTTGAACGCGGCCGAGAATGTGGCCATGCCGCTCAAACTCCAAGGGGTAGGGCGCAGCGAGATCAGCCAGCGGGTCGGCCAAGCGCTCGAGGCAGTGGGCATGAGCGACCGCAGCCGCAACCTGCCCAAACAACTTTCGGGTGGCCAACAGCAGCGGGTGGCCATTGCCCGGGCCTTGGTGACCAACCCCAAGATAATGCTCTGCGATGAACCGACGGCCTCGCTCGACAAAGATTCGTTTGCCGTGGTGATGGAGGAGCTCAAAGCATTGGCGGGCCAAGGCAAATCGGTGGCGGTGGTCACGCACGATCCGCGCTTGCAAAAATATGCCGATCGGGTAGTAGAAGTCAAAAATGGTTTTGTTACGCCGCTCGCACTCAAAGAGGTGAGTTTTGAGTAATCAGTCGGCAATATTCGCTCATGGCTCGTTTGATTGCCAGTTAAACCAGCAGAATCAAATTTTTTTAATTATTATTGATTTATTGCCAATTAACCCGCCATTATTTAAGATTCAAATAATCGAACTTCCGATCAATTAGGTTCAAAAAATACACTTTTGGCGATCAAAACAACGCGGTGAAAAGAATAAAGCACCAGCTGAGAGCCGATCGATTGGCTATTCAACCAAATTCTCGAAGTAGAATATTTGTCCGTAAAACGAAAATTATCAACAAACAAGCACCAAATATCTTTCAATTTATCCATCCACATTCAAAAAGATCGATGAAAAATCAAGTTTATCTGGCGGTTCTGGTCGCGCTAGCCTTTCTCACTGGCTGTGGCGGCGATGACAAAGCCCCAGCGCAAGAAAATTCGTCAGCATCGGTCAAAGACACCACCAAGGTATTGGGCACGAACAACCGCATCTTGGGCGTGGCCCGCATCGAGCCCGCCGACGGGCTGATCAACCTTACCGCCGGCACTACGGGCAAAATATTGTTCATCAACGTAGTAGATAACCAGCAGGTAAAAAAAGGGGAACAACTGATCGAGGTCGAGATGGCAGTAGAAAATGCCCAGCTCACCCAAGCCGAAAGCAAGATCCGCACCCAGCAAGCCACCATTGAAGCCAGCCGGGCCACTCTGGCCGCCTTGACAGTTAACCTGAAAAATGCCCAAGAAACGTATGCCCGTAACTTACAACTCTTTGAAGGAAAGGCACTTACCAAAGAAAACTTGGACAATAGCCGCGCCAGCCAAGACAAATTGGCCAAGGATGTGGAATCGGCTGAGGCCAACTCAAAGCAAGCCAGTGCGCGCATCAACGAGTTGCAGGCCGATATCAATTATTACCAGACTGTGGTTGCCCAGAAAAAGGTCACGGCATCGCTCCCCGGCAAAATCCTAAACGTCTTGGTCAAAACGGGCGAGTATGTGACCAATGCTACTCAAATCGCCGAGTTTGCGCCCGAAGGCTATTTGATCGCCAAGACCGAAGTGGACGAACTTTACGCCGAAAAAATCAAAATTGGCCAAAAAGCGATGATCCTCTCCCAAACCACGGGGGAAAAAATGGCGGAGGGTACCGTAACCTACGCCGCCGATTACCTCAAAACCAAGTCGCTGTTCAAGGATCAGGCCACCGAACAGGAAGACCGTCGCGTGCGCGAAGTGCACATTAAATTGGCATCTGGCACTATGCCACTAATCGGCAGCCGGGTTGACTGTATGATTTATTTAGACTAACCAACTGGCCAAAGTGTTTGGGTAAGCATCCCTTGGCCCGACTATTTTATTTACGACTCACCTTTGAAAAATTATGCTAATTGAAGCATTCAAATTTATGTGGTACGACAAGGCGAAGATGTTCGGAATCTTCTTCGGCATGATCCTGTCCATTTTTTTGGTCGGCCAGCAAGTAATGATCTGTTTGGCCCTCTTGGGCAGTACGGTTTCTTTGGCCACCTTCAACGAGAACTACATTTGGGTGGTCAGTGACAAGAGCAAGCAGGTAATTGACCTGCCCCCGATTGATATGCGGATCGGGCGGGGCCTATTTTCCATCGAGGGTGTAAAAGCGGCGCACCCTCTGATATTTGCCGGGGGAAACCTCAAAATGCCCGATGGGAGCAAAACTGCTATCACCATGATCGGTACGCAAGCCCCCAGTTTCGCGGGCGGGCCTTGGCGCGTAGCTGAGGGCAACCCAATGGATCTGCTTTCGGACAATGCTGTCTTTCTGGATAAAATGAACCAAGAAGTTGGCAAAAAATTAAAAGTAGGCGATAAATTTGAGTACAATGGCAAGCAGATCAAGTTGGTGGGTTTAACGGCCAAAACTGAGGGCTTGGGCATTTCATACGGCTTCACGACCCTGGAAAGGGCGCGGTGGCTTTGCAACATCCCCACCACCCAAGCCAATGCCTTTTTGGTGGAGTGGGATCCCCGCTACGATCCCCAGCAAGTGGTCAAAGCCATCAATGAGCGAATCCCCAACATCAAGGCCATTACTGGTAAAGATTTTCGTTCTTCTTCCCTGACCTACTTTGCTGGCAACAGCGGAATTGTCGCTTCTTTTGGCTTATTGGTGGTTTTTGCCGTCATTACCGGTTTTGCCATCGTTGGCCTGACAATGTACTCCGCTGTTAGTGACCGCATCAAGGATTACGGAACGCTCAAGGCCATTGGCGGCACCAACGGCACGATCCGTCGGCTGATCCTGTCCCAAGCCACGATTTACTCGGTCATTGGTTTTTTGATCGCTTATGGCCTGCTCAATGGCTTTGTCAATGCGACCAAGGGCGGGCTTGACTTGCAACTGATCCCCGCCATCGTGTGGTCGCTGGTGGGGGTGACGCTTTTTATTGCCGTTATGGGCAGCTTGTTTGGGATGCAGAAAATCATCAAGCTCGAGCCCGCCGCAGTGTTTCGAAACTAGTTAATTGACCATTTAGCCCTGCCCAACGGCAACACCCCCATCATCCAAAACAGTAACGCTCAATGAAAAATCCAATCATCCTCATCTTGCCACTCTTGGGGATTGCTTCGTGGGCCTTTGCCCAAAAAACCACGCTGGAGGAAGCCCTCAAAATGGGTTTGGAGAACCGCCAAGAAATCAAAAACCAAACGTTGCAGACCCAAATCGCCCAGTCCGAAAACCAAAAGGTGAGGGCCAAATGGCTGCCCCAGCTCAGTGGTAGTGTCGATGTGCGGTGGAATACGCAGCTCCAAACCACGGTTTTGCCCTTTGACCTTACTGGCCAGAATCCGGGCGGCACTACCCAAGCCAGGTTTGGCCTGCCGTTTACCAATACCGCCGGCCTCCAATTGGATCAAAAAGTATGGGATGCCAACCAAGGTGTCGACCGAAAAATCAACAATATCCAAACCGAAACCCAACTCAACACCCTAGAACAACAAAAGATCTTGATCAGGCAAGCCATTACCGAGGCATATTATTTGGTGGTCTTCAACCAAGAACGCTTGGCCTTTGCCCAAAAACAAGTGGAGCGCAACCAAGCCAATTTTAACGATGCCCAAACCAAGTTCAAAAGCAATGCCCTCTTGTTAGATGACCTAGCAAGGTTTGGCCTGGACTTGAGCAATGCCCAGATCGCCCTGCAAAAGGCCCAACAAGATCTCGAGCTGAGCTTGGATGCCCTCAAATATCAGATGAGCGCCCCCAACAATCTGACTGGAGTAGCCGATCGGTTGGCCGGCCTCTTGGTAGCCATCGATAGCCAAATAACGGTGGCCATTGAGCAACGGCCCGAAATCAAGGGCGAGGAAATCGCCTTTCGCCTAAATGGGCTGAACGCCCAAAAACAACGGGCCAAAAACTGGCCCACCTTGGCCGCCTATGGCAATTACTCGGTCTTACAGTTGGCCGACCAGTTCAATCCCTTCCAGTCGGGGACTTGGTTTCCGTTCAACTACGTGGGCCTGCGGCTCAATGTGCCCATTTTTGATGGTGGACAGGCCCGGTTGGCGGCCAAAGACTACCGGATCCGGCAACAGATCAACCGCAACACGGTGGAAAAATTCAGGGCCGAATTTGATTATGAAGCCAAGAGCGCGTTCAAACAAATGACCCAGGCCAGGCTCGACATTGGTGAAACGCAAAAAAATGTAGCCTTGGCCCAGCAGATTCTGGCCACCGATCAACTGCGCTTCGACAAGGGCGCGCTCACTTTGTCCGATCTCAAAAATGCTGAGTTTTCGCTCCAAAATGCTGAAAACAACTACCTGACCAGTGTGTATAATTTTTTGGTGGCCTTAGTGCGGTACAAAAAAGCAGTGGGCGGGTTGTAAGATAGATTGATAGAAGCCAACCGTAACCCCTTCGCGATCAGGTTAATGGTCACAAAATTAAATTTTCGCCAGCCATTCAATGTTTTTCCGGCCAAGTGCCGGGCGTAAAATAGTGCCGCCCCGGCCGAACCCATCTGTGCCCACACCGCCTACCTTGATTGCTTTCGCCAAAAAAAACAACCACTTCGCGTGAAGTGGTTGTTTTTTTAAACGAATGAATTGACTGAGCCTTAGTAACCAGTATTTTGGGTTGCATTGGGGTTGGCAATCAACTCGTTGGTAGGGATGGGCCAAGTCCAGCGTGGGCTAGCGGCGGCCAAGTTACAAGCCGTTGCGGGAGGACGGCAGCCTTGGCGCTCAATGGTGCGCGTGGTGCGCTTGAGGTCAAACCAGCGGTGGCCTTCCACAAACAGTTCCCGGCGTCGCTCATTGGCAATGGCCGTGATCAGGGTCGCTCCGCTCTCGGTGCCGGGCTGGAACCCAGTGATCCGGGCCACTCGCAGCAAGTTAAGGTCGGCCAGGGCGGCGGCCCCGTTCCCCGACCGGGCATTGGCCTCGGCGCGGATCAGCAGCATCTCGCCCGTGCGGAAGGCCTTGAAGTTGACAGCCCCATCACGGGTGGTTCCTTTGCCCAAATACTTGGTCACGATGAACCGGGCGGCTGGGCGGTTGACCCGGATGCGGAAACCTTGGGTAATATAGGCCCCAAAGCGCACATCATTGGCTTGATCGTACAACGCTACTAAATCAGGGGAGGCATCGTACGAGGCCCGATCGGCCGCCGGTGAATAGACCTCAATGGCGGGGCCGCCTTCACCAGGGTTAAAGGTGATGTGCCAAATCACTTCGGCAATGTTAGCATCATTCCAGATCCCGGGGAACTGGGCCCGAGTGGCCAAGGGAACCCGGTTGATCGCTTCAGTTGAAAAACGGACCGCATCGGCCCATTGTCCAGCGTAGAGCGATACCCGGGCCAAGATTGCATTGACCACTGTAAGATCGATCCGGCTCCGGTTAGTCGCTGAGTTGACTGCACGATCGGTATTGGCCAACAAAGTAGCGGCTTCGTTCAAATCGCGGAAGATTTGGTCATACACTTCCTTCACCGTGGAGCGAACTGGGCGCAAATCAGGGTTTTGGGCAGCCGGAGCAGTCATAATGGGCACTGCTGGGTCGGTCGAGTTGCGATCGTAATTATTGGCATACCATTTCAATAGATCAAAGTGCATCAGGGCACGTAAAGCCAATGCTTGTCCTTTTACCCGGTTGGCTGCCCGCTGGTTGGTACTGGCGAAAGCATCGATGCCATTGATGACCACATTGGTCGCGTTGAGCACTCTATAATTGATCAACCATTGGCCTTCCACCGCAGCGTTATCGGCGGCTTGTTGCCAATCAACGATTCCCCGGGTGCCTTGGGGCAAATTTTCGCCGCTTTCGGTCAAATTGTCAGTCATCATATCTGGGATCGAGGCCTGGTTGCGCCCATAAGAATCCACCCCCCTTAATTGGGAGTAGGCGCCATTCAAGGCAGCATCGAAGTTGGCGATGCTTTTGAGGGCGTTGCTCTCGTCCAGAATGTGAGTGGGGTTCACGTCGATTACCCCGGTGCAAGAAGTGGCGGCCAGCACCACTGATAGCAATACAAGTTTTATAGCCTTCATTTTTTATCGATGTTTAGATGGTTAGAAAGAAAGGTTCAAACCAAAAGTAACGGTACGGAGCGCGGGATATTGAGCTCCAGTCAATTGTCCAGTGGATAACTCTGGATCAAACCCTAAGAATTTAGTCCAAGTAAACGCATTTTGGGCTTGGACAAATACCCGCACCCCACTCAGTTTGGCCTTACTGACCAACGCACTGGGCAGGTTGTAGGACAACATGACGTTGCGCAAGCGCCAGAAACTGCCATCTTCCAAGAAACGGGTGGTGGAAGTCTGCATTTCCTGATCGGGGTTCGGGATAGTGGTGATATCGCCAGGGCGCTGCCATTCTTGTAAGAGCACCCGGGCCATATTGTCAAAATAATAGGTAGGGTTTTCTACGTTGGTGCGGTCGTTGTTATAAATCCGGTTGCCCAATACAAAGTTGAGCAGAAAGCTCAATTCTAACCCTTTGTAAGATAGGCTGTTGGTAATTCCACCAAAATAGGGGGCATCACCGGTACCGAAAATCTGCCGATCGCCGGGGTTGTAGGTGGTGGTCAGCTCACCATCGGGACGGCGGTAGCGGGCCAAGCCGGTTTGGGGATCAGCATCGACAAAATCAACCAAAAAATTACTGTTGATCGGCTGGCCAACGCGGTAAGCGATGAGACCAGTGATAAAATCGTCGGTACGGGCCAAATCCAACACTTGGTTGCGGTTATAAGTGAAATTGCCACCCAATGTCCAGCGGAAATCATTGGCTTGAACGGGGGTAAAGTTCACTTGAACTTCGATGCCCCGGTTGCGCAGGCTGCCCACGTTGCGGTTCTGGTTGGTGAAACCAGTGGTACGGGAAAGTTGGGCCGGCAAGAAAAGGTTGGTGGTCACGTTGTTGTACACTTCGATTCCGCCAGTCACCCGGTCGTTGAACATGTTAAACTCAACCCCAGCATTGAACATGCCTTTTTGCTCCCAGCTCAATTCAGGATTGGCCAATTGTGTAACCCTAATGCCCGCGCCACCATCATACACAAAACCGCCAGCAGTCGAGAACAAAGCCCGGGAGGCAAAATCCCCCACCCCAGAAGAACCAAAAGCACTGGTGTAACCGGCTTGGCTGCCCACCGTGCCATAGCTGGCCTTCAGTTTGAGTTGGCTTAGGACGCTTTTGTCAATCCCGCTCATGAATCCTTCTTCGGACATGATCCAACTGGCGCCCACTGACCAGAAATTGGCCCAGCGGCGGTCAGCCCCAAAACGGGACGAACCATCGCGCCTAACGCCAAAATTGACGAAATAACGATCCTTGTAGCCGTAGGTTCCGTTAGTAAAGTAAGAAACCAGTCCGTTTTCATTGGCATCGCCCCGCACTACAGGAATAAAATTGTTGGTTGGGCTGCCTTGGGTAATGCCCGCTTCATTTTGCAGGTTGCCAGTGAGGCCGAAACCGGTGAAGCCAAAAGTGGCAAAGCGGTTGCGCACTACTTCTTGGAACAAGCCTACGTTCAAGGAATGGTCGCCCACGGTTTTGGTATAATTGAGCGAATTGGTTCCGGTCCAGCGGGTATTGCGGAAAAAGTTCCGGTTGAGCGATCCGTTGCGCCGAGCACCCGCGCCTTGGCCAATAAAACCAAAACGGCTGAAATAGCTGGTTGACTCTTGGTTTTCGTAGTCAATCCCCCATGAGGTCCGGGCGGTCAATCCTTTGATGAAGGGAACGCTATATTCCACAAATATATTGCCCACCCCTTTCACCTCATTCGTGCCACGGTTGCTTTCCAATATTTCCTGCAATGGGTTGGGTTGTCCCGAACCGATATTGGTGTAGTTGCCATTGGCATCCCGCGATGTTTCGTAAGGGTTTACCCAGCGGATGGCGTTCAGCGGCGAAGCGATGCCAGCATTGCTCTCAGTAGTGTTGGTGGACTGCGAGTACCCAAGTGAGCCATTAAGGCCGAACCGGATGTTGCCAGCATTGTGCTCTATGTTGGTCCGAGCCGTGTAACGATCCAAACCAGTGAACTTAACGGTGCCAGTTTGCTGAAAAAAGTTGCCGGAAACGTAAAAAATGGTCTTTTCATTGCCACCCGAGGCACTCAATTGGTGCTGGGAGGTGCGGCCAACTTGGAACAATTCGTCTTGCCAATTGGTGTTTATCGTACGTAGCGTGGCGATCTCGGCGGCGGTCAGATCTTCCAACGGAGTACCACCCCGGCGCAGTTCGTAATCGACCTTTTCATTGGAGTTCATCACCTCGAGTCGGTTGGGCGGGAAAAACGACATCCCATATTGGCCCGAATACTCGAAATTGGTTTTCCCAGCTTTGCCCCGCCGGGTCTGGATCACAATAACCCCATTGGCTCCACGCGAACCATAAACTGAAGTGGCTGAGGCATCTTTCAACACGTTCACGCTTTCAAAGTCGGCGGGGTTGAGGGTGGCAAAGTTTTGGGCCGAGATCTGCACGCCATCCACTATATAGAGCGGATCATTGGTGCCGTTCACGGAGCCTTTGCCCCGGATCACGACCGAAGCAGACGCGCCAGGTTGGCCAGAGTTGGCTTGGATCAGCAAGCCGGGGGCTTGTCCTTGCAAGACTTGATCAAAAGAACCCATGGGCACTGACCGGATAGTTTCAGCCTTGATGACGGCTGTCGAGCCGGAGATCGATTTCTTTTCTTGCACACCATAACCCGTCACCACCACTTCGGTCAGGGTCTTGGCATCGGGGGCCAGAGTAACCGAAATGTTAGATTGGTTGCCGATGACGACCTCTTGGGTCAAGAAGCCAACAAAACTGAAGATCAAGGTGGTGGAGTTAGCCGAAACGTTCAGGCGGAACTTGCCATCTACATCGGTAGTGGTGCCGGCCGACCCGCCCTTTATCACTATGTTCACGCCGGGCAATGGGGATTTCTCGCCCCCATCAATCACTGTGCCCGTAATCTGGCGATCCTGGGCAAGGGCTGAGCCCACGCAAAACAGAAAGGCCATACTTAGGAGTAGGAATCTTTTCATAATCGAGAAATAGTTTTAAAGTAGGTATAAAAAACTGGAAATTTATTAAAATGTGCTTTCGCCTTTGCGCTTTACTTTTAACATTTGACCCCAAATGTCGAACAAAATTGCGCTAAGCTCATATCGGCAAATTTAAGTGCTTTTTCTTTGGAACCCAATTTTTTCCCTTTTTAACCCGTTATCTTACCCTGTTTTTACTTTGGGGCCTACATAACGGCAAGGAGACTGGCCAAAATACGCGATTTGTCACCCATAAGGTTGGTAGCTGTCTGGTGGATTGGGATTAACAAATCAGCAACGGGGATCGATACGACTGGGGAACTGGCCATATTACGGGTGGCATACTTTGTTCGCCAAGTGCGCATCTGTAGCATACCTATAAGTTTACTTGCCCACCATCACAAAACAGCCCCAATAAAAAGGTTCTGGACGTTGTTTGCGGAGTTTGGCCTGGGCGGCCCGGAATGCCCGGTGCTTGTCGTTCGGTTGGCTGCCACCTTTGAGCCATTCAGTATAAAAGTGGGTCATCAACGCTTGGGTTTCTTGGTCGGCCACCCGCCACAGGCTCATCATGATGTTGCTGGCCCCGGCCACCCTGAAGGCACGTTGTAGGCCATATACGCCCTCGCCATCTTCTATTTTGCCCAAGCCGGTTTGGCACGCCGACAACACCACCAACTCGGTGTTGGTCAGTCGGAGGCCCTGGGCTTCATAGGCCGTCAGCACGCCATCCTCGGTATCGGGCTTTTGGGTGGCCTGCTCAAACCCCGAAACTCCGGCCAACAACAAACCCGAATAGAGAAGGGGATCATCCTGACTGTTGTGGCCTTGGCTGGGCGGGGGCAAGTAATAACCGTGGGTGGCAATGTGGAGCACCCGCGGGCTGCTTACATTTTTGACCACTTCTTCCAGTGCGGCGGCCCCCAAATAACTTTCCACTTTCCATTTACGGGCTTTCAGGGCCGCTGCCGTTTGGCTGATCTCCACTTCGGTGGCGGGCAAATCCGCTACGCGCCCCCGCAAGAACTGGGAAATGGCTTCACCCTGGGTCATTGTCCTGATCCGATTACCGGGGGGCACCTGCTGCACTTGGGCCAGCAGATCGGTGGCCGACAGGTTGTATTGGGGCCGACCGATCAACACCGCCAAATTGCCCTTGGTGGCTCCGCTGGCCAAAGCCGGCTCGGCCAAGTCGCGGGTGGAGGTGAGCAAGTGGATGTCAATGCCCTCGTCGGCCAGATAGCGCCCAGTTGCCGGGTTCCACAGGGTCAGCAAGTTGAGTTGATGATACACGCCATCGGGCGAGAAATAGACTTTTTTGATCCCAGGCAATTTATTGGCAATCGGTTTCCAGTAGCGGTCATAAAGGGAATCAAAAATGGATCCTGGCTCATCGGGCTGGGGCCGGGGGCGGCCACTTGATTTGGCCCGTGGCTGGCGCTTTTCGCTGAGCGATAGCTGGTAGGCCCGGAAACTGGCGCGCTCCAGCCACCGGCCCGCTCCCAAACTGACCCACTGAGGTTTCTGGTCGCTGGTGAGCACGAGGGCAAAGTAGGTGGTGTCGTACTGCCGGGCTTGGGTGTCTTTCCAAATTTTGGCCCGGACGATCTCGACCGCCGCCTCGCCCCGTTTGAGCTGCTTCTGCACATCTGGCCAGTGATAAACCGTTGGATCGGTGTTGGCTTGGGCGAACAACTGTTTTTCCAGTTCATTGGCCTCGAGTTCCAGCGCGGCGGGATCTGGCCGCGTTGGCGATTGGGCCGCGTCTGCCGGGCCAGTGCCTTGGGAATAGGCCCGGGCCAGTTGGCTGCGCTTGAGCAACCACTCTTCGTGCAGTTTTTTCAGCCCAACATTTTTGCCGTTGGCTATTTCAGCCCGCATTTTGTAACTGTTGTTGAGCAGTAGGGACTTGCTGAACAGGACATTGTCGTACAGTTGGGCGTGGAGGCGGGCCAGGGTGGCCGCGTCCTGTGGCTTGCCCGACAGCGAGGCCGCCAAGACCAAGCTGTTGAAATTGCTGAAATACATATCGAGCGATTGCCGGAATTCCCCCTTTTCTTGTTCGCTGAACGAAAGCGATTGACGGCGGAACAGGGTGATGGCCCGCTCCATCACTTCGGCAAACATGGTTTCGGCTTGGGCAAAATCACCCTTGGTCTTGTACAAATAAGCCAAGTTGTTCAAGGCCCCAAGATAGCTGGGGTGAGACTGGCCCAACCCTTTGGCCATCCCATCGCGCACCCTGATCATGGTGGACTCGGCCAGTTCCATTTTGCCCTGGTTCAAGTACATGGTGGCCAAGTTGTTGAGGCTCACCAAATAATCGGCAGAATTTTCGCCCCGGGCTTTGGCCTTGACCGGCAACAAAGCTTGATAAAGCCCTTCGGCTTCAGCAAAGCGATCGGTTTTCTGGTACACCAAAGCCAGGTTGCCCTGCGCAACGGCATAGTTGGGGTGGTTTTTGCCCAACGTGCGTTCATAAATGGCCAAACTGGCTTGCAGCAGGGAGTCGGCCTCCTTAAAATTGGTTTTGACAATATGGACCGTGGCCAAGTAATTGAGTGCCCGGGCATACTCAACGTTTTCCCGGCCCGATCGCTTCTCGATCAGTTGGCACAATTCTTCGCCCACTCGCTGGGCTTCCCGGTAGCGCCCCAGCGTACGGTACACCTCCACTTGGCGAAAAAGCGGATTGGTCAACAACAGATTGTCTTTCCCCACTTTTTTGGCCAATAGTTGGGCCGACTCGTTGAGCATCTGCTCGGCCTGGAGGTATTGGCCCAAATGGAAATAGCTGTTGGCCGCAAAGCTGAGTTGCAACGCATAGTCGGGCCGTTCCTTGCCCTGGGGCAGTTTGGCCAAGATGCCCAAAATTTGATCGTGGAGTTGTCTGGCCTCGGGGAACCGCCCTTGGCTTTCTTGCATAATGGCCAGCCCGGTCAAGGTTTGGGCATATTCGGGCCCATCCTTTCGCCCAGTGGCCGCCAATACTTCGAGACACTCGAGAAATAATGGCTCGGCTTCAGCGGGCCGGGCTTGCTGGCTGTAAAAGGCGGCCAGCCCGCGCAGTGACGACGCATATTGGGGCAATTTGTCCTTCTCATAAAGCAATTTACGGAGGCGCAATGCTTCTTTGAAATTGGTCTCGGCTTCGGCAAAGCGGTTGGTGGTTTGGTACATCCCCCCCAAGTTGAACAGTTGCAGGGCATAACTGCTGTTGGTCTCACCCAAGGCTTTTCGGATGATCTGCAAATTTTTTTGGTATGACTTCTCTGCGGCCGCATGGTCTTTGAGGGCCATTTGGCAGAAGGCAATGTTGTTGAGCGAAGAGAAATAGTTTTCGTGCCGCTTGCCAAATTCGCGCTTGGCCCGGTCGGCGGCTTGCTTGGCGTAGCCCAAAGCACTTTTGGCATCGCCACTGCGAAAGGCACTGGTGGTGAGCGAATCCAGCACCTTCCAACTTTGCGCCCAAGTGGATTGGGGCATCCCCCAACCGATCAAGCAACAGAAAATGAGCAGTTTTTTCATTGATCCAGTTTTGGGGGCAGCATTGGCATTGGGTTGGCCAAACGGTGGTTGACAGTTCGAGAGCCTAAGTTAAGCAATTTGCAGCCACGGTGGATCATTTACTGGAGGCCAAAAAAAACTCCCCGGTTCTGGTCGAACCGGGGAGCTGTCGGAAAGAAGGCTGGGCCCACCGCTACAAAATATATTGGCTCAAGTCGCGGTTTTTGACCAAGCCCGCCATTTTGGCTTTGACCATGTCGCGGTTGATGACCAAGTGCGAATTGGCCGGGATCAAATCGGGCACATCGTACAAAAATTCGTTCAGCAGGTGGCTCATCACGGTTTGGAGCCGCCGCGCCCCAATGTTTTCCACTTCGGCATTGATATTGAAAGCTACCTCGGCAATTTCCTCGAGGGCCTCGTCCTGAAAATTCAGGGCCACGCCCTCAGCCTCCATCAGTGCTTGGTACTGTTTGGTCAGGGCATTTTTGGGGGTTTTGAGAATCTGGTAAAAATCGGCTTGGGTGAGCGGGCTCAGCTCCACGCGGATGGGGAACCGGCCTTGCAGTTCGGGGATGAGATCCGATGGTTTGGCCACATGGAACGCCCCCGCCGCAATGAACAAAATATGATCGGTATTGGCGATCCCGTATTTGGTATTGACCGCACTCCCCTCCACAATGGGCAGCAGGTCGCGCTGCACACCCTCCCGGCTCACGTCGGGGCCGCCACTGCCGGTGCCCCGGGCCGAGGCAATTTTATCGATCTCATCAATGAAAATGATCCCCGAATTTTCGGCCTTGAACAGGGCGATCGATTTCACCTCGTCCATATCGATCAGTTTGGACGTTTCTTCATCGGTGAGCAGTCGGCGGGCCTCCGCGATGGTCACCTTGCGTTTTTTGGTCTTCTTGGGCATCATCGATCCGATCATCTCTTGGATGTTCATCATGGACACTTCGTCGATGCCCCCACCCACAATG
>JBBQXF010000058.1:0-30105 GCA_038209965.1 Cytophagales bacterium | reverse complement strand
TTGAAAGGAGCTTTGGTTGGCTAAATTTTAGGCGCAGGTTGTTCAAAGAGGTGGAAAAAACCATTCTTTCCGCCGAAGCAATGTTGCAAATTGCTTTTATATCATTTATTATCAATAGGTTATAAATCCAAAACATACTCTTAGTGCTGGGAAATGTTGGCAAGATATTTCACGTCGGAAGTTTAGTATTCCTATGCACTCAATAAGTAAAATCAGGGGTTCTTTTTTAAGTGAATAGGCCACCCATTTGCAGTATAATTGAAGTTGCTGCCAAACTATTCGAACTCAACTGATCCGGCTCCAGCCCTTACTTTGGCGGAGTTTGGCCAGTTGGTTTTTGGTGGGCAATAATTCTGGGGCGGCCAGTTCGGGATCTTCAGTGAGCAGTTCCTCGGCCGTTTGTCGGGCCGCGAGCAATATTTTTTGATCCTTGGCCAAATCGGCCAACCGTAGATCGAGTACCCCGCTTTGTTGGGTGCCCTCCATGTCGCCGGGGCCGCGCAGTTTCAGGTCCATATCGGCAATCTCGAAGCCATCCGTGGTGCGCACCATGGTATCCAGCCGAATTTTGGCCTCTTTGCTCAGTTTTACGTCGGTCATGAGCAAGCAATAGGACTGGTCGGCTCCCCGGCCCACCCGCCCGCGCAACTGGTGCAACTGCGACAGGCCAAACCGTTCGGCGTTCTCGATCACCATCACCGAGGCATTGGGCACATTGACCCCCACCTCGATCACCGTGGTAGCTACCATGATGTGGGTTTCGCCCCGCACGAAACGTTGCATCTCATATTCCTTGTCGGCCGGCTTCATTTTGCCATGCACAATACTGACGAAGAATTCGGGGAAAGCCCGGCACACGCTTTCGTACCCGTCTTGGAGGCTTTTGAGATCCAGTTTTTCGGATTCCTCGATCAGGGGGTACACCACATAGATCTGCCGGCCAAGGTGGATCTGGGCCCGCATGAAGTCAAATACTTTGAGGCGGTGGGCATCATAGTAGCGGATAGTCTTGATCGGTTTGCGCCCGGCGGGCAGTTGATCGATCACCGAAACATCCAAATCCCCGTACAGGGTCATGGCCAGCGTCCGGGGTATGGGCGTGGCGGTCATCACCAAAATATGGGGATAGATCTGGGGATTTTTTCGCCAGAGCCGGGAGCGCTGCTCTACTCCAAACCGGTGCTGCTCATCGATGATACAAAGCCCCAAGTTGGTAAATTGCACATCATCCTCGATCAGGGCGTGGGTTCCGACCACGATGTGCAGCTCGCCACTTTGTAATTTTTTCAAGATTTGTCGGCGTTCCACGGTTTTGGTGGATCCGGTCAGCTTGGCCAAGTTGAGGCCCAATAAATTGGTAAAGACTTTTAAACTCTGGTAGTGTTGTTCGGTCAAAATTTCGGTCGGGGCCATCATGCAAGCTTGTGCCCCGTTGTCAATGGCCAATAACATGCAAATAAAGGCCACAATGGTTTTCCCGCTGCCAACATCGCCCTGAAGGAGGCGGTTCATCTGGCGGCCCGATTTGAAGTCGATATAAATTTCTTTGATCACTCTTTTCTGGGCATCAGTCAGTGAAAATGGCAAGTGTTGGTTATAAAAGTCGGTGAGCAGTGCCACTTTATTGAACAACTGCCCACGATACGAAGTTCGCCGGATAAACTTTTGGATGAGCAGTCTGAGCTGGATAAAGAAAAATTCCTCAAACTTGAGCCGGGCCAGGGCGGCGTTCAGCAATTCGGGCGTTTTGGGGAAATGGATGTTCCACACGGCATCTTTGCGGGCCATCAATTTGTACTTGGCCAAGACGGAATCGGGCAGGGTTTCTTCCACTTGGCGATAGCAGGCTTCCAGCACATTCTTGATCAGTACGCCCATTCCGCGTGCATCCATGCCCCGCCGTTTCATTTTTTCGGTGGTGTGGTACACGGGGATGAGTCCGGTAGTGGGTTGATCGGGCAGAAACGGGTCAATTTCTGGATGAGATAAATTAAACCGCCGACCAAAAAGCTGGGGCTTGCCAAAAACGACGTATTCCTGTCCGTTTTTTAGTTTGGGATGGATCCACTGGATCCCTTGGAACCAAACCAGTTCCACCATTCCGGTCCGATCCTGCAACTGGGCCACCAACCGTTTTTTGGGGCCTTCGCCAGTCAGTTTGATGTCCGAAATGCGTCCCCGCAATTGCACATAGGGGTATTCTTCGGTAACTTCGCCAATGTCATAAAACCGGCTGCGGTCTTCGTGGCGAAAAGGATAATGCTCCAGCAAGTCCGCGTAAGTAAACACCTGGACTTCGGTGTTCAACAAAGCGGCACGTTGTGGTCCTATCCCTTTGAGGAACTCTACCTTGGTGTCTAAACCTAGATTTATCAATTTCTAAAACGTTCTTTGTTGTAATCATCTACCATTTGGTCGACATACTCTTTAGCAGCCCGCAGTCCCGGGGCCAGCCATTCTTGGATTTTGGTGATGGCGCCTATTTTGTCATTGCGCTCCACCGACCGGCGCAGTTCCGCGTTTTCTTCGGGGGTGAGATCGGTAAAGGTGCGTTTTTTCTTGGTCTTTTGGGCATCGCGACGTACTTGATCCTTGCGAAAAGCCAACTCGTCCACATAATCTTTGGAATTTTTTAGCCCTGCACTGGTGAGGGCATGCACCGCGGCCACGGCTTCTATGGTGCGGCCTTCGTCAATTAGTTCTACAATAGAAAGTTCTTGTTCAATGCTCAATGAGATCATGGTTTTTCGGTTTAGTGGTAAAATGGGAGCGTGCGTGTTTGGATCGCGCCAACACCCAAATGTAAGCTTCTTATTCTTTTTTGGAAGGCCACGACTGACCAATTCCCTGATTTATTCTCTTGATTGCTTCTGGCCCCTCGTACACAAAACCGGTATAGAGCTGCACCAATGAAGCACCTGCCGCCAATTTTTCCAGCGCATCGGCGGCGGTGTAGATCCCCCCCACGCCAATAATGACAAAATCTTTGGCTAATCGTTGCCGCAGGTACCTGATCACCTCGGTGGAGCGCGCCCGGAGCGGCTGCCCACTGAGGCCACCCGCTCCAATGTTGGCCAATACTGTTTGGTCAGTGGCCAAACCGCTGCGGTTAATGGTGGTGTTGGTCGCGATTAGCCCGCTCAGTCCTACTAGTTGGCTAATCTCAACAATGTCATCCAATTGGCTGTCAGTCAGATCGGGGGCTATCTTGAGCAAGAGCGGCTTGGGTTTGTTCCGCTCACGGTTGCACACTTGCAAAGCTTGCAGCAAGGCCAATAGCGGGCCTTTGTCTTGTAGCTCACGCAGGCCGGGGGTATTGGGCGAACTCACATTGACCACAAAATAGTCAACATGATCAAACAACGTTTCAAAGGCCGAAGTGTAATCAGCGATGGCGTTTTCATTGGGAGTATCTTTGTTTTTACCAATATTTCCACCCACAATCACCTTGCTCTGGCGCTTGCTAAGGCGGGCAGCGGCGGTGGCTACCCCACCGTTGTTGAACCCCAAACGGTTGATCAGGGCCCTATCGGCGGGCAACCTGAACAAGCGGGGGCGTGGGTTGCCGGGTTGGGGTTTGGGGGTGAGCGTCCCGATTTCAATAAAACCGAAGCCAAAACAGGCTAGTTCGTCGATCAGAGTCGCGTCTTTGTCAAATCCGGCCGCTAAACCCACCGGATTGGGGAACCGGAGACCCATCAAATCTTGGACCAGCCGTTCATCCTGAAAGTCAAACAACCGGCGCGCTATCCCCCGTGCCCAAGGCAGGGCGAGGCCAATCTTGATCCAAGCAAAGATAAAATGATGGACTTTCTCGGCATCAAAGAGGAATAAAAACGGCCTGATGAGTTGTTGATACATAGGGCAAAGTTACTATTTTATCGAGAGGGAAAACAGCCCATTGGTAAATCTTCTCCTTGGCGTAAATGCGTTTGGTTGGGCCCAGCTAAAACTAACCTTGGGGAAGCGATCTGCCCGCTTGATTTTCAAGTTTGGGCCTAACTGATCGCCCCAAGTCAATTTAGATTGAGATGATTTAGTTAATAAATAAGCTATAATGTATTGATTTACAATTATCTACGTTTTTTGATTGTAAAAAACCGTTTTGATTGGTTATAGTTGTAATCGTTCGCTAAATGCTTCATTTTTGTTTTTCTGACAATCAATAATGTGCATATTTTTTTGATCGTCTTCACTGTGAACTAGCTTCATTTCAACCCAAAAGGTTCTCGTTGGCTGGGCACATGGCAAAAAATAATTTTTAACCCATTAATTTGACAGTGCTCACCCCATTGAGTTGGTCATCCACCCATAAAATACGGCCTGACTTTACTGCGGCAAAACTGGCTAAGCCCATCCGAACTATTCTCCCTAAAGCTGGGCAACGGGTGGGGCAGCCATGATGGTAGCCAATTGGGTCGGGTGGGGCTATATTTGGCTGTTTTCGTGCCTTTTCGCACCTTTTAAGTGAACCAACAGGCTGAACACTAAGATAGGATTGCTAGATAAAGGATATTTGCGACTATGAGAGCTGTTATCATTGGTGCGGGCATTGCGGGCATCGCGGCGGCTATCCGGCTCCGGTGCCTTGGCCTGGAAGTGGAGGTATTTGAAGCCAATGCCCATCCAGGGGGCAAGCTCGCCGAAATAACGATCAACGGCTACCGCTTTGATGCGGGGCCTTCGCTGTTTACCTTGCCCGAGCAGGTGGAAGAACTTTTTCAGTTGGCGGGCAAAAAAACGGTTGACCATTTTACTTACCAACAGTTGGCCACAATCACCCACTATTTCTACCCCGATGGCACCCGGCTCACTGCTCATGCCGACTTGAATCGCTATGTTCAAGAAATCGAGGATAAGCTTGGGGTATCGGGCCAAAATGTACGGGATTTTTTGGCCGATAGTCGGCGGAAATACGAACTGACGGCTAAAGTGTTCCTCCAAAACTCACTCCACAAAGTCCGAACTTATTTTACCAAGGAAACGGCCCGCGCAGTGCTCCACATTGGCCAATTGGATTTGTTCAGCACCATGAACGCCGTGAACGAGCGGCGGTTACAGCACCCCAAATTGGTGCAATTGTTCAACCGATACGCCACCTACAATGGCTCGGATCCTTACCAAACCCCAGCTACTCTCAACATTATCCCGCATTTGGAGCATGGCATTGGGGCGTTTTTTCCCACTAAGGGGATGTATTCCATCACCCAAAGTTTGTTTGAGCTGGCCCAAGACTTGGGGGCCAAGTTCCATTTCAACAGCCCAGTCGAGCGCATCTTGGTGGAAGAGCGGGGCCAAAACCGAGCCACTGGCGTGCAAGTGGCGGGCCAGCATGTAGGAGCTGAGGTGGTGGTGTGCAATATGGATGTGGTGAATGCCTACCGCAAATTGATGCCCCAAGTGCGGCAGCCCCAAAAAATCCTCAACCAGCCCAAATCTAGTTCGGCCTTGATTTTCTATTGGGGGATTGCCCGGCAATTTCCGGAGCTGGATTTGCACAATATTTTCTTCAGTGCCAATTATCGCGATGAATTCCAACATATTTTTACAGCGCGGGACATTGGTCCGGATCCGACGGTGTACGTAAATATTACTTCCAAATATAAGCCCGACGATGCTCCACCGGGCGGTGAGAACTGGTTTGTGATGATCAATGTGCCCAACAATTCCGGGCAAGACTGGGAAGTGCTCATTTCTCGTGCCCGGGCCCATATTTTGGCCAAGCTGGGGCGGATGTTGGGCACTGATCTGGCCCCGTTGATCGTGGCAGAGGGCATATTGGATCCACGCAGCATCGAGGCCAAGACCTCCTCCTCGCAGGGGGCACTTTATGGCAACAGCAGCAACAACCGTTACGCGGCTTTCTTGCGCCATGCCAACTTTTCTACCCAAATCAAGGGGCTGTACTTTTGTGGCGGTAGCGTCCATCCCGGTGGCGGCATCCCGCTTTCGCTCCTCTCGGCCCGCATTGTGGGGGGCTTAGTGGCCGACGATCTGTCCAAGTAGTAGATTTTCAATGTGGCTTAGCTAATTCAGGTCACTTGCCTTGGGTGGCGTTCTCGCGGCCAATGGCTGCACGAGCGTGGCTGATTGCCTTGGTTTTATACCCAGATTGAACTGATTTTAGAAATTGTGATGATTTATGAGCTCTTTTTTTCAACAATTTACGCTTTCGGTTAGGGAAAACCAAAAGCGATGGGGCATATTGTCCCATTGAACTGACGTAAAATCGGGCATTGCCACAAAAAAAGCGCAAACCAAGGTTTGCGCTTTGCGATAAGGGTCGGTATTGGCGATTTAACCCACGCTACCTTCCAGGCTAATGGCCAACAACTTTTGGGCTTCCACCGCAAACTCCATTGGCAATTGGTTAAGGACTTCTTTAGCGTAGCCGTTTACAATAAGGGCCACAGCTTCTTCAGTTGGGATACCGCGTTGGTTACAATAGAAGAGTTGGTCTTCGCCAATTTTAGAAGTGGTAGCTTCGTGCTCCACCTTGGCCGATTTGTTTTGCACCTCGATGTAGGGAAAAGTGTGCGCACCGCACTTATCGCCCATCAGGAGGGAGTCGCACTGCGAGAAATTGCGGGCATTGTCGGCCCGTTTGTTCACTTGCACCAAGCCCCGGTAAGAATTTTGGCTGAACCCGGCCGAAATACCCTTTGAAACAATCCTGCTCTTGGTATTTTTGCCCAGATGGATCATTTTAGTGCCAGTATCGGCTTGCTGGTGGTTGTTGGTAATGGCCACCGAATAAAACTCACCGATGGAATAGTCGCCCTTGAGGATGCAACTTGGGTATTTCCAAGTAATGGCTGAACCGGTTTCCACTTGGGTCCAAGAAATCTTGGAGTGATTGCCGGCGCAGATCCCGCGCTTGGTCACAAAATTATAAATCCCACCCTTGCCATTTTTATCGCCAGGGTACCAGTTTTGCACTGTTGAGTATTTGATTTCCGCGTTCTCTAGAGCTATCAACTCGACCACGGCAGCGTGAAGCTGGTTCTCGTCGCGCATGGGAGCGGTGCAACCTTCAAGATAACTTACATAGGCACCCGCGTCGGCGATTAGGAGCGTGCGCTCAAATTGCCCGGTGTTGGCTGCATTGATCCGAAAATAAGTGGACAGTTCCATGGGGCAGCGCACGCCTTTGGGAATGTAACAGAACGAGCCGTCACTAAACACTGCCGAATTGAGGGCGGCGAAATAATTGTCGGTAATCGGTATGACCGAACCAAGGTATTTGCGCACCAGTTCGGGGTGCTCCCGCACGGCTTCGCTCATGGAACAAAAAATGATGCCCATTTCGGCAAGGGTGCTTTTGAAGGTAGTGGCTACCGACACACTGTCAATCACAGCATCGATGGCCACTCCCGATAAACGTTTTTGCTCTAGGAGCGAAATGCCCAACTTCTCGAAAGTGGCCACCAATTCTGGGTCCACTTCGTCCAAGCTGTTCAATTTAGCCTTTTGTTTCGGGGCCGAATAATAAATGGCGTCGTTATAGTTTATCGGGGGAAAAGTCACATTTTGCCACTTTGGTTCTTTCATGGTGAGCCAGTGGCGATAAGCCTTTAGCCGCCATTCAGTCATCCACTCTGGCTCTTCTTTCTTGGCAGAAATAAAGCGGACAATGTCTTCATTCAGCCCAGCCGGGGCTTCGTCGGTCTCAAAATGGCTTACAAAACCATATTTATAGTCAGCGTTGGTGAAATCCTCTAAGATAGCAGTGCTTTGATCCATGATGGTGTTAGGTTAAAAAGCAATCAACCCTTATTATGGTTGACAAGACAAAAATAGAACAAATATTGTTTAGAATTGTTCTACATAAGTGGAAAAAGTTTAACGATTACTGTCCTAGGGGCATCAGTGAGATAAACCTTGGATGGTTTTTGTCGTTTCCACCAGAAATCTTGTACTATTGCACAGTTATTGTTAAAAGGTTATCGCGTTATCCATAGTAAACTTTTGCCTTCAATTGGACTTAGAAGCATATTTTAGAAAAATGCAATCAGATGGGATTGTCATGTCTTACAAAGGGGCTGCCACGGGCGGCCTTATTAGTAGCATGGTAGATATTGTCCAGAACCGATTGGCCGATCTTGAGCCCAAGCTGACCGTCAAAAAGAAAGTGTTCAGTATTTTGGTAGAAATATTGCAGAACATTTACCATCACTTTGAAGAAGTGGCAATGGCCAACGAGAAAGAGGATGACGTGATCATGTTTGTCTTGGCCCGGAGCGAAACTGGAAATTACTGCATCAATAGTGGCAACTATATGAGCCGGGCCCACGTACCTGCTTTGCAACGAAGGATTGAGGAAACAAACGCCCTCTCGCAGGATGAGTTGAAAGAGAAGTATCGGCAAGTGCTCAACAATGGGAACCTGTCGAACAAAGGGGGCGCCGGGTTGGGCATCATTGACATTGCCCGAAAATCAGGCAACAAATTGGAATATAATTTTAATCATTACAACGATAATTTATCTTTTTTCAGCTTAACGGTACGCATTTCTGCTAGCTGACCGATTGATATTGGCCATGGAAAACTTTTATCTTGAAGAAACATCGAAAACGCCAAAGTTGAGCTTTGATGCGCAGACGGGAAAGTTCCTGATGTCAGGGCGTTCCATCCCCGAAAATTCCATTGAGTTTTATCGTCCCTTGTTCGAATGGCTGGATGAGTACGTCACGTCGTACAAACAACCAACTGTATTTGATATCAGCTTGGAATATTTCAATACCAGCTCTTCAAAATGCTTGGTGGAGGTGTTTCGGCGATTGGAGAAGGTCGGCGGCCAACAAGTAGCCATCAATTGGTTTTATGAAGAGGATGATGAGGACATGCAAGAGTCGGGGGAAGATTTCAAAGAAATTATTGACATACCGATCAAAATGCAAGTGATAGTTAACTGACCAGCCCTTGACTGGCCTAATCGGCAAAAGGCGGCTGTTTGGTTGAGCGACCGCTTTTTTCTAAATGTTTAGGCAAATTGGTCGTCAAAACCGCCCTCTATGAACAGGCAGAGCGAACTTTACCAAGTATTTGAGAATGAAAACCTCATCTTGGCCCGCGCCAAAGAGGTGATGGCCCAGGCTGATCCGAATAAAAATGCCGATCAGGTGTGTGCCGAATATGGGCTACTGACCAAAAGCTACGCTCAACTTTTGGGGGATGTCAAGCTGCTGACCTCGGTGAGCGATCGGTTGCAGGCTAAAATTAACAAGGCTTCCCAGCAAACTTCCCGCAAAGATGGCGAACTGGCGCTGGCATTGGCCCAATTGGAAAACGAGCGGGCGGGGCGCAGGGCATTCATGCTCGTAATGGGGCTGGCTACTTTGTTTTTTGTGATTTCCGAATGGGTGATTGACCCGCAACTGCAACGCCACACTGAAATTTTGGGTGGGCACGCGGCTGTAGTCCTTAAGTCGGTGGTGGCCTTGGCCCTTTACCCTATCAGCCAAGCCCTGAAAAACAATTTGCGAAAAATGAGTGTTAAAAAGTAGGGCGCGAACTGGCTTGATCAACGCCCAGCCAGCCCAACGAGCAAATACCAGTTGTTGGTTAGGGTTTAGTGCCGGAACCTTGGCCAGCTTGCTAAGTTTTGGCAAAATTCAGGCGGACACCTGACCCATTGCTTTTCTGTATATTTTTGCACAATGAACGAAAACGAGATGAAAGCCATTGTGTCGCTCCTCGACGATGAAGATCGTGAGGTGCGCGAACACGTAGAGCAAAAAATTTACTCCCTGGGCAGTGCCATTATCCCATTTCTGGAAGAGCAGTGGCAAACCAGCCAGTTTAATCCCGAGACCCAAAAACGGATCGAGGATCTGGTGCACCAACTGCAATATAACCAAGTGACGGCCAATTTGATGGATTGGAAAGCTGAGGGTGGCACTGACCTGCTGCGGGGGATGTGGATTGTGGCCACCTACCAATACCCTGATTTGAGCCTGCCCGATCTTTCGGCCAAAATGCAGCAATTGTTCTTTGATGCTTGGCTGGAATTTAAGCCGGAGCTGCGCCCATTTGACCAAGTCCGGATCTTGAACGACGTTTTTTTCAACAAAATGAAGTTCAAGGCCAACACCACCAGCTTTCATTCGGTGTCCAACTCGATGATTAATGTCTTGCTGGAAACCCGCAAAGGCAATCCCATCGGCTTGTGCGCGGTTTATCTGCTCATTGCGCAAAAACTGAACTTGCCCGTGAGTGGGGTAAACCTGCCCAATTTGTTCATTTTGACCTATAAAAGTGACGACTTGCAGTTTTACATCAACGTCTTCAACCGGGGGCTGATTTTTTCGCGCAAGGACATCGATAATTACCTGATGCAGCTCAACCTTTCTCCCGGGCCGTCGTTTTACGATCCGTGCACCAATCTCGATATTATCAAACGGATGCTGCGCAACCTGATTTTGTCCTACGAAAAAATCAGTGAACCACTCAAGATGGAAGAAGTAAAACGCTTGCTCAAGACAATCGCCGAGGACGATGAAACCGTGTGATGCAAAAAACACTTTATCCACAATCCAAAGTAACCCATTTCCACGATTTGGGGCCAATCCGCTACCATACTGCTTGGGAACATCAAGAGCAGCTTTTTCAACAGATCGTTCAGCAAAAATTGGCCAACCGCGACCTGCCACCGCAGTTGCAATTGCCAACGGATAACTATTTGCTTTTTTGTGAACATTTTCCCGTCTATACCTTGGGCAAAAGTGGCAAGGTGGCCCATTTGCTCTTGGATCGGCAAGGGCTGGCGGATCGGCAGATTGACTACTTCCCCATCAACCGGGGCGGCGATATCACCTTCCACGGCCCGGGGCAAGTGGTAGGGTATCCCATCTTTGACCTAGAAAATTTTTTTACCGACATCCACCGTTACCTCCGCTTGCTGGAAGAGGCGGTGATCCGCACCTTGGCCGAGCATGGTTTAGTGGCTGGCCGGATCGATAAACTGACCGGAGTTTGGTTAGATTTTGAGCAACAGATCCACCCAAGAAAAATCTGTGCCATTGGCGTTAAAACCAGTCGCTGGGTCTCCATGCACGGCTTTGCGCTGAATGTGAGCACCGACTTGACCTATTTTTCCCATATCGTGCCTTGTGGCATCACTGACAAAGCCGTGACCTCCATGGCCGCCGAACTGGGCCGTCCCGTGGATCAGGCAGTCGTGAAGGCCCAACTTTTTCACCATTTGACTGATTTGTTCGGGTTGGTCATTCCTTGATTTATGGTTAACCGTTTGGCGGATTTGTTATCCCCCCAACGCAACGCTTATCTTTGTCTATGAAAACTTTTTGGCGCATCCTTGCCTATTTGCCCCCCCTTGTTTCTTTTGCCCCCCAATACATCCTGACCAGTATATTGGCCGTTACCTTTGGGGCCGTCAACATTGCCCTGCTCATTCCCCTGCTGAACGTCCTGTTTGAAAACGAGTCAAGTCAGGTGAAAATACTTTCCCTGCCCACTTTTCAGTTGACCATCACCTACTTCAAGGAATTGTTCAATTACTATTTTGCCCAGATTGTCAGCCAATATGGCAAGTTTTCTGCGCTGCAATATGTGTGCGGGGTGCTGGTTACTTCGGTATTTTTGGCAAACCTATTTTTTTATTGGTCACAGCGGATCATGAACCGGCTTTGTCAAGACTTGGTACGCAACGTGCGCCGCCAATTGTTTGACCACCTGCTGTACATGCACTTGGGCTACTTCGCGGGCGAGCGCAAGGGTGATCTGATTGCCCGCGCCACCAACGATGTGCAAGACATTGAATACACGGCGATCAGCGTGCTAAAATCGGTGCTGAAAGAGCCATTGACCATAATGGTCTATTTTTTCATGCTTTTTTATATTTCTGCCGAACTGACTTTGTTTTCTTTGGTTTTTTTACCAGTTTCCGGCGGTATTATTGCCGAAGTGACCAAAAGATTGCGCAAGGAAGGGCGTTCGCGACAAGATATGTTGGGCACCATCCTCAACATCGTAGATGAGACATTGGGCGGGTTGAAAGTGATCAACGCTTTCAATGCAAGGGAGTACATCCAGCAGAAATTTGCCGAAAAAAGCAATCAGTACCGCAACGTGACCAAAGGGCTGGAAAACAAGCGCGATTTGGCTTCTCCCTTGTCGCAAATGCTTGGGGTAATGGTAGTTGCGGGTATCTTGCTCTACGGTGGCAACTTGGTATTGTCTGGTGATGGCAGCCTAAGTGGGGCTAGTTTCATCACTTATATTGCTGTTTTTACCCAAATACTCACCCCGGCCAAAGCCATTGCGGTAATGGCAAGTTCGCTCAGCCGAGGGGTTGCCTCGATGGAGCGCGTGCTGGAAGTGCTCGATACTCCTTCTCGGGTGACCGATCAACCGGGGGCCAAGGAAGTGACCGAACTCCGCACCGGGGTCGAGTTTGACAATGTCTGGTTTGCCTACCAAGACAAACCCGTGCTCAAAGGCATCAGCCTAATCGTGCCCAAGGGCCAAACGGTGGCTTTGGTGGGGACTTCGGGCGGGGGGAAATCAACTTTGGCCGATCTTGTCCCGCGCTTTCATGATCCGACCCAAGGCCGGATCATGATTGATGGCCAAGATATTCGCCAGCTCAGTTTGCTATCCCTGCGCCAATTGCTGGGGATAGTGACCCAAGACCCGGTGCTGTTCAACGACACCGTGTTTAACAACATTGCTTTCGGCCTCACCAATATCAAGGAGGAAGACGTGGTTAATGCGGCAAAAATCGCCCATGCCCACGGATTTATCAGCCAAATGGTGGATGGTTACCAGACCAACATCGGGGATCGGGGCAGTCGGCTCTCGGGCGGGCAACGCCAGCGGCTCAGCATTGCCCGGGCTGTCCTAAAAAATCCGGCCATCCTGATCTTGGACGAGGCTACCTCGGCGCTCGATTCCGAATCAGAACACTTGGTGCAAGATGCCCTTGAACATTTGCGGCAAAACCGCACCGCGTTGGTGATTGCCCACCGGCTGAGCACCATTCAAAACGCTGACTTGATCGTAGTGATCCAAGAAGGTGAAATAGTGGAACAGGGCAACCACGACCAATTGGTTGCCACTGGGGGTGTTTACAGCAAAATGATTGGTTTACAAACCATTGGCTAGCGTTGACTCTTCGTTTTTTTCTGTAAAAAGTCCCAAAACTCACGGCGGGAACTAGGGGAGCGCACTACTTCGGTGAGTGTTTGCCAGTAATACCCCAAGCTTAGTTTGGGGGCAGTGGCATCGGTGCTGTCAGTCGTGGTTGAATCGACTGCCTTCGCTGGGGCGGTATCAGCGGACTGCTTTGCTTTTTCTCGCTCGATCAAGCTTGGGTTGGTGAACTCGTAGCCCATTTTCTTGGCCAGTTCGTCAGCCGTTTGGAAACGTCGCTGGGCCGATTCCCGGTAGCCCAGTTTTTCTTCCAAAAGTCCCAAGTTGTTCTGGGCCACGGCATCGTCCGGGTCGAGGGCCAAAGCTTGTTGATAATCGGCAATGGCTCCGGGCAGGTCGCCCGTGGCATCGCGCAGGAAGGCCCGGCTGGCATAGCGGTAGGGGTTGTGGGGCTCCAACTCGAGGGCCGCATCCATGGCCAGCAATGCTTCGGCCTTGCGCCCCAAATGGAACAGCGCCACGCCGCGCTCGCTATGGGCGATCGCATTGTGAATATCGGCGCGCAGAACGCGGTCCAAGCAGGCCAAGGCATCGCTTGGGCGGCCAGCCAGTAAATGGGTTTGGGCTTTGGCTAATTCGTCGGCCATAGTTTTGGTGCTTTTGGCAGCAACTTGCGGCCGTTATCTGGGCAAATTTACTGAAAAAGCGGCTAAAGTGACCAAGTTGGCCCGAGTGGCCCGCCAATTAGTATTTCAGTAGTCCGGGATCCACCAACACGCCGTATTTGGTGGCCCGGCCCAATCGGCCAAAATATTCGTGGGCAATGCGGGCGATCTCGCGAAAAGCCATGGTAGATTCATCATCCAATTCATAATTTTCCATCACCACCAGTGCGTAGGGCCGCTCGGGCAGCAATACCAGCAGCCAATCGGTGGCCACGCCCGGCACCGATCCGTCTTTGTTGGCCACCACCACGCCTTCGGGCAGGCCTGCTTTTAGCTTACCATCAGCGTTGCCCCGTTCTTTTAAAATTTGTAGCATATCAGCGCACGCGGCTGGGCTGACAAAACCACCAGTGTAGATTTTTTGCAATATTTTTAGGGCTTCGGCCGGGGTAGAAATGTTCTCTTGTCCCTTGGCGGAGGCTTCCGGGCGGATCATTTTGCGTTGGAGGCGGGTATTGGCCCAACCTTGTGCAGCCATGGTCTGGTTCACATTGTCCATCCCCACGAGGTCGATCAGCATATTGGTGGCCGTGTTGTCGCTCAGCACGATGGTGAGCACGCACAAATCGCGGATGCTCAACTGCACCGTACTGTCGCCGAGAGCCTGTAAAATGCCACTGCCCGCCGTTTTGTCGCGTTGGCGCACTGTCCGCCGGTCGGCCAAGCTGAACTTGCCTAAGCTGGCCTGCCGATAGACCTCCATCAGCAAGGGTATTTTGATGGCACTGGCTTGGGCGAAAACCAAGTTCTCGTTGATCCCCCAAGTTTCCCCAGTGGTCAGATCCAGTGCTGCCACGCCGATAATGCCCTTGGCTGGTTGCACTACGGCATTCCATTGGGCCATTAATTTACTTTGCAATTGTGCGCGCTGTGCATCTTGGGCGCGCAACGGGTGGGCTGTGGCGAGTAGCCAGAAACAGCCAAAAATCAATTTGTGCATAGTAATTTGTGCTTTGTGTACCCGAAAGGTAGCTTTTTTGTTGGTATTTGCGGAAAATTTGCGCCCGCGATTGCCCCATCGATCGGGCTTGTTCACTCGCTGAGGTACTGCAAACTTTCAGTTATTGGATTATTTCTTATCTTCACCCCTAAATTTGATACGTATGCACGCTTTATCTTTACCCAAGCTTTCTCTTTTGATTCTGCTGCTGACCGGGGCAGTGGGAGCGCAGGCCCAAAAAAAGGGCAAACCCGTGGCCGATGCCCGACCTGATCCTACCCCGGCCGTTCAACGCATGAAGGGCTACCAACAAAGACTAAATCTGCAACAGCACACCATTGTGGACAATGTGCCGTTCCGTAACGCAGGGCCCACGATCATGAGCGGGCGGGTGACCGACATTGATGTCTGCCCCGATGATCCAACTGTATTTTTGGCGGCTTATGCTTCGGGCGGGCTTTGGCACACCACCAACAATGGCAGCAGTTTCACCCCCTTGTTTGACCACCAAACGAGTATGACCATTGGCGCGGTGGCGGTGACTTGGCGCGGCACCACCCCCGTGGTGATCTGGGTGGGCTCGGGCGAGAGCAATTCCAGCCGCTCCTCCTATGCGGGCACGGGAGTGTACAAGAGTACGGACGGGGGTAAATCTTGGCAACTGACCGGTTTGGAAGAAACCCAGCACATTGGCAAAATCTTGATCCATCCGGCCAATCCCGATGTAGCTTGGGTGGGCGCCATCGGTCACTTATATTCGGCCAATGCTGAACGGGGCGTTTACAAAACCACTGATGGGGGTAAATCTTGGCAAAAAACCCTGTTTATTGACAACCAAACCGGAGTAATCGACCTAGCGCTGGATCCCAAGGATCCCAATGTGCTCTACGCCGCTACTTGGGAGCGCCACCGCGAAGCGTGGGATTTCAAGGGATCGGGCAAGGGATCGGGGATTTACAAAAGTACCGATGGGGGAGGCAATTGGGCCCGATTGACCACCGAAGGCAGTGGTTTTCCCACCACTGCGGGGGTGGGCCGGATCGGACTCGCCGTTTTTCCGGGCAATCCCAACACGATCTTTGCCATTTTGGACAACCAAGACAACCGCGAACGCGCAAAACCGGCCGAAACTGATACCCAAGTGTTGCCCCCGGCTGGTTTTCGGGCCATGACCCAAGAGACATTCCAAGCCTTGACCGACGAAAAACTGCAAGCGTACATGGATCGCTATAGCCTAGCGGGCAAATACACTCCGAAGGGCATCAAAGAAGATGTCAAAAATGGCAAATACCCGACCGCAGCCTTGGCCGATTTTGTCAATGCCAACGATGATTTGTTCAATATTGAGGTGAAAGGGGCTGAAATGTACCGATCCGACGATGCTGGCAAAACTTGGAAAAAGACCCACGAGAAATATATCGACGATCTGGTTTATACTTATGGCTATTACTTTAGCCAAGTCCGGGTAGCTGCCGACAATCCAAACAAGCTATACACGCTCGGGGTGCCCGCCATCAAATCGGAAGATGGGGGCAAAACATGGAAAGCGATGAACAGCGACAATGCCCACTCCGACCACCACTCGCTGTGGCTCAACCCCAAACGTCCCGGCCATTTGATCTTGGGCAACGATGGGGGGATCAACATCAGTTATGACGACGGGGCCACTTGGCTCAAAATGAACAACTTAGCGGTAGGCCAGTTCTATTCGGTCAATTTGGACATGGCCACGCCCTACAACATCTATGGCGGACTGCAGGACAATGGTGTATGGGTGGGCCCGAGCAATTATCAGCACACGCTTGATTGGCAGGATTCGGGCCAATACCCCTACAAATCCATCATGGGCGGCGACGGGATGCAAGTGGAGATTGACACCCGCGACAATAATACGGTCTATACCGGTTATCAGTTTGGCAATTATTTCCGGGTGAACAAAACCACCGGGGCTACTAAACCCATCACTCCCCGGCACGAGCTGGGTGAAACGCCCTACCGCTGGAACTGGGAAACGCCCATCCACTTGTCTCGGCACAACCAAGACGTGCTCTACATGGGCTCGCACCGGTTCCACCGCTCATTGGATCGGGGCGAGACCTTCCAGACCCTTTCGGCCGACCTGACCAATGGCGGCAAAAAGGGCAACGTACCGTTTGGTTCACTCACCACTTTGGAAGAGTCGCCCAAGCGCTTTGGCCTGCTCTACACCGGCTCTGACGACGGGCTGATCCATGTGAGCAAAGATGGCGGCAATACTTGGCAAAAAGTCAGCTCTGGCCTGCCCAATAATTTCTGGGTGAGCCAAGTGGAGCCGTCCAACCATGTGGAGGCCCGCGTGTATGCCTCCCTGAACGGCTACCGCTCCGATCACTTTGCCGCAATGGTATATGCTTCGGAAGATTATGGCAAAACTTGGCAGGTGATTGGCCAAAACCTGCCCACTGAACCCGTGAATGTAATCAAGGAAGACCCGGCCAACCCCAATATTTTGTATGTCGGCACCGATAACGGCTTGTATGTGTCATTTGACCGGGGCGCAAATTTTATGGCAGTTTCTCCCACCTTGCCCGCAGTGGCTGTGCATGATTTGGCAGTTCACGCCCGGGACAAGGATCTAGTGGTAGCCACGCATGGCCGTTCCTTTTATGTGGCCGATCTGGAACACATCCAGCAGTTGACCCCTGAGCTGATCGATAAGCCACTGTTTGTTTTTGCGCCCACCGCTGTCAATCATTCCCCAGCTTGGGGGCGGTCGTTCAGCCAATGGCGCGAAGCTGCCTCGCCCAATGTTGAGGTGGTGTTCTACCTCAACCATAGCAACAAGAGCTTTGTGACCAATCTCCGCATCCTGTCCACCGAGGGGACAGTATTGAACACTTTGTCGGACAGCTCGGAAGTGGGCCTCAACTTGGTAAAATACGATCTGACCGTTGATCCGGCCGCCGTGGAAGCCTACCAGAAAGAATTGGGCGCCCAAGCCAAGAAGGAGGTAAAAGTGAGCGTTGCCAATAATGGCAAGTTCTATTTACAACCCGGCACTTACACGATAGAAGTCAGTGTGGGCGGCACTGTCGATAAGCAGAGTTTGAAAATTGATCCGGCCCGGGCTGGTGGCGGTCGGCGTGCTGGCCTGCCTAGCCCCGAGCGGGACTGACCAACCCAATCCATTGGGAATCCAAGGGAGACAGATGGTCAAGCTCGCCTAACAGCAATCGGCCCGAATCTCAGTCAGATTTGGGCCGATTGCTTATTTATACGAAGTTGGATTAATGGGTTGTCGACCGTCAATAGGGCCAGCGGTCAATCCAGATAAAACTCAATCTGGATTTGGGCCAATCGGTTTTGGACGAACAAGAACGTATAGCGAGCCGTTGCAGCATCGTTGCTGATGATGATCTGATCGGGCAAAATTTCCAATTGATAAACGGCCATTGCCTCGGGCGCATCGATGATGTGCAAGCCTTGGCGGTTACGGTAACGTTGCAATTCATAAAATTTGTTGCAAAATTCATTCCTTGACAGCCCCACCCGGATCCCATTGCGGAGGGAAAACGCCGGGTCACTGATTTTGGCCGAAAACAACATTTCGTTTTCTTGGACTTTATAAATGTCAAGCTTGCTATCGGCAGAACTAAAGTGGAAAATAGTATCGACCAACGCTTGGTTGTGGGTGTTTTTGATGAACTCTTTGCGGAGGGCAAACTTGTTTCCGTAGCGAGTGGTGATCAATTGGGCGGTCAGATCGTAGCCAAAAGGATTTTCATCGAAATCAGAAATGCGCAACAATGGCTCGGCGCTACTGGCCATAGGGGCCAAAATGGCAGCTTTGCCAGAAAATTCGCCACCACCAGCGGCATCAGTCGTTTGGGTCTTGGAGCAGTTGGTACTGCTCCACGCCACCATCCAGCTCAAAACGGCAAGCATCCTCATACACTCAGAAAAGTTTCAATTAGTAACGTTCGATTGAAAATTAAGTTATACCTTACAAGTATAAATTTTTAAATAAAATTGGACAGGTAATCAAAAAACAATTCGACACGAAATAAAATTAGACTTTGTAAACAAATTTTAGGATTTTTTTGAATTTCAAGATCAAATATTACTTGTTAGGTGACGTTATCCTAAAAAAATTGAAGAGGCAGATCCACCCGTTGAAGAATGAGCAATGCAACTAAAAATAGCCTTAGATTGGATACCTAATACCATCCATGCCGGTTTTTATATTGCCAAACATAAGCAATGGTACAATAATTCGGGGATAGAAGTCATTTTTGACTCGCCCGAAACCGATAACTATGCCCAAACACCCGTTGAAAAACTGTTGCAAGGGCAAGTGGCGTTTGCCATTGCTCCTTCCGAATATGTGATCCAGAACCACTTGCGCGGAAACGGTGAGCTGGTGGCAGTGGCCACGCTGTTCCAAGAAAGTGTTACGGCCTGGGCTACCCTGAAAAAGGGGCGGGTTATTCCCAACCCGGTCTATGCAGCATTAAAAATCCCTTATGAAGAAGTAGTGATCGATCATTTTCGGCGTTTTCAGCCCCGTTTCAAGCACCTCAAAACCATTGCCCCGCCTAAATTACAGACTTGGGAGCTGCTGAAAGCGGGCACCGCCGACTGGTGCTGGATCTATCTGCCTTGGGAAGGGTTGGAAGCCGCCCACCTTAACTTGCCCATCAATAGTATCAAATTGACTGATGCCGGAATTCCTTATGGGCATAGTCCATTGTTGCTTACTACTCATAAACTATTAAAATTGCACCACACTGTTTTTGATTCCTTTTTGCGCTTTACTGCCGCCGGCTATTTTCACGCGGCCGACTATCCCAAGGAATCTGCCCTGATCTTGGAGCATTATATTGCCGGGAATCCCCAGTTTATCTACAAGAGCCTGATCGATGTGAGCCAAGCCGCACTGCAAGTGGATGGCAGTTGGGGCATTATGAGCAAGCAGCGCTGGACGGAGTATGCCGATTGGTTGCTCAAACAAAAGGCAATCCCCGAACTGCCCCCTCTCGATCGCCTTTATTCCAACAGTTTACTAGTTGAAAACAGTTTTTTGGGTTAAAAATCCGGGCTGTTTGCTCAACCGTCACCCATTGGCCAGCTTGGTAGAATGGCTGGGAAATCCTTTCTTTGCGCCAAAATCAACCGCTATGTCCAACTTACAAAAAAATGGCCTTTACAGCCTTGCCCTGATTGCTGTGATCGCCGGGATTTATTATTTTCGTCAGCCAACTGGCCCCACTTCGTCCCCGCCGCCCCAATGGTCCCAAGGTCAACTGGTAGTGCTGGCAGGTGAAGCTATGGGCAGCACTTATAACATCCGCTATTTGGATTCGGCCGGCCGCAACTACAAACAAGCCATCGACTCTTTGCTCGATCTGTTCAATTTGTCGGTTTCCACCTACTTGCCCGATTCTGACATCTCGCTCCTCAATCAAGGCGATTCGGTGCGTTTCCGCTACCCATTTTTTTACCCCATCCTCAAGCGGAGCTTTGAGATTCACGAACTGACCAATGGTGCTTTTGACCCAACAGTTGGGCCGCTGGTCATTGGCTGGGGCTTCGGGCCCAAGAAAGGGCTGCCCGCCAAACTGCCCAATGTGGATTCTCTCCGCAAACTGGTCGATTTCCCCAGCCTAAAGTTCGATGAGCAAGGTGTGCGCAAGACCCGGCCCGGGATTTCCCTCGATTTCAACGCGGTGGCCCCCGGGTATGGGGTGGACGTGCTGGCCACGTTTCTGCGCGACCACGGGATTGCCCATTACCTGATCGAGATTGGTGGGGAAGTGGCCTGTCGGGGCCGCAATGATAAAGGACAAGTTTGGTCCATCGGGATCAATAACCCCACCTACGAAGAGAAGGGCGGGGAGTATATGCAAGCCGCTTTGACCGTCAACGACAAAGGCTTGGCCACTTCGGGCAATTATCGTCGGTTTTACGAAAAAGACGGCAAGCGCTACGCCCACACGATCGATCCCCGAACTGGCTATCCCGTGGAACACAACCTGTTGAGTGCTACCGTCTTGGCCGTTGATTGTATGACCGCCGACGCTTTGGCCACGGCTTTTATGGTGATGGGAAAAGAGAAGGCCGTTGCTTTTAGCCAACAACACCAAGTCGAGGTGTTTCTGATTTATGAGGTCAACGGCAAATTGGAAACCTATACCTCCGAAAGCCTCAAACCGGCCTTTTTGCAGTAAAAACCTGCTTGGTTGGGTGGCGAAAAATATGTTGGCATAAAAAATGACAGCAAACAGCACTACTTTTTGCTATGCGAAATAATGATCAAAGTGGGTTGTCTCCGTTGTCACAGTTCAAAAGTAACCAAAAGTGGTAGCAGGGGGGTAGAACTTTCTGTGCAACTCCTGCGAAAAACAGTTCATTTGTACCTATCGCAACAAGGGCCCACGCCCACACCCACACGTTAACCACTTGACAACAAGTATGTTGATAAGTAACTGTGACAGCGGGGACATAGAGAAAATCTTGCGGGTCAGCGTTAAAACGGTCTTGGGCGGATCGCTCTATAACGGAAGTTTATGCCCGATTACCACAAAAAGCCCTGATCAACTACCCCACTGTGATCATGGGCGATGAGCCAACCAGCAACTTTGACTCGGCCAATAGCAAAATGTGTTTGAAATATTTAAGTAACTTACCCGAGAATTTGGGCAAACAATCATTGCCGTAACCCACGATCCCGATTTTGCCCACAATTCGAATCGCATGGTGGAGATGAGCGACGGCCTAGTGGTACGCTGAGCCATGAGCAACTGTATTGCTTTCTACTGACGAGTCATTAATATTGTGGAAATTGGTTCAGTTGGGTTCCGTTTGCCACCCGGTTCCTTGGTTTAATTGGCAAGTGGGCAATATCTGCGCTTTTCTTTTTGGTTCTTTAAATTGACAGTTCCTGAATGGAATGGCTGGATTACGTACTGTACGAAAATAAATTGTCCAGTTGGCTGTTTGCTATTGGTTCAGTGGTCTGTTCGGTCGTTGTGGGCCGGGTGCTCTACTGGTTCATTAGCCAAATTCTCAACCGATTGGCTAAAAAAACGGCCACCAAATTGGACGATGTATTGGTGGAGCGACTGCGCGAGCCCTTGATTTTTGCCATTGTATTGACCGGAATGTGGCTGGGAATCAAGCAATTGCATACTCGCGACCAATGGGAGGTGATGATCCGCCAAGGATTTTTTCTGGGGATCATATTCAGTATGACGTGGCTGGTGGTTCGTGTACTGGACACGGCCATCAAATTTATTTTACTGCCGCTCATCCACCGCAGTCAAAGTGATTTTGCGGATACCAAATTGCCGGTAATCATCAGCATTGTCAATGTCGGCATCTGGATCACGTCCAGCATATTCGCGCTCAACAACGTGGGCTATAATGTGCAGGCCGTTTTGGCCGGCTTGGGCATTGGCGGTTTGGCCTTTGCCGTGGCCGCCAATTATACCTTGGCCAATGTGATTGGCGGCATCACCATTATTTTTATCCAACCCTTCAAGGTGGGCGACCGCATCCGGATCGATGGCCAAGATGGTTTTGTGGAGGACATTGGCCTGAGTGTGAGCCGGATCCGCACTTTTATTGATGAAACCATTGTGGTAATCCCCAATCGGCACTTTACCGATAAAATGCTGGTCAACATGAGCAGCGCGCCTGCCCGCCGCACAACGCTCAAAGTGCCACTTTCCTACGACAGCACTCCCGAGCAAATAGAAATTGCGGTGATGACCCTCAAACAAGTGGCCTTGAACCATTCCTCAGTAAGCGATCATTGTAAAGTATCTTTTGATACCTTGGGCCAGTACGCGCTGGTGATCCATTTTATGTACTACATCGTCCATGAAGCCGACCTCTGGGACACCCAGACCGCAGTCACGCTCGAGGTATACCGGCGGTTCCGCGAGGCCGGCATTGCGCTCGCCTATCTGCGCTTGGGCACTCTGCTGCCCGAAGAGGCACTCCCCGGGCCAGATTCGGAGCAGCCTGATTAAGCGACAAGCCGGCAATTCTGGGCCACAAATTGTCACCTTTCCGTCGCTGGCCCCTCCTTTTTTCCGAAAACAATGCTTACCCTATATGATTTTTGCCCTTACACCGTTAAATTAGTAGAACATCTTATTTGACGAACCCATGAAAAAACACCTTTCCCTATTTTTTGCCTTGTTCTTTGCGGGCCTCGCCTCGGCCCAAGTCCGCGAAACGACCGCCTCCATGAGTGCGGGCACTTATCCCGCCCTAGAACTCGAGGTGGCTATATCTGACAAGAAGATCATCATGGATGAATGGGCGCGGTTTATCAAAGACTACAAAGCCAAAGTGAGTTCAGGTAAAAGAACGGACGAGGTTTTTGCTGACAACGCGGTGATCAAGACCATCAGTGGCAACAATACCATCGACGTCTATGCGCTTCCCTCGGTGGGCGCGAGCCGGGCCTACCTCACGGTTTGGTTTGATCTGGGGGGAGCTTACATTTCCAGCAACTCCCACGCCCGCGAGTATAGCGAAGCCCAGAAATTGCTCATGGCTTTCAGTGCCCGGTTGAACCAAGCAGCTTTGGAAATCGAACTGAAAAACGAAGAGACGAAGCTTAAAGGTTTGGAGCGTGAATCTATGAATTTTACCAAGGACAATGAAAAGCTCCAAAAAGAAAACGAGTCAATGGAAAAAAGTATCTTGGAAATGCAAAAGAAGATTGAGCAGAACAAGGTGACGATCCAAGCCAACCAAAGCAGCCAGACCAACAAGCAGAATGAAGTGAACAGTCAAAAAACCAAAATCACTGAATTACAAACCAAGGCTAAGAAAATGTAAGCTGCCTGTTTTGAAAGTTGAGTGCTGTTATACCCTGTCTGTTTGCCACAGACAGGGTTTTTTGATCGCCTAACTAAAGTAAGTGGGCATCAATCCTCTTTATTTCTTTTACCGCTTTCGCCGTTATTGGTGCGCTTTGCTAACATCAACAACGGCGAAAGCTCCCTAGACCAGTGGATGCACGGACATTCCCAATTGGATGATATTTTGGTGATTGGGGCCAAGCCTTCAGGCGAGTAAAACACTACTTATGAACCCTAATGTACCTCATACGTTTATCTTCCGATCGCCTTTAGGCCGCGCCAATAGGTTCCAACTTGGCATAAAACGGCTAACTTTGTTGTACGTTTCTGTTGTTGGTTGGATAAACACGGCAAGACACCTCCCCAGTCCCGGTAATCGCGCACTGGCCCGGCCAACTGGCAAAACGGATCGATTATGCACAAAAAACCTAAACTTGTAATCCTCTCCGGGGCAGGGGTGAGCGCCGAGAGCGGCATCCCCACTTTCCGCGATGCGGGCGGGCTGTGGGAGGGCCACGACATTATGGAAGTGGCCTCGCCCGAGGGCTGGCGCAAAAACCCCGCAGCGGTGCTCAAATTTTACAATGATCGGCGCCGGGCAGCCAAGGGCGCGCAACCGAACGCGGCCCACCGGATCATTGCCGATTTGGAAAAGGATTTTGCCGTTCAGGTGATCACCCAAAATGTGGACGACCTGCACGAGCGGGCCGGTTCCACCCGCGTGATACACCTGCACGGGAGCTTGTTCCAGATGCGCAGTTCAGTGGACGAAACGTTGGTTTACCCCATCGAGGGCGATATTGAATTGGGTGACTTGTGCCCCAAGGGTGCGCAGCTCCGGCCCAGCGTCGTGTGGTTTGGTGAGGCAGTGCCGTTGATCGAACCGGCTGCTGAACATTGCGCCCAAGCCGATATTTTTGTCGTGGTGGGCACTTCATTGCAAGTCTATCCCGCTGCAGGCTTGGTCGATTACGTAGTGGCCAAAGTGCCCAAGTTTATCGTCGATCCGCATCTGGCACCGATCTCCCGCTATGCCAACTTGACCATGATCTCGGAACTGGCTTCCACCGGAATGCAGAAAGTGCGTGATCAACTGATGGAATACCGAGATAAATAGGGCGAAAGTGGCAGCAATTTCATGGTTCACTTTTAACTCAGCAACGTCGTTTTGCTGGCTTCGTTGGCCACCAACTCTGATTCTTTTTTGCCCAAATACTGCTGGATAAGGGAGTGCATGAGGTAGAGCATGGGCAACATGACAATGGCAATGCCAAACTTGTAGATATAATTCATGATTCCCTGCGCGATCACCTGCACAAATGGCCAGCGGGGATTGCCAAACACATAAAATGCGATGGTGAGCACCACAAAACTGTCGATCAGTTGGGAGATGAGCGTAGAACCGAGCGCCCGAACCCAGATGACCCGACTGCCGGTTAGGCGACGCAGCCACTGAAAGGCCACGGCATCAATGAGTTGGCCGAACAAAAATGCCACCAGTGATCCAACAATGATGCCCATGCTCTGAATAAAAATCCGTTGGTAAGCCTCATCGATGTTCATGGGCATACCCTGCGAGTCCTTGGCATTGATCTGGAGCCAGAAATCGGCGGGGGAGAGGTTGGCCGAAATCCAGATCATAAAAAAGGTATAAACGATAAACCCGGCCGTCATAAAAGAGATCCGCCGCACCCCGGCAATGCCAAAATATTCGTTCACAATGTCGCTCAGGGTAAATACCACTGGCCAAAGTACTACTCCGGCCGTGAGGTTGAAATCCAGCACAAAATCACCGAATATATGCAATTGGGCCGGGGCCAGTCCCAGGGTTTTCTCGAGGGAAAAAATCTTGCCACCAATCAGCTCGGCCACTAGGGCATTGGTCAGGAACAGGGCCGCCAAAAAGACGAACAGGCTATTTTTTTTGTGGTTGAGGAGCGAGACAGTTGGGCTTTCCAAGTGAAAAAAATGGATTTGGGTAAAAAAGATACCCTCTAAACCTGTTTCAATGCCCAGATGTTTGGGCCGCGGGTACAAAAAGCATTGGAAATGGCCAGCCAGAAAACCCATGGCCCGGATTTTCTGGCTGGCCCACTTAGGCAACCATGGCCCCGGCCCGCTCCAACAGTTGCTTGGTGGCGCGAATCCCATCTTCTTCCGAAAGTTTTTCGCCTTCGTACTCAATGCCAATGCGGCCGGTGTAGCCCGCATCTTTCACAATTTGCAGCAGTTTTAGGTAATCTTTGGTGGCTTCATTGCCTTTTTCGTCAAAATCATTGGATTTGGCACTCACTCCTTTGGCAAACGGCATGAGTTCAGCCGTGCCCACGTAACGGTCATACTCAGATTCGCAGCCCTGTTTCCAGTCGTCGTTCTTGAGTTTTAGGCAGAAGTTGCCAAAATCGGGTAAAGTTCCGCACATTTTCGTATTGAGATTTTTGTTCACTGTGCCGATTACTTGGGCCAGCCATTTGCCATCGGAAGAGTAGCCGCCGTGGTTTTCCACAATTACGCCGATGTTTTCCTTCATCCCAAACTCGGTCAGCTTGCCCAAGCCATCAATGGCCGCTTTGGCCACTTCGTCCGAAGTGCCCTGACCGTAAGCATTGACCCGGATGGAGTGGCAACCCAAAAATTTGGCCGCTTCCACCCATTGGTAGTGGTTTTCTACCGCTTTGGCCCGCTCCTTGGCATTGGTATCGCCAAGGCCACCTTCGCCGTCGACCATGATCAGTACGCTGGTCACTCCGTTGTCATCGCAGATTTTTTTCAGCTCCGCCAGATATTTGCTGTCTTTGGCTTTGTCCTTGAAAAAAGCGTTGACATATTCTACTGCGTCAATTCCAAAATCTTGCTTGGCTTTGACGGGAAACTGCAAATTGTCCAACTTTTTGTCGAACAGCATTTTGTGCAGTGACCATTCGGCCAACGAAATGGTGAAAAACAGCGGCTTGGGAGTGGCGTCGGCCGACGAGCTGGCCGTAGTGGCAGTTGAGTCGGTCTTTTCGCCGCCTTCGGAAGGGGATTTGCCGTCGCAAGCATAAAATATGGCCGGCAGCGTGCTCAGGGCGGTGTAACCGGCCACTTGTTTGATAAAATTTCGTCGGTTATGGTTCATCTTCACTAAGTTAAATGAGTAGAACGAAGCTACGATTTTGCTGCTAAGAATCCCCTTTTTTTCTATTTTTTTTCTTGCGCAAGTCTTACTGGGCTTGGCGGGGCTTTTTAAAGCGGGATGCGGGCAGGTTCTCCAGCCAGATCCAATGATATTTTTTTGGGGGACGGGCTGAACCATCGGCTGCCCGAATGCTGTGATGAAGCAAAGGATTCCATCGATCGGAAGTTGGACAGTAAAAATTAGAACATTGACAATGAAGTAATTAAACAAAAATTTACCGATGTATAATCTTAAATTTAAATAATTAACAATTTGTTGACATGAGATCCTTGTGTGTGTGTGTGTGTAAATTAGCAATTCACTTTTAAACTTTATTTTTATGAACCCATATTCGCAAAAGCCTGAGGGGTGTAATTGTGATAGAAAACAAGGTAACCGCGATACCAAAAAATTCAAACGGAGGACACTGTTTCAGGGTTTTGTGCTGGAACTGGCTATTTATTTATAGTCATTGTCTCCCTGCGGAATTTTATACATTGAACGGTGTATAATCTCACTTTTACTTTACTTAAATAATCAAAAATCGGGTTTTGTGTTTTTTAAAATAACTAACTTAGCCAGATTTTTAGTGTACATGTTTGCGTAAAATCAGTGATTAAGCTGCCCAGTTTATTGTTGGTGGATTTAAGCAAAAATAATATTTCTATTTTGACTTCATCCATGATCCCAAGACTAATCAAGATGACGAAGAAAATAATTCTTAGCCCAATATTTTATTGTTTTGCAGGCTATTGCTGCATTGGTCTGCTGCTCGATGGGCTGTTCAGTTGTGAATCCAAAGAGACCAAAACTGGCCCGAAACTATCGCTGGAACTGCTCGATTCCGTTACGGTCAATGAAGTGGGCAATCTGCAACTGGTCGACCGCCACCCCAGCACCGGCCAGTTTTTAGTGTATGATCCCAGCTAGAAACGAATCCTGATCACTGGGCCAGCGGGTGAAGTGCGGCACAAAATTGAACTGGCCAAAGACGAAGCCACCAGCTATGCTAGGCGGGGGTTGTACAACTTGGCGTTTTACGGCGATAGTATGATCGTGTTCACCAATGCGAGCGGCCTATTTATTGTGCAACCCAACGGTAAAGTGCGGCAGCACTTGGTAGATACCATCAACCGTTCGCCAAATTACCAATTTGACATTGCCAACTTTAAAACCGGGGCTAATGATTATTTTTAGCTGTGGTCAAATATGCCCGGCGCAAGCGCACCCCGACAATCGCGGTGGTGATGTCGCGGGAACATGCCGCCAATTTTCGCTCAGTGACCGTATTTGATCTGACCCGTAACCGCAGCGAGGTGATCATTCCCTTGGAGGCGGACAGTAAGTTGCTGACCGGGGAATATTACTACGAAGATCGCCAAGTATTTTTTTCGGCCGATACCGCCCAGCGGAAAATCTACCTGATGCACAATCCAGAGCTCAAAGTGTACGCTTATAATTTTATCGATGGGCGGGCCACTTTGGCCAGCACCTTTCCCTTGGCCCCCGATTATTTTGCCCGGCGGTTTCAGGTAAAGTTTGATCAGGGCCGGTTTGACAACCAAAAATACTCGTTGGTCAATGCTTCACACCATACTTTCAGGGTCAAGGGTGATTCTTGTTTGGTGGGGTATTTCAGCGGCCTCCCCGAGGAAGATTACAACCCTAGTGTATCGGCGGAAATACTGAATGAACGCTTTACGACCAAGAGCCGTCAATATCTGGGACTGTACGTAAAAGGCAAAAAAGTGGCCAGCGATTTTCAGGTTCCGGCCTACATCGGCAAGTTGGCCCATTGGTGGCCGGGTGGCCCGCTGTATTTCCAAACCGAGAGTTCGGTCCGGGAAAATGAGACCAGCACCACTTTCTACGCGTTTCGGTTGGTGATGCGCTAAGTGCCCACTTTTCGGTTGCAGGTTGATGGCCCGTAATGCCATTGCATTGGCAAAATCACCACTCCGCCAAGTGTGGGTCAAGGTGAGGTACAACGAATTTCACATAAAGCCGTTGGGATAAGCCGATTTTCACTAAGTTTGACGGGTGGACGAAACAATGGCGCGCGCCACTAAGGAACGTTCCTTTTCGACAAAACTTTTATCAACTCTTTATGCTGGTTTCATCTAAATATCTGCCACTGCTGGCCGTCATGGCCGCCCTGATTTCCGCTTCTTGCCGCTTGCCCGTAGCGCACAAGACCCCCACGCCCGAGTATGCGCAGGCACTGCTCGCCGAGCACAACCGCTACCGGGCCGAAGTGGGCGCTCCCGCCCTCGTGTGGGACGAAGGCGTGGCCGCCTATGCCCAAGAATGGGCTAATCGGTTGGCCAAGCGCAAGGGCCAGCTCGAGCACCGGTCGCGGAAACTGAACCCCAAGAACTACGGCGAGAACTTGGCCTACCGCTGGTGGTCTGGTTCCCGGCCCGCCAGTTATACCACGCAAGCGGTGATCAAGCAATGGGGTGATGAAAAGCAATATTTTCGGGCCGGGAAGATTTTTGATGCCTGCTGTAGTGGTGGGGAGTGTGGGCACTACACCCAGATGATTTGGGCCAAATCGCTCAAAGTAGGCTGTGGCATGGTCCAGTATGCCCACAAGGGAGGAATGGCCGAAGTGTGGGTTTGCAACTATGACCCCGCTGGCAACTGGATGAATGCCGCCCCACTTACCAAGTAAAAGACCCGAAATGGTATTTTGGGGGGTAAAAATTAAACGTTTTCCGCAAAAGTTCTGTAAGATTTACTTTGTTTTTGCTGGTGAGCGTGTAATATTTGCGCCACGAATGCGTTGATGCATTGCCCCTAATTTACACTCATGACTTTCAGAAGCACAACATTGCTTGTTGTAGCTGCGCTGGCTTGGCATACCCATGCCTATGGTCAATCCCAGCGTGACTTACCCCCTCCTGCCGCTAGAGATAGCTTGGATTTCCATTCATTCCTGCAAAGTGCCATTAAGTATGAACCCATCCTGTACGATAGTGCGCTGTATTTTGCCCAAAAAGCACTTGAACTGGCCACCGAACGGCAGGAAAAACGTTGGCTGCTGCGTGCAGTTGGCCTGATTGGCCAGATCCGTCTCAACATGGGCGATGAATCCACCGCCCTACAATTTTATTTTCAAAGCGCCAATCTGAGCGCCCAACTCGCCGATAACTCCCAACTTGGCAAATCCTTTTACCAGATTGGGGCCATCAATGAGCACGCTGGCAATGTAACAGAAGCTCAAGGTTATTTTGTTGAAGCCTTGGCGGCGTTTCGGGCCATTGATAATAAGCTCGAAATGGCCAACACCTTCAATGCGCTTGGTCACCTGAA
>JBBQXF010000057.1:0-30113 GCA_038209965.1 Cytophagales bacterium | reverse complement strand
ATTAATTGCCTATTTTGGACTGACAAAAAACAAAATAAACCGACCGACAATTTTAATTTGGAATTTCATTTGCCTTGGACTTTTAATAAACATTGTTGTGACCGCTTTATTATCTGCTCCTTCGCCAATACAAAAATTTGCATTTGAACAACCGAATATAGCGATTTTAAATTTCCCATTTAGTTGGTTGCCAACATTTATAGTTCCTATAATACTGTTTGGACATTTAGCCTCAATTAGACAATTATCAAAACAAAAAACGAACTGAAAAACAAACGAAAAAAAACAACGAAGGCATAACAGCACCTACCCAAAAGTCGGGGTTTCGTGTTCCAAAGACAGTTTAGTGGTTAATGGAAGTTTAGTTTTTCAAATCAATTTTTGTGGTGAAAGCCCCGCACTTCTTGTAGCTGCAAACCGTTATTTCCCCAAACCCTACTTTTCGGCCCGCACCCAGCGCCCGCCGTGCCGTTCTAGGGCAATGGTTCCGTTCAGATCCAGTTTTTCACCAGTGATGGCATCCGATATGGACTGGTAGCGGTAACGCGCAAATTGCAAACGGACTGACTTGGGACTGCCACTGTCATTGAGCAAAAAATAATGATCGGCGGTGGGGGAGGCCAATCGATAGGCGATTGCCCCGGTGCACGTGAACGCGGGCGAATAGCCACCCAATGTGTAGCGGAGGAGGCGCTGCTCATTGGCGGGTTGGCCGGGCCGGAAACAGTCGCGGGAAGCTTCAAAACCCAGCAGGACGGCACTGCCCTTGCCGAGGCTGTTTTGCACCACTGCCGGTTTGCTGGTGTCATAAACCGCCATGGTTTGGCCCGTGGTGGGGGTGAGGTCGGCCACGAAGCCCCGGAGCGCATAATCGTCGAGGTAAAGCTGCACGTTGGTGCCGGAAAACTGGTGATCATCGAGCGTGGTGCCAAAGATCCGGGCAAACGCGCTTCCCTGATCCGTGTCGAGCAAGCGGGCAAAGGCATCGTATTTGGCCCCGGGCAAGTCCAGTACCACCCGGCCGCCCTCCTGCACATAGGTTTCCAAAATGGCCAACAGGTCGGATTGAAGGGCAATAAACGCGGGCAGGTAGATGATTTTGTAACGCCCGGCCAGTCCTTTGCGCAAGTCGGTGGGGGTCACATACTCAAACGGCACGTTGGCATTGATCAAGGCCCGGCTCACGCCCACCCGGGCCTCGACTGGCTGCATCCTGAAAGTTTCGCGTCCCGGGACGGACATGGCCCCCCAAACCGCTTCGTTTTCCCAATCGTACAAGATCCCCACTGCTGGTTCTTTGTGGGCCTGCCAGAGTTCGAAGCGGTATTTTTGTAGGGCTTGGCCCAAAGCTCCGATTTTGACGGCCCGGTCGGTCACTTTGCCGTGCTTGTCCAGCAAAGCATATTCGCCGCCTTCCTTGCCCGCCGTGCGCACGCTCCAGGCCCAGATCCCAAAACCTTTGAAACCGGCGGCCACTTGGCTCAAGTAAAATTGGGTGAGAATGTTACCATCGACGTAAAAGGAATTGTTGGTTCCCAGTTGTTCACCATCGAGCTGCTGCGGCCCGCCTGTGGACTCCCAGCCGCCGGTCCAGCCCCCTTTGAACAGGTCGTTCATTAGGCTGGCTTGCATGTAGGACGGGCGGGTAACTTCCTGTTGCACAGCATCATAGTGCCACGAAAAGTGCATGGAAGGGTAAAAAGAGCCGTAGTTGGTCAGTTCGTTGGCAATGCCCTCCATGTCCACGCCCATGTAGGCCATCGGGTGGAACAGGCCCAGTTCTCCGCCGCCCCGGTAGGGCATCTGGGGGTCAAACTGGTGGATTTTCTGGGCACTGTCGCGGATCCGCAACAGGCTGTGCTCCACTTTGAAGCGAAAAATATCGCGCAGGTGGCGGTATTCCCGGCCGCTGGTGGCTTGCCAATTGGCGGCCACATCGTCCCAAGAACGAAAGGGCCGTTCTTCGCGCAGGAACAGCCCGGCGTGGTATTGGTTCCAAGCTTGGTTCAGGTTCTCAACGGTTTGGTAAGTGCTTTTCAACCAATCCAAAAAGAGGATCTCGCCCTTGGGGCTCAGTTCGGTGCCACGCCCGCCGATTTCGGGATCATACGCGGTGCTGGTGGTGCGCATAAACCGTTTGGCCGGACTTTGATCGGCAAAGACCATCATCCGGTCGTTGCGTTTTTTGAGTATTTCGCGCTGGTGGGCCAGCATTTTGGGGTGCTGGAGCACTTGCGGCATGGGCAGGCTGGCCGCAATTCCCAGTTTTTGGCGCAGTTCGGGCGTGATGTCCTCGTAGCCACCCTCGCCATACCACCACGGGATGATGCCCTCGTCCAAGGCCACGGCCGCAATCCGTTCCACCGTCCAGTCGGGCAGCGGCATGATCTGCTTGAGGGCATTGAACCCCAATTTTTTCATGGTGCGGAAGTGTTCGCGCATTGCTGGCTCGCCTTCACCGGGTTTTTGCACATATACTACCCCGGCGGGAATGGGGGCCAGCCGCCGGAATTTCTGCTGCATGGGCGAATCGTGCAACTGGTCGTAGCGGCGGTGCAAAAACGGATCCTCGGGGCTTTGGGCCCAAGTGGGACTGGTCGCAAGGATCCACAGGCAGAGGGCAAACCGGAGGGGTTTAATCGGCAATGAGATGGTCATAGTCAAGAAGTTGCATAGATAAAAAGTGGCACTGGCTCGCCGCAAGGGTGAGCTATCTCGGCAGATGCCCGGACTGCCGCCCGCAATAATGCGGCTATTTGGGCAATTGGCAAAACCACGGGCCGAGCAGCCAAATAAATCCCGGAAAATTTATTTTTTCAATTGATCCACGCTCAATTGATCCTCGCGCCGATCAGGCAGAACTGGGCACTGTTGACGTCCAGAGGTTTTGGGGTTGGCAAGGAACAGATAAGGCGTCATTGACCGACTTATTTTACCAAACGCACCCGCTGGATCTCGTCCCCAATTTCCAAGCGGTTGACCACCTCCATGCCCTTGGTTACTTGGGCAAAAATAGTGTAGCGGCCATCGAGGTGCGGGGTGGGCACATGGGTGATGAACCACTGGCAACTTTCGGTGTCCTTGCCCGCCGAGGCCAGCCCCACCGAACCGGGCTGATAGCGCAGCGGGGCAAATTCCGAGCGGATCGAGTAGTCGGTGCTGCCGTAGCCATCGCCCCGGGGGCAGCCGCCCTGGGCCATAAAGTTGGGCACTACCCGGTGAAAATTTTTGGCGGAATAAAAGCTCTCCTGCACCAGTTTGACGAAGTTGGCGACCGAACCGGGCGCTTGCCGTACCAGCAGTTGAATTTCAATGGCTCCCTTGCTGGTCTCGATCAGCGCTTTCTGGTCGATGGGGATGTTGGCCACCGCTGCCCAATCAATGGGGTGGTTATAGGTCGGGGGTGGCACTTCAGCCGGTTTTTTGCCCCCAAAATAGTCAATGGTCTTTTGTAGCTCAATCAAGGTTTCCTGCTCTTTGGGCAGGACCAGGGCAGCCTTGGCCACTTCGAGGAAACTGACATCGGGCAAACGCTTGGCGTAATCGTACTGATTGTTGCGCAGGGCCTCGGCGGCCAACGCAATCAGGGCCGCATCGTAGCTGGCAATGGCCCGGCGCAAGAGTTCGGCAAATTGTTGGGCCGCCGGTTCGCCCAGGCTGGCGAAGTCGGCCCGCGATCGGAGCGCCAGCAAAGCCTCGAGGGCGAAGGTGTTGAGCAACATGAATTTTTCCGGGGCAAAACGGGCCGCCACCCGCGCCAAGTTCTGTTTGTTCTCGGCCAAGGCCCGCAGCAAAAAGCCTTTTTCGTAGGGGCTATTGGTTTGGCGGTACCATTGTTCGGCCAGTTGCGTAGCCTCGTCGGCTTGCTCCAAATGGATGGCCGCCCCCAGCACAAGGGCGCGGGCACGCGGGTGGGGGCAGGCCTGTGCCCAGGCAAGGTAAAGGGCCTTGTCGGTGGCCAGGGCTTTTTTGCGGATCAGCTCGGCAGCCGCCACGGCTATATTGGGGTTGGCGTGATCCAACGCCTTGGCTACTTCGGCTTGGACATCGGCCATGTCGAAAGCCTCCAGCCCCCGGATGGCCCCGATCCGCACCACGTCAGACGGGTCATTGGCCAGCAGGCTCTTGAGGTGGCCCACCGCTTCGGGATTTTTTGCCCCGCTCATGGCCACAGCCAAGTTAAAGCGCACCAGCGGTTGGGGGTCGTTGATCATCCACTTCATCAGGGCCGGGGCAAATGCCTCGTAATTTTTGGGGGAGTTGCGGGCCAAGTAACTGGCGGCCATGACGCGCAGAGAGTCTGGATAGGTGCGGTCCAAGTAAGAAACCACTTTTTCGGTTCCCGAGGGCAGGGCAATGGAGCGGAGCAGGGCGCGGTACAGGCCCAGCACCTGCCCATGGCGCAAAGTGCCCAAGTCGGGCCCGGGGAGGCTGAGAGAGGCCAAAAAATCGACGGCACTGCTGTCGGCGCACTTGCCAATGGCCTCCAAGATCGCCGCGCGCACGGGTTGGCTCAGGTTCTCGGTCTGGAACGCATAGATCAGCGTGGGCACGGTAGCCACGTGCGCTGTTTGGCCCAAGGCATAGGCGGCGGCATGGCGCACCCGCTCCTCGGGATCTTTGTTGAGCAATCGGGTCAGTTCGGGCACGGCCAAGGTGTCTTGCACTGAAGCAAAGGCCAAAGTGGCCCAACGGCGGTGGTCGGGGTTGTCACCAGCCAAATAGGGCAGGAGCGAATCGGTGAGGCGGCGATCCTGAAAATCGCCGATGCGCTGCCAATGATCCACTTGGGCAGCCTTGTCTTGGCAGGCCACTAGGGCCAAACCAGCAAGTAACAGGAGATAGGGTATGATCCGGTTCATTTCGAAGAGCTTGCCAGCAAAGGTAGAAAACCTTCCAGAGGTTTTTGATCGGGCCGAGCAATTTATGTTGGATTGCGAAAAAACAAAAAGGCAACCACACAGTGCGGTTGCCTTTTTGGGGTAATGTTGGTTGATTAGTTGAAAGTATAACGCACCCCAAACTGCATCCGGTAAACATCCAAGGTAGAGGTGCCAGTCCGGTAAGTAGTATTGGGTAGTAATGGATTGGTAGTAGTGCCAATGTTTACCATCCGGTATTGGGGAACCCCCTGTGCATTAACACCCGCTGACGCTATCGGCGTGGTGGTGATCACCGTGTTGCCCACTCCCCAGTTTTGGTTAATCAGGTTGCCCACATTAAAAATGTCGGCCCTGAACTGGAGCGTGTTTTTCTTGTACACTTTCAGGTCAAGGATTAAGCTAAAGTCGGCTCGGTAAATCCAAGGAAAAACCACCCCGTTCCGTTCGGTGTACTGGCCCCGGCGCGAGCTAAGGTACTCGTCTTGGTCAATAAATGAATTGAATGCTTGCGCCTGTTCTTGGGGGGTAAAAGTGCGGGCTGTTGCCCCAGACCCAATAACCAGTGGCACAAAGCCTAATTCATTGGCATCGCGCGGTACAAATATCAGGTCATTGCCGTTAACCCCATCGCCGTTCATGTCACCGTTGATGCGGTAGGTAAAGCGGCCCTGGTTGCGGGCCTCCCAGAACAGGTTGGCACTTATGGAAGCAACACGGCCCAAGTTTTTGCGATAACTGATCGCGGAGATAATACGGTGTCGCTGGTCGTTATCAGAAAAGGACAGGTCAGGCAGGTTGCTGCCCCGAGAAGAAGAGTTGCCCGACCAAGAGGAAAAGGCGATTGAACCCGGATCGATCAGGTTGCGCGACGAGCCAAAGTTATAAGCGGCCATGATGTTCAAGCCAAAATCAAAGTTCTTCTCCAAGCGGGCCGTAATGGTGTAGGCATTGCCTTGGTTGGTGTTTTTCAACACAATGGCATCGGTAATGTTGTCGTTGATGCGGATCGCATTGTTCTGTGTGGCACCAGTCAGGCCAGAACCTGGGAAACGTGGCCGACTATCTGGTCCGGAAAACGTCTGGGTGGCAGGCTCGCGGTTGGCATCAATGTAATACACTTGGTTCACATTGCGCGTATAAATAAATTCAAGAGTACCAATGATGCCACCGGGGAGTTTCGTGTCGACCGCCAAGTTGCTGCGCCATACTTGGGGGAAGCGGAATTCAGGGTCGGTCACAGCGATATTGAACGACGATGGCAGCGCAGGGTTGGCCGGGATGTGGCGGCGCGGATCAGGACTAAAGGGGAAGGTGGTCGTGTTGTCAACGTTGAGCAACCCGGTCAATACCCCGTTGTTGCCCACTTGGTTTGATATCCATACAAAAGCGGGGCGGCCCGTAAAAATGCCCGTACCACCACGCAACTGGATCTTGCGGTCTCCGGTCACATCCAAGTTAAAGCCCAAACGTGGCGACCAAAGAATGTTCGGGTCGGGCAGTTTGGAGGTGCTGTAGCGCACGGTGGCCCCAGTCTCGTCGCGGAACGAAAGCCCCTCAACGATGGGGTTGTTCAGTGCGGTGTTACCAAAGAATGGGATATCGGCGCGCAGACCGAAGGTCAGCTTGAATTTTTCAGATGGCGACCACTCATCCTGTAGGTATAGACCTGCGTAGGTCACCTCGGTTGGTTGCGTAGGCTCGCCCCCGCCGGGCAAAGCCGAGAAGTTGAGCCGGTAGTTGCGCACATTGACCGGCGAAACCGTCAAGTTGGGGTTTGCCAACGAGGCATTGGCGGCAGTGTAAAAATCTGTCAAGGAGTTAAAGGCATAGCGGCCTTGTGAAAAAGGGAAGAACACGTTTTCAAAGGCGAGGCGCTCCAAGCTAAAACCGGCCGTAATGGTATGGTTGCGGCCATAGTAAGTCAGATTGTCTTGGATCTGGAACGTACTGTAGTTCAGCTTATTGCTTGGGGTAAAAGGCTCGAAGCCCATAGTGATATAGGTCTGGCCACCATTCAGGATCTCCACCAGCGGGAAGAAAGAGCCACGTGAGCCACGGTCTTCGTTCTGGTGGGTGTAGCCCACAATCAAGTTATTGGACAATTTGCCAAAATTAGAGTTTAATTCACCTATGATCGAACGAATGCCCTCCAACTGCAAATAGTTGGAATTCTGGTAGTTGAGGGCTGACAAGTTGCCACGGCGGTCGCCCCCGATGGTGGTACTGTTACTCACCAGAATATCGGTCTGAGAATCTAAGTGAGAATAACGCAGGCTCAATTTGTGCTTATCGTTGATATTATAATCCAAACGAACCAAGAACTTGTCGCTGCGTGCTTGGTTATTGTAACCTTGGTAAGGACCCGTTTCGTAGTTGAAGCGGCTGCGCATGAAATTGCTCAGTTCGTCCATGTCGGAGGCAAGCACCCGCGTGGTGTTACCAATTACCTGTTCGCCGCCAGCATTGGCCCGGAAAGTAGTGCCGGGGAAGGTCTCCCGCTCTTGCTCACCGTTGAGGAAGAAAAATAGTTTATTTTTAATAATAGCACCCCCCACGCGGAAACCAGCTTGGTAGAGATTGAAATCACCCACTGTAACGGAGTTGCCCTTAGCTTGGTCACCCACAAAGTTTTTGTTGCGGACATTGTAGAAAACGGATCCACTAAAATCATTGGTCCCACTGCGAGTCACGGCGTTCACGCCCGCTCCCACGAAGCCTGCTTGACGCACATCAAATGGGGCAAGGTTTACCTGAACTTCTTCAATGGCATCCAATGAAATGGGCGATGAGCCTGTACGGCCGCCGGGCTGCCCCGCCAAACCGAAGCTATTGTTGAACAGCGAACCGTCAATGGTGATATTGTTCAATCGGCTGTCTTGACCACCAAACGAAGTGCCACTGGCCTGAGGAGTCAATCGGGTAAAGTCGTTGATGGAACGGCTCAAGGTAGGCAGGTTGTTGATCTGGTCTTTGCCAATGTTGGTGGCCGCCCCCGTGCGCTCGGAGCTGAACACGTCGTTTTTAGTAGCTTGGATCACCACCTCGGTCAGTTCCACGTCGCTCGAGGTCATTTTGGCACTCACGTCGGCTGCCGTTCCGAGGCTCAAAAAGATATTGTTAAACACTTGTTCCTTGTAACCCACAAAGGTAATGATCACTTTGTATGGGCCGCCCACCCGCATGCCGGGGATGTTGTAGCGGCCATCCACTTGTGTAGATGCGCCATAACGAGTGCCCGAGGGCGTGTGGATGGCCACAACATTGGCCCCGGGCAAGCCCTCCCCTTTCTCATCTTTGACGTAGCCAGACAAGGCACTGTTGGTAACACCTTGGGCCTGTGTGTTTTGCTGGATCAACAAAGCCAAGAAGACCCCAATAAATAAGAGTAAAAAGTTTTTCATAACGAAATGGTTTTATTAGGCCACAAAGTTATGGGTTAGGATACGGTAAGCCAACTTCTAATGTTAACAAATTGCTAATTCATTTATGTTGAAAAAATGAATGCGTGTGTTGTTTTTTCAGCTTTTGCTATTTTTACAACCCATTCCTCCGCCCAAAAGGAAGCAATGATGATTTTGGGGTTCATTTTTACCCCAGTTTGTTCATGGGCCAGTTTTTGACCGGCCAGTCATAACCCCCTATCTGTCATTACTTTTTCGGCACAAAGCAATGACGGGTGAGGGTCAAATATGGGGCTGAGTAAAAAATTTGTTTCTTATAATCAGTGAGTTACAAAAAAAAAGCCCTGTAAGCACGCCGTGGCCCAGCACCGGTGGGTGTCCGCGATTAGTGTACCCAAAGTGCATCAGGGCGATGGACGGGAGCAGGCCATCATGGAACGGATCCACCAGCTGATCCATGCCGTGAAACCGCTGGCCGACGGCCAGTCCCAGCGGGGCCATTTCAGGGCAAAAAAGGGCGGCCTGCCGTTCAGGGCAAGCCGCCTCTATCTCACCACAATTACCGGGTTAGGACTGCCCGTCCGAGGTTTGCGGATAGGCCATTTACCTGGTCGCACGCTAGGCCGGTACAGCCCCCTCAATGGCCAAGGAATGACCTCCGGTTTAGTTACCTTCCAATTTGCCGTCGGCGGCATCCTTTTTCAGCTTCTCATTGGCATAAATGGCCAACTCGACCCGTCGGTTTTGTTGCTTGCCACCGGGTGCACTGTTTTCGGCAATGGGGTCTTCTTCGCCAAACCCCCGGGTGAGCACGCGACTGCGGGAAATGCCCAATCCGCTCAAATAATTGGCCACGGCACTGGCCCGCTGTTCGGAAAGGGTCATATTGAAGGCATCGGAGCCGTCGCTGTCGGTGTGGCCAGAGACCACAATGTTGGTGTCATCATACTTTTTCAAAGTTTCCGACATCTTGTCCAAGCTTTGGCGCACCGATGGTTTGAGGTTGGACTTGGCCACATCGAACAAAATGCCCGATCCCATTGTGATGTTCAGGCCCTCGCCCACGCGCTCCACCGTCACTTGCTCTTCGGGGGGTAAACCTTCATTCTGCTTTTCCAGATCTTTCTCCAGGTCTCTTTTCTGTTTGTCCATGTAAAAACCGATGACCGCCCCGCTCGCGCCGCCCAAAGTGGCCCCTAAAATAATGCCCAGTGCGCGGTTCTTGCCCTTGCCCAGTACTCCCCCAATAATGGCCCCGGAGGCCGCACCGATCACGGCCCCTTTCTGTTTTCTGTTGGCCCCTTTCCATTTTGCGCAACTGGCCATCAGGGCCAATGAGAGCAGTAGAGCGGCACATTTGATGATATTACTTCGCATGGTACAATCAATTAGCTGGTTTACGATAAGACAAAATTTATTTATTTACAGTAGGTACGTATTTTTACTTAACTTCGGCGGATTAAACAAAATAAAAAAACAGACTATTAGTTATGTCCAAGAAACCATTGATTCTCGTTTCCAATGACGATGGCATCACCGCAAAAGGCATCCGCACGTTGGTTTACGCGATGAAAGAAATTGGCGAAGTAGTGGTAGTAGCCCCCAACAGCCCCCAATCGGGCATGGGTCACGCCATTACCATCCATTCCCCCCTGAAAATCTACCGCTCCGATGTGTTCGATGGGTTGGAGGGTGTGACGGCCTATGAAAGTTCGGGAACCCCCGCCGACTGCATCAAGCTGGCCAAATATCATATCCTGAAGGGCAGAACGCCTGATTTGGTGGTGAGCGGGATCAACCACGGGAGCAACACTTCCATCAGCATTTTATACTCGGGCACCATGTCGGCGGCCATCGAAGGGGCGATTGAGGGCTTGCCCGCCATTGGCTTTTCCCTCTGCGACCACGAAAAAGACCCCGACTTTTCGCACACAATCAGCTACGTGCGCGACATTTGTTTGCAGGTGCTCAAGTCAGGCTTGCCCAAAGCAACGGCCCTCAATGTGAATTTTCCCAAAAAGACCGCCCATCCCATCAAAGGCATCAAGATTTGCCGACAGGCCAAAGCCACTTGGAAAGAAGAATTTGATGAGCGGGTGGATCCCTATGGCCGCAAATACCTGTGGCTGGCCGGCAGCTTTCACAACCCCGACAAAGGCGAAGACACTGATGAATGGGCCATTGCCAACGGTCACGTGTCGGTGGTGCCTTGTGTATTCGACCTGACCGCCCATCACGCTATCGCAATCCTTAATGATGATTGGGAAATCTTGAGGCAACCTACCGAAAAAATTGTGGATCATGCCGATAATTTTTAGGTTATTTTTCGGTAAAAACCCATAAACTGGCCGCTTTTGACCCAACATCCAAGTATTCTGGCCCGCCAAGCCAATCCCTACTTTGGGCCAAGGTCAATTGAGCAGATTTTTAATCGGCCACTTGTATGTTTTGCACAATAAAATTTTTATAATTGCAACTCAAAACCTTACAACATGAGAAAGACCCAGATATTTACTATTCTATTTGGTGTGATTGCCCTAGCCTTGGGTTACCTAGTTTATCAGAGCGTCAATAGCCAAATTGTTGAAGTTGAAGAGATTAAAAGGCGAGAATTATTGGTCATTACGCGCCTCAAAGAAATCCGGGAGGCCCAGAAATTGTTTTTATCCGTCACAGGACGCTACACTGGCTCCTTTGACACTTTGAAGAGCTTTATTCTCGATGGTGACGTGCCAAACGTACAACAACGCGAGGTCATCATCAAAGGAGTACAATCCAGACGGCTTGGTGGTGGCGACAGCATCAAGGTGTATTATGACACCTTGGGCCGGGACAAAGTATTGGCCCGTTTGTTCCCAGACAAACCCAGTTTCGATGCCAACAACATCGACCAAATCCCTGGCTGGAATGACCCCACCAAAAAGTTTAGCTTGTTTGTTGGTAAAATCACCCAAAAAAGTGGGACCAAAACCGATGTAATTGAAGTAATTGATGTGTTCCCTTACGACAAGTTCCGTAGTGAAGAAAACGGAAACCGCAAGCGTCGGTTCCTTCGTTTTGGGGCCAAAGACGAAGTGACCACCACTGGAAACTGGGAGGACTAATCGCAACTTGGACACGCTCGCTACTTCTCGACTCCGAAAAAGGATCCAAAGCGACGCTCTGAACATAGAGCGTATCGGCCAGTACGTCCTATGCCTAAAAATAGGTGCCGAAAATCTTGAATTGGCAGTATTCAATACCGAAAACAAGCGGTTCCTGAGTTACGAGGAATACCAATTTCTCCCCGGTCTGGACTTGGCCAGTTTGGTTGGTGAAATATTGGACAACCATGCGTACGCATCGGCGGGCTACTGGAAAAAGGTAATGCTCATCAGCAGCGAACCATGCTTTGATTTGGTGCCGCAAGAGTTTTATGATGATGAGTACACCACGGATTTTCTCAAGACCAATGTCCGTTTTGTACCCGCCAATTCTTACGTGCTCACCTACCTGCACCGGACACAAAACGTAGTGAATGTATTTGCGATCAACCGCCGGCTGGCGGATCTGGTGGAGAGCAAATTCCCCAAAGCCGACTTCCAATTCATTAATTACTCAAGTTGTTTCATGGAGGGCCTACTCACCATGCCCAACAAATTGGATTCACGCCACCTGCACTTGCTCATTGACCGCAGCATCCTTACCATCGCGTTCTTTCGCAATGGCGGCCTGCATTTTCTCAATTCCTTTGAGTTTACCAGTCCCGAAGATGTGGTTTACTTTACCTTGCTGGTTGCTGAGGAACATGGGTTGAGTCAAGATGAAGTCCAGTTGATATTGCGCGGGCAGGTAACCGGCTACTCGGCCATTGTGGGCAAGTTGCGCGAGTACTTCCGCCAAGTCATTACTGGGGGCCGGCCCCAAGGCCTTGAATTTCCTTTCCAGTTTGACGAATTGGACGAACATTTGGGTTTTGAGGTGTTCAGTGCAGGCTCTGCGATCAAGTAATCGGTCGGCCAAAACAATTTTAGGTATAATAAGAAAACAGCCAAACGAAATCTTTTGGCTGTTTTCTTATAAACTCACAGCTTAAAAAACCTATTTGCCCGTATTTCTCAGGGCTTTGATTTGCACCTTGAGCGAATTGACTTCCTGTTCGGCCGCTTGAATCTTCCCATTGAATTCCTCGCGCAACTTGGTGGCACTCTTGGAATTGGCAAAGAACTCCACATTGTTTTTCCACAGGGCAATGTCGCTTTCCAGATTGGCCATTTTCTTGCGGATCATCTGCTCTTTGCGGAAATTTTTCTTATCGGCATTGGGGTCGGTATCGGTGGTGCGCATGTGGAGCGAGGCCCGAATATCCGCCCGGTCTTCGTCGCCTACTTCCAGACTGGCCAAGAAAAAATCCACCGCTTTGGTCAATTTTTCTTGGATGGAAGTCATATTTTTGCGCGGCACAAACCCGATGGTTCCAAACTTATCGTACAGCTCCTCCATTTTCTCCACGTCGCCATCCTTGGCCTTAGCCATTGCCTCGATCTGTTCACAAATTTCGCGCTTCTTGGCCAAATTGGTGTCAAATTCCCGGTCTTGATCGTTGCGACGGTTGCGCTTCCGGTTGAAAAAATTGTCGCAAGCAGCCTTAAAGCGTTCATAAATTGAATCCCGCTGGGCCTCGGGCACTGGCCCTACCAGTTTCCACTCGTCCTGTAAGGCTTTGAGCTTGTCGGAAGTGGCATCCCAGTCCGAGTTTTCTTGCACGGCTTCGGCTTGCTCGCACAAACTGACTTTCTTCTGCAAGTTCTCCTCGCGGAATTTTTCCAACTTATCGAAGAACCGGCCTTTGTTGGCAAAGAAAGATTTGAAATTGGCCCAAAACTGCTTGTTGATGTCTTTGGCAACTTCGCGGGGGGCTGGCCCCACTTTTTCCCAAGCGGTTTGGAGTGCCAAGATCTCTTTGGTCTTGGTGTTCCAATCCGAAATTTTCTCCGAAGCAAATTCGGTGTAGGGTTCAATGCTCACGCACAGTTCCTGCTTGCGCCGCATATTTTCTTCCAATACTTTGCGGGTTTCTTCCGCATGGGAACGCTTGCGCTCATACAACTTGTCGGAAGCGGCTTTGAAACGCTGCCAAACCGGTTCTTGCTCCTCTTTGGGAACTGGACCGATGGATTTGTAATCCTCGTGCAGTTTATTGAGGGCATTGATGGACTCGTTGATATTTTCGGAGCTGAGCAGGGCTTCGGCCTTTTCACAAATCTCAACCTTGGCTACCAAGTTGCGGCGGCGATCCAGCTCCATCAATTCGTTTTCAATGCTGCGTTGGCTATAAAAACGATCCAGCAACGCATTGTAAGACCGATACAGTTCATCCGCTTCTTGGGCAGGTACAGCCCCACTTTCTTTCCAGTTCTTTTGGACTTCCTTTATCTTGTCAAGCGATGCCTTACTGGAATCACCTGCCTCGACTATCGCTTTGAGCTGGGCCAACAAACTGTGTTTATCTTCCAGGCTCTTTTGTTTCTTTTTCTCCAGTTCCGCAAAATATTTAGTTTTGCGATCCTTGAGTTGCTTATAATTGGCGTAAAATTTTGTTGTCAGTTCGTCTTGTTTGAATTCAAAGCTGTCTGGCTCGCCACCATCAGCTTCATAGGCTTGTTGGGCAGCTTCGCGGTCAGTCCGATTGAACCGGTCAATTTCTGTTTTCAGCAATCGCAACAAATTGTCGATTTTGCGGAAGTTATTTTCTTTGAGCAGTTCCTCACTGGCTTCGAATAGCTGAGCCCGGCTAAAGTTTGAGTAGTCGTTTTCTTCTTCGGTCTCCTCGCTTTCGTGGTGATCGGGGTGCTCACTGGCTGATTCGGCGACAGTTTCGGCGGTTTGGGCAACGGCTTCCGCGCTGATTTCTGTTGTTTCCACCGATTCAACGGGCACCCCGGCCAAGGGCATTTCCTGCGGGTCAACCTCTTCGATCGGCTCCGTTCCCGCTGGGCTTTCCTCGGTCTGAGGCGCATCATCCACAGTTTCAGCGCTTTCGTCAATGACTGCCGCACTGATTTCGGTTATTTCTACCGGTTCAGCGGGCACCTCAACCTCGGCCAAGGGCATTTCTTGCGGGGCAGCCTCCATCGCTGGCTCAACTTCCGCTGGACTTTCCTCGGTCTGGGGGGCATCGGCCTCCAAGTCTTGTTCAGTCATTTCCAAGCTCACAGTTCCTTCTTGGGGTTCTTCCGCACTCGGCGAGGTTAAGTCGTCGGCTGGCAGATCTTTGGGGTCGCTCATGCTCACACTTTGGTTAACAGCTAATTCCCTTTACAGGTGTCGCTAATAATTTCTAAAAATCAATATGTGTAAGTTTGGCTTACACACAAACACAAAAATAACAAAAGAAATCAATTCAAGCGGGGGTCTTCAGGAAAATTCGCAAAGACCCGGTATTTCCCGCCCATCTTTTTCAAAATGTGCATCCATAATTTGTCGGGTTCAACTGTCAAAATTTCGGTAAGATCCACCCGAGAAATGATCCACGAGTTTTCCCCAATCTCCTTGGCTAGCTGACGGGGGCCCCAACCACTGTACCCGGCAAAGAAACGACACTGGGCGTCACCCATTTGTCCCAACTCTGCTATCAGTTCCAAGCTGGACAAATCGCCTCCCCAATGAAGGCCATCTTTTAAATGGGTGCTGCTTTTTACGTGGTTCAGATAATGAACAAAATGGAGGGTGTTTTGTTCCACCGGCCCCCCGACGAACAGGGGCTGTCGGATCGATTTGAGATTGCTGGCCTCATACACCTGCACGCTGGTGGGCTTGTTGAGCACCAGTCCAAAAGATCCGACGGCCTCTTGGTGCTGGCACATGAGCACTACTGTCCGTTCAAAGTTGGGATCGGGCAGATAGGGTTCTGAGATCAACAGATCGCCCGGGCAGACCGTTGTGTCTTGGTTGAGGTTGTCGTCCAAAAACATGGGCACATTGGTTAATTTGAGGCTTAATATTACGTAAATTTTCTCAGGGTTGGATGTTCGCCCACTAATTCGGCCCTTACTTTTTGGCCAAGCTGTTTTGTTTGGTTTTGAAACTGTTCAGGCCCCGGTCGAGAAATTGGACAAAATTCTCAACCTTTAGATCGTAAGCTTTGGGGTTGACCAACAGTTTGCCCTCGTGATCCAGCAGCACATAAAATGGCTGGGCGTTATTGTTGAACTCGGAAATCTGGAAATCAGCGTTGATTTTGCCAATGCTCTTTTTCAATTTGCCATCGTAGGTAGAGGTCACCCATTCTTTTTCGGGCAGTTCCAGCGGGTCATCCACATAGAGCGCGATGATCACATAGTCATTTTGCAGCCGTTGCAACACGGCTGGATCCGACCATACATTGGCCTCCATTTCGCGGCAGTTGACGCACCCGTGGCCCGTAAAATCAATGAATATTGGTTTGCCCGCTCGCTTGGCCGCGGCCAGACCTTCTTGGTAATCAAAATACCCGGTCAGGCCGTGGGGCAGGTGAAACCGATCGCCATATTTGGCCAGCGAAGTTGGGCGGGTGGCGGTCGATCCTTGCCCGGTGCCACCCTGAACCGACTGTTTGACCAAATTTATCACGTCAAAGTCGTGGGTGCTTTGCGGTGGCAAGTAGCCCGCCAAGGCTTTGAGCGGTGCACCAAACATCCCAGGGAGGAGATAAATAAGGAAAGTGAACGCCACTATGGCGAGCAGCATCCGGCCAACGCCCACTTTTTCGACCGGACTGTCGTGCGGCAAGCGGATTTTGCCCAGTAAATAAAGGCCCATGAACAGGGTAATGGCCGCCCAGAAAGCAATGTAAATGTGCCGATCCAAAATGCCCCAGTGATAGACTTGATCTACAATGCTCAGGAACTTGAGGGCCAAGGCCAATTCAATGAATCCCAGCACTACTTTGACCGAATTGAGCCAACCGCCCGATTTGGGCAGGGTCTGCATCCAGTTCGGAAAAATGGCAAACAGCGAAAATGGCAAGGCAAAGGCCAGCGAAAAGCCCAACATCCCGATGATGGGCCGGGTAAATTCACCATTGGCCGACTGCACCAGCACGCTGCCCGCGATCGGGCCTGTGCACGAGAACGAAACGACCGCCAGAGTGAAAGCCATGAAAAATACGCCAGTGTAACCGCCCTGATCGGCTTTTTGATCCAATTTATTGGCCAAACTGCTGGGCAGCACAATCTCGAACATGCCAAAAAATGACAGGGCAAAAACGATAAAAACGATAAAAAAGAACAGGTTTGGCAACCAGTGAGTGGCCAAAATATTGGCTGCATCCGCTCCGAACAGGAAGGAGAACACCGTGCCGATGAGTACAAAAATAGTGATGATGGACAGCCCATATACGATGCCCTTGGTCACGGCTTGGGCCCGGGACTCGCTGTTTTTCATGAAGAAGGTGACCGTCATGGGGATCATGGGGAACACGCACGGGGTAATGAGCGCGGCAACCCCGCTCAAGAAGGCAAACAAGAAAAACCCGATCAGCGATCCACCAGCCTCGCCGGCTGGGTTGACTTCGCCCGGGGCTGGTTCGGGTGAGGGATTGGGGGGGGCCAATTGTTCGGTTTTCTTCACCGAATCATCCTTGCTACTGATGATCGTGTCTTTGGCCAGTGGCAAATCCCCGGTTTTGGCGATCGTTGGTTCTGCTTTGGCCCCGTTGGCAGGTTGCTCATTGATTCCTGTCGCTTTAGTAGGTTCCTTGGTGGCGACTTCGCCGGGGGCGGCTCGCAGGGCAAAGGCCAGATCGGCATCAGTGGGCGGGAGGCATTGCCCGGTTACGTCGGAGCACAATTGATAGGTAGCAGTGGCCTCTACCCTAAGCAACTCTTTAATAATTTTGACCTTTTGCCGAAATTCAGCAGTTCTGGTGAAGTAAGTCACGTCGCCTTCCCAGATTTTATCAAACTTCTTCTTGGCCCCAATGGCCTGTGGCTTGCCCACCAGTTGATAGGAAGGATCGGGCTTGAAGGTAAAGGTGGTCAAGTTCGGCCCCAAGTCGGGATCGAAGTCGTTGGAGTACATATACCAATCTGACTCGATGGTGGCCGAGAACACCAGCTCCACGACATCGCCGACTTTGGCTGCATCCACGGAAGTGTTGCCCTTCCATTTGGCGGGGTTGAGTACTTGGGCCGGGGCCGCTAGTGCCAAGGCCCAAAAGAAGGCAGTGAGGAGGAGTTTTTTCATGACTTGTTTCATTGTTTGGGACCAACCAGCGGGTTGGCTACTGGTGTAACCAACACTGATTGAGCGGACAAAGTTACAAGGCTGGTTGCATAGTTAGGTCTGCTCGCTGACCATGTGGGGTTAAGTTTTGTTAACTGGCTGGAAAATAAGCCCGAAAAATCGCCAAGAGGTGGGCAGGGGGGCGGCAAGGCTTCCGCGTGTCTTTCCGCATGAATACTAGCACCGTCTGGCCGATGTGGATCAACTGGCCATCTGGGTGGTAAATTTCGTAATCGCAAACAAAACGCACGGAGGGCATTTCTCGCACAAAAAGCTGGATGGTGAGCAAGTCGTCGAAGCCGGCCGGGGCCAAGTAGCGCGAGTGGTTCTCGAGGACGGGCAGCATAATGCCCTCCTCTTCCAGGGCTTTATAGCTGATCCCGATCTGGCGCAGGGCATCCACCCGGGCGATCTCGTAGTAGGCAGCGTAGTTGCCATAATAGACGTAGCCCATCTGGTCGGTATCGGCATAGCGGACGCGCACTTGGGTGGAGCTGGTGAACATCGGAATGGGGTAGATGAATAAAAAGCGAGTATTGATCCTTACCCAAGGTCGGCGGCTTCGGCCAGCTGGCCCAGTACCGCCGAGGCTGCCACGGTGGCCGGCGAAGCCAAGTATATTTCTGCTCTGGGGTTGCCCATCCGGCCCTGAAAATTGCGGTTGGCGGCCGACACCACCACCTCTCCGTCGCCGGGCACGCCCATGTGCGATCCCACGCAAGGCCCACAACCTGACACCCCAAACGTAGCCCCGGCTTCGCTCAGAGTTTCCACTGTGCCATCGCGCAGGGCCTCCATGTACACTTTTTTGGAGGCCGGGATGATCAGCAACCGCACTTGAGGGTGGACGTGCCTGCCCCGCAACACCTCGGCGGCGGCGTGCAAATCTTCCAAGCGCCCATTGGTGCAAGTGCCAATAAAAGCATAAGTGATTTTTTTGCCTTTGACCAAAGCGAGTTCGCGCACATGGTCGGGCGAGTGGGGCAGGCTGATCTGGGGCCGCAGCGTGGACACGTCAATCTCCAGCGTGCGGGAATAAACCGCTCCCTCATCCGGGAAAACCGGGGTAAAAGGGTGGTCGAGCTGCAAACCGGCCGGGTTGACCAGCCCCGCTTTGCCACCCATTTCCACGGCCATATTGGCCAAAACGCCCCGGCTGGCCGTGGTCATCCGTTCCACGGTCTCGCCACAGTACTCAATGGCTTGGTAGGTGGCTCCCTCAATCCCCACGATCCCCATGATGTGCATGATCACGTCCTTGGCATGGACATCAGGCTGGAGCGTGCCATTGAGCACAATGCGCACCGTGCGGGGCACTTTGAGCCAAATTTTGCCGGTGAGCCATACCGCCGCCAGATCGGTGGAGCCCACCCCGGTGGAGAACGCATTGATGCTCCCATAATGCGTCGTATGCGAATCGGCCCCGATGAACACGTCACCGGGCCGGACATAGCCGTTTTCCATGATCACTTGGTGGCAGATGCCCTCGCCCACATCAAACAGCCGGATGCCTTGTTCGCGGGCAAAGCGGCGCATCATTTGGTGCAAATTGCTGATGGTCTCGTTGGGGGCTGGGGCGGCGTGGTCGATGACCAAGGCTACCTTGCCCGGATCCCACACCCGCAGGCCCCCCATCTCACCGAAGGCTTTGATGGTGTAGGGCGCAGTGGTGTCGCTGGCCATGGCCCCATCCACCCGTACAATGCTCAGTTCATCCGCATACACTGGACGCTCGCTGTGGGCGGAAATGATTTTTTCGGCAATAGTTTGCGGTTTCATTGTGGATGGGCGACTAGATTACACAAATAGTTGATAGAATACTTACGCAAAAGCGGCTCCCTTTTGGGATTTGGCATCTTCCAAAAATTGCTTGATGCGCTGTTCTTGATCCTTTTGGCAGACCAGCAGCACATTGTCGTATTCCACCACAATATAGTTGTCCAATCCTTGCACCACCACCAACCGATCAGGTGGGGTTTTGATGATCGTGTTGGCCGTTTCATAGGTCAGGGCATTGCCCCCGATCACGTTGCCAGTTTCGTCTTTTTCGGAATATTCATACATGGATTTCCAAGTGCCCAAGTCGGACCAGCCCGGATCGCAGGGGATCACATAGACATTGTCGGCTTTCTCCATAATCCCGTAGTCAATCGAGATGTTGTGGACTTGCGAATAGGCTTTGCGCACTGCCTCGCCCTCGGCGGGCAAATAAAAATCTGCTTTGGCATCCTCGAACACCCCGTGCAGCTCGGGCATGTATTTGCGGAAGGCTTCAATGATGGTATTGGCTTGAAAAACAAACAGACCGGCATTCCATAGATAATCGCCGCTTTCGACAAATTCCAGCGCCAGTTGATAATCTGGTTTTTCGGTAAAGGTTTTGACTTTGGCCACCGTCTCTCCCTCTTTGAGGTTGGCCATTTTGATGTAGCCATACCCCGTGTCGGGGCGGGTGGGTTTGATGCCCAGCGTAATGATGATATCGCTATTGGCCGTGGCGGCCAAGGCAGTGAGCAACGAATTGCTGAAGATTTTTTCTTTGAGGATCACGTGGTCGGCAGGGGCTACCACAATGTTGGCCTGGGGGTCGCGCTCCCGGATTTTGTAGGCGGCATAAGCGATACAGGCCGCCGTATTGCGCATGAATGGTTCGAGCAGGATCTGGTCTTCCGCTAGGCCAGGCAGTTGGGTTTGCACCAGATCGTGGTAGTCGGCATTGGTCACCACAAAGATATTGCGCATGGGGCACACCTCGGCAAAGCGGCTGATGGTCATTTGGATCAGGCTCTGGCCAATGCCCAAGATGTCTTGAAACTGTTTTGGTTTTGCGGTGCGGCTATAGGGCCAAAATCGGGTGCCAACGCCTCCGGCCATGATGATGACGTAATAATGATCGTGCATGATAGGTTGATGAGGGTTTGGGTGGGATGAAGTGAGATCAGGTAGATTTTAGAGAAACACTAGTTCATCGATTCGCCCAGGCTTGTCGTGGGTGAGCAGTTCCAAGATGTGCGTTTTGCGCATGACCAATTCATTTTTGAGCGGGGCCGAGGACAGCTCGATGTAAAGGATCCGTTTGCTGATAAAAATCCGCTTGGTGTAGCGGGCCAGCGGTTTGCCCAGGGCCAAGCCTACTTTGCCCCAGCCATTGATCAGCTCGGCCTCGTGGTAGCGGTCTTCCAGCCCAAAACTTTTGAGCATGGCCGCGATAGCTTCCCCGATGGGGGTCGCTTCGGCTTGGCGGGGATTTTTGGCGCTGGGCATGGGTGCTTGGGTTGAAGCCGCAGGCATGGCCCACGGGCAATGAGTTACTTCATGTTGTGGTAAACGGCCTGGACATCGTCGTCCTGCTCAAACTTGTCCACGATCTCGAGCAGCTCGTCGGCCTGCTCATCGGTCACTTCGGCATAACTGAGCGGAATCCGCTGTAAGTTGGCACTCAGTACATTGATTTTGTGGTCCTCCAGCGCTTTTTGCATCGTGCCAAAATCGGTGTAGGCCGTTTGGATATAAATGTTGTTTTCCTCTTGGGTAATTTCCTCGAGGCCAAAATCAATGAGTTCAAGTTCGAGGTTCTCAATATTGACCCCATCGGGCGCGATTTTGAACACGCCCTTGCGCTGGAACACGAAATCGAGCGAGCCGGATTTGCCCAGCGAGCCGCCGTTGCGGTTGAAAATGAGCCGGATGTTGGCCACCGTTCGGGTAGGATTGTCAGTAGCCGTTTCTACCACTATGCCCACGCCATAAGGCCCATATCCTTCATACACTACTTCCTCAAAATCTTTCTCGTCCTTGGCCGAGGCACGTTTGATCGCATTCTCGATCCGCTCTTTGGGCATGTTGGCATTTTTGGCATTGGCCAATACCATGCGCAAGCGGGGGTTGGTCTCGGGATCGGCCCCGCCCTGTTTAACTGAAATGGCAAGCTCGCGGCCAAATCTAGTAAAGGTTTTGGCCATCCAGTCCCAACGTTTTTCTTTCCGCCCCCGGCGGAACTCAAATGCTCTTCCCATAATCTTATGATCGGTTCTCTTGGTTGAATCGGCCCACTGTGCCCAGCAAGGGACTTCCCGCGTTCAAACCAGTTGGCCAACATCAGGGAGCAAAAATAGGAAACCCGGCCGGGTTTTACACCAGCCGGGCCAAACTTTTATTTGGGCCATTGCCCAGCGCTATTGGGTTAGATTCCCTCGGCCACTACTTCTTTTACTTCGCCGGGCATCATGCGGCGCAGCAGGTTCTCAATGCCCGCCTTGAGCGTGACTGTGGAGGAAGGGCAGCCGCTGCATGAGCCTTGGAGGTGGACTTTTACCGTGCCCGTAGCTTCATCATAGGAGTGCAGGCTGATGTTGCCCCCGTCGCCCTCAACTGCCGGACGGATGTATTCATCCAAGATTTCCTTGATCTTGCGGACGGTCTCGGTATCGTTTTCGGTTCCCGCGCCCGGGATGGCCTCCACCAGGCCAGAAAACACTTCGCTGCCTTCTTCCAAATAGTTTTTGAGGAAATTGCGCACCACGGGCACTTTCTCGGCCCAGTCGCTGGCCTCGTCCTTGCTGATGGTCACAAAGTTTTTGGTGATAAACACCCGGCGCACAAAGTCAAACTTGAAAAGTTCTTGGGCCATGGGCGAATCGGTGGCAGTGGCGGCCTCGGGGTAGTCGCGCAGAAAGTCATCGTTGGGGGCCAGCATGGTGTTCACCACAAACTTCATGGCCTCGGGATTGGGCACTGACTCGGTATAAACACTGATCAATTTTTTATAAAGCAAATCTTGGTTGTACATGGCGATAAAACGGGTCAAATGTGGAGGATTTTTTCTGGCAATCTTTCAGCCATAGACTTGATAACAAAGATAAGCCAAAAACTGTTTGTAGGGAATTGATCCTCCCAGAAATTGGGTCTTGTGCGCTGCGCCATTGGGCAATGGTATGTTTGTTACTTGAATCCACCGTCCAAGCCCACAATATGGCCGGCCCGGTGGCGGCCCTGAAAAAAGACGTGGGGAGGAATGGCGTGGAGCGCACGGCTGGCAAAACCGGTGGCCCAGCACGGTAAACCAGCGAAAGTCCCTAACTTTGTGCCCAACGCATGCGCCGGCTGGCCGGGCAGCCAGCGTTGCCGGCCAGCTCGGCGCAATGCGGGCACTGCCGCCAAGGAGGATTTAACGCGCCCAACGCTTTGAATTCGGCTTGTGATCCAGCAGGAAAGGGCACAACTATTTAGTTGGACAAAGTATTTGACAACCAATTGTTTAGAGAATTTAAAATTTGCAAAACGACAATGAAACGCATATAAGTTTCTAATAATCAAATAGTTATAAAAATATTTATTTGTCTGATAGACACTCATTTTTAACCAATTAACAACCAATTAGTTGGAATAATGCAGTGCCTAAATACCCACAGTGAATCCACCTTTTATTGATTGAACATGCAAGTCCGCAACCCCCGCACTGGGCAATTTGATTACGAAATTCAACCGCTCAGCGCAGCGCAACTCCTAGCGCAATGCGCCCGATTGCGCCAAGGGCAAACGGCTTGGGAAAACGCAGGGGTGGCCGGGCGCATTGGGGCCATGCAGGCTTGGAAGGAATCGTTCCTGCGCCATCGCGATGCGGTGATCGCCGCCCTGTCGGTTGACACCGGGCGGCGGATCGAATCCGTCTTGGAGGCTGATTTATTGGCCTCGGCCATTGATCGCTGGTGCCGGATCGCGGGCGAACTCTTTTCGGAGCGGGAAAACAAGCCAAGTGCTGTCCCATTTATTGAGATCGAGCAGGCACTGGTTCCCTATCCACTGGTGGGGGTGATCAGCCCGTGGAACTTCCCCTTGTTGCTCTCCATCATCGATTCCATCCCGGCCTTGATGGCCGGGTGCGCCGTTGTGGTGAAACCGAGCGAAGTGACGCCACGTTTCATGGTGCCATTACAGGCCAGTATCGATGAAGTACCGCTCCTGCGGGAGGTTTTTGCCTACATTGCCGGGGCCGGGGCCACTGGGGCCGAACTGGTGCAAAATGCCGATCTGATTTGTTTTACGGGCAGCACCACCACTGGCAAAAAAGTGTATCAGGCTGCTGCTGAGCGGTTCATTCCCGTTTTCTTGGAACTGGGCGGAAAGGATCCGGCCATTGTGCTGGCCAGTGCCGATCTGGAGATGGCCACTTCATCCCTGCTCTGGGGATCGGTCGTGAACGCGGGGCAGTCCTGCTTGTCCATTGAGCGGATCTACGTGGAGGACAGCATCTATCCGCTATTTGTGCAGCGCTTGGTGGAAAAAACCCAGCGGTTGCGGCTGGCTTTCCCCGATTACGACAGTGGCCAAATCGGGCCGATCATTGCCGCCCCGCAGGCTGGCATCATCGCTGAGCACCTGCGCGATGCCGTGGCCAAGGGGGCCAAAGTGCTGACCGGCGGCCAAATCGAGCAACATGGTGGCGGTGAGTGGTGCTTCCCCACCGTATTGGTGGATGTGCACCCCGATATGAAGGTGATGAGCGAGGAAACTTTTGGCCCGATCATGCCCATTATGCCCTTCCACGGGATCGCCGAAGCCGTTGCCCTGGCCAATGGCACTGTTTATGGCCTCAGTGGGGCGGTGTTTGCCGGCACCAATGAAGAAGCGATCAGCATTGGCCGCCAAATTCAGGGGGGAGCCATCAGCATCAATGACTCGGCCCTCACGGCCATTATTCACGAGGGCGAAAAGACCTCTTTCAAAATGTCTGGGCTGGGGGGCACCCGCATGGGGCCAGCGGCCATCAAGCGTTTCATGCGCCAAAAGGCTTTTTTGATCAAAAACCAACCGGTTGCTTCTCCTTGGTGGTTTTGATCGTCCACGCTTTCGCAAGTGGACGAACGGGCTGTGCTTGGTCGTTTGGAAAAATGCCAACGCAGACTCGGCCATTGTTTAAGTATCCCAAAAAGGTAAATTTTATCCCGTTCGATGGGTGATCTGATAATGCAAATCAGAGACCTCTCCATTGCGCAAACTCAAGCCCGGCGGGGGTAAACTGGGGCCCGTCAGTCCAAGTTTTCGCGCATGGCGAAAGTATCCCGTACCTCATCCGGGACGATCTTCAGCAAGTTGGCCAAAGTGAGGCGCACCAATAGTTCAGAAGCTGTTTTGCGGGGCAAGGAAGCCACTTGGGCATAGGTATCCACATCAATGGTGGGGTGTTGGGCCAAGTACTGCACCAGTTTCTGCTCATTTTCCCCGTAGCTGAACCCCACCGGCTGCGGCAGGTCAATCTGCCGGAGGATTTGGCGCATTTCCCAACTTGCTTGCACACTTTTGTCCGCCACCCGCACGTAGGCCCGGCCGGTGTTGCGCTTAAAATTGTAGATCACATAGATTGGCTTGGCCTGGCTCGGCTGGATGTGGAACACCAACACTTGGCGGTTGGGGCTTACCACCGTCCGGTGCAGCTCGTACTGGATGGCGGGGCAGTGCTTGACAATGGCCTGTTTGAGCACAAACTCATCCTCATCGGGATATTTCAGGCCAGAGATCTCGCCGTTGTCGTCCACCCCGATGAGCAAGTGCCCGCCCCCACTGTTGGCAAAGGCGGATACTTCGCGCATAATTTTATCAGGGTGGGCTGCTTTCCGCTTGAATTCAAGCCGAAACCCCTCGCCTTGGGCCACTAGTTTTTGGAGTTCGCGCAAGTGCATTCGTTTGGCTTAAGGATACACCAACACACTGAATAAGGCGCAGGTTCAATCCTGCGCCTCATTTCCAGAAATTATTTTTTGATCAGCTTCTTAATTTCCCCCTCGTTAAGTACCACGGGGTATTTGGTTTTCAGGGCCTTGAGCCACTCTTGTTCCAACTGGTTCTGATAATCGGACACCACGATGCCCCGGGTCTCCTCCAAGCGTTTGGGGCGGGCAGCTTCCACCGACTCGATGATGACATGGCTGATTTTACCGTCGGTGGTTACATCATACGCCCCCACTTGCCACGCCACCCGATCAACCACGGGCATTTCCTCTTTTTGAAAAATACCTTCGGTCATTTGGACGGCCAGTGGGTTTAGCTTGTTGAGGCTTTGGATCAGCACTTTTTTGGACCGTGAAAAAATGCCATAGTGCACCCCGCCGCCCTTATAGTTTTTCATTTCTTCCGCATCCAGTGGTTGTTCGCCAATTAATTTTTCAGCAACATTGGCTGGGCTTACCCCTCTCTGGAGCAATCGTTCTTTGATGTCATCGATTCTTTGTTGGGCCAATGCTGGTTTCTCGCCTTTGAGATAAAACCCCCGCAGCTCAACCACTACATTGCTATCGGCCTTGGCATAATTGATCACGCGGTCAATGCCGGGCAGTTGGCTGGAATCAGGTACGGCCCGGCCAAAAACAAACCGCGCATCTTCAAACCGGAGGGCTTCATTTTCGTACAAATCCTTTTTTAGCCCGTCTTTCAAGTTGGCCAAGGCTTCGTTGCTGGCTACGGTGTAAATCGTGGCTTTCACCCGATTGTTCCAGCGATATTTGTCGCGATTTTCCGCATAGAACCTCTCCAATCCGGTTTTATCCGCAATGGCTTTGGTCCACACTTTTTCTTCCATGATCTTGAACAGCAAAATGCCTTCGCGGTATTCGTTGATCAAATGGCCATATTCTGGATATTTGTTGGGCAGGTTGCGCTCTTCATAGTCGAGCACGCACTGGTCCACAAACTGTTCATAAAGGGAAGTGACATAGGGATTTAGGGTGGTGTTCATCTGGGAGCCTTGGTTGTTCTCCAAGTGGGCGAGCACATCGCGCAGGCTGAACTTTTTGTCGTTCAAACTAAAAACGGCGAGGGACAAATCGTTGTCCGCCCGGTTGTAGCTCCACATGCCTTTGAGCAAAGTAGTGTCTATCTTATTAAAAATCAAGGATTTGGCGGGCATTTCGGCGAAACGGTTGTCGCGCCGGAGTTTCAGCAGCAGGGCACTTCGGTTAATCTCGGCGCGGGAATCTTTGGTCACCTTTTGCTTTAAAATGGGGGCCAGTTCATCATACGTAGCCAGCCCTTTGCGTTCCAGCAGTTTGATCAGGTGCCAACCGAAACGGGTCATCACCGGGGCTGACACATCGCCCGGATTTTTGAGATTGAAGGATGCCTCCTCAAACGGAGGAATCATGTTGCCCGCGCTGAACCATTGCAATTCGCCCCCATTGGCCTTTGAGTTGGCATCGTCAGAGTAGCGGTTGCAAAGGGAGTCCCAGTTGGCCCCGCCCTTAAATTGTTTTTCAATCGCAAAAATCTTGTTCTGGGCATTTACCGAGTCTTCGAGGGTGGGTTTATCGGTGGCGCCAAACTGGGCCATGATGTGCGCCACCCGTACCGAACCGTTAGAGGGGCGGCGTTGGGCGACTTTGATGATATGGTAGCCAAATTGGGTGCGCACCACTGGGGACACCTCCCCAACTTTGGTGGTGTAGGCCGCATTTTCAAACGAATACAGCATTTGCAGGGCCGTGAAATAGCCCAGATCGCCCCGGTTATCCTTGGCCGATTGATCTTCGGAGCTTTGGTAGGCCAGCTCGTCAAACTGGGTGCCGGCCAACACTTGCTGGCGCAGGGCCGAGATTTTGTTGAATGCGGCCAAGGTATCGCTCGGCTCGGCTTCGCGGGGGATCTGGACCAAAATATGCGAGGCTTTGATTTCTTCCTTCAATCGATCATACGCCTCTTTCACCATTTTATCGGTAATTGAGTTTTCGGTCAGGAAAGGCCGGGCCAGTTGCTTTTTGTAGTCATTGTATTCGCCCAAAAACTCTTTGGTGGTGTCCATTCCCAGTTGTTGGGCTTCGGCCACTTTGAGCTTGAAGTTAACAAATAAATTGAGATAGTCACGCACATTTTTTTCTGAGTAGGCCAAACTGTCACTGACGTTGTTTTTCTCATAAATGTACTTGAACTCACTGAGCGCGACTGCTTTTCCACCCACCTTAAACAACGTGGGAGAGGAGTTGGGCTTGGTCTCCGCCATTTTTTGCTCGGGTTTGCAGCCAAGCAACCAAAGGCCAGCGGCCAAAGCCACTAAATTCATCAAAGATAATAACCGGGTTCTCATCGGTTGGGTTGTCAATTTTATTGGTGAACGATAGGTGATAATGTACTTGATAATATTGGTTTTGGTTGAATTTTGGGATCATACATTTGCAAGACATACAATCAGCCCTTAATCCCCCAAAAGCTTTTTGTGCTGGGGACGAATCTATTTCCCCAGTTTTATTTTTTCCGCTTGGATAGCCGTTAATTGCTTTTCCAACAAGGCTACATGATCCACTGCCATGCTTACTGCAGCCTGAAAAAAGGCGGGCTGAATATTGGCAAAAGTATCGGTGGGGCGGTGGTAGTCGGCATGGTCTTCTACCCCAAAATAGATAAATGGGATGCCTTTTCGGAAAAACGGCCCGTGATCCGAGGCTTGGGACCAGTCCTCGCCGGGCATTCCCCCGGGTTGATCATGGCCATAACGCAGCGTTGCGGCATACGTTTTGGTATTTTGGGCCATCAGCGTTTTCAAAAATGGGAAATGGGAGGGACCACAGGCATACAGTTCGTTTTTGTCGTTGCGGCTGATCATGTCAATGTTGATGGCGAGTGCCACTTGATCCAGTGGAACGGGCGGGTGCTCCACAAAGTAGTTGGATCCGCGCAGGCCCAGTTCCTCGGCATCGGGCGAGACAAAAATGACCCGGTGATCGGGCGGATGCTGGCCAAAGTGGGCCGCCATGGCCATTAGGGTAGCCACCCCAGAGGCATTGTCATCGGCACCATAAAACGTTTTGCCATCGCGCACGCCCAAGTGATCATAATGGGCAGTAATGACCAGACAAATATCATTGTGTTTCTTGCCCTCGATGTATCCCACCAAATTGGCCCCGTGGAACGTCAACTTCTTGTTTTGAAAGTCAAACAATTGAAAATAATTTTCGCCAAATGGTTTAAGGCCCAATTCGCTGAAACGGCGGGCAAGGTAGTTTCGGGCCCGCAGCCCACCGGGTGCCCCAGTGAGGCGGCCTTCCAAGCTATCGGAGGCAAGGATCTGCACATCGGCCAGCAATGCTGCGTTGGGTGACTGGGCTGGGGGCGAGGACGAGGATGAGGCTTGGCCCGAGGGGCGGGGTTGGCAGCCAATGGCCCACCAGCACATTAGCAGAAGAAAGAAACGCATAGAAATGCTGTTTAAACACCAATTGAGGTGTAAATTTACGCCAAGATTTGTGAGATTGGCCGTTTTGGGGGCTTGCCACACTATTTTATTCCAAAAACTGCCGTTGCCATGTTGTTAGAACCGTACCTTGCGCCCAATTTTTTTACTGACTCCACCCATAAAGCCGTCTTGGCGTATGCCCAGGCCCACACCCGGAAAGAAGACGACGACCTGACCAAGGCTGGCTGCCTCTACAAGGCCGTCCGAGATGGTTTTTGGTACAATCCCTATCCCATTGGGGTTCAGCGGGAAGTATTTCGGGCGAGTGCCCAAATCCTCCGCCCCGAGGGACATTGCATCGACAAGGCCAATATTCTGGCCGCTTGTGCCCGGGCAGTGGGTATCCCGGCCCGGCTCGGCTTTGCCAACGTGACCAATCATATTGGGACAGAAAAATTGGAGAAACAATTGGGCACCAACTTATTGGTCTTCCATGGATATGCCGAATTGTACCTCCAAGCGCGCTGGGTGAAAGCCACGCCTGCCTTTAACTTGGGGCTGTGCGAAAAACTGAACGTGGCACCGCTGGAGTTCGATGGGCAAACCGATTCTATTTTTCAGCCCTACAACGCCAATGGCAGCAAGTTTATGGAATACGTGCACGACTATGGCACTTTTGCCGAGCTGCCCTACTCCGTGATGTTGAGTGAGTGGGCCAAGCATTATCCGGATATCGCCATCGGCCAGTTGGCCTAGCCGCGTTGGATCTTCCTGCTGCATTTTTGCGCTGTTGGCTGTCTTGCCCAGCCCCGAAAGAGCTTAATTATCAAGCACTTACTTGCCCATTGGCATCTCCACTGGCTCACCCCAGAGGTAATGGTTGAACCATTGCCAATTGTGCCACATTGCCGCCAGCCGTTCCTTGGGCTTGGTGATGCCGTGGCCAAAACCTTTATAGATGATCAGTTTGATCGGCACGCCCAAATCTTGCAGCCCTTGGTACAGTTCGTAGGCATTTGTTTTATAGAATGTGGGCAATATATGTTTCTATACTTGGAAACTCTAGTCATCTTTGTGGCGCAACAATAGTAGTTACCGATGAGATATTTTGAGACAAGGTTTATGGAAGAAGCAAATGAATTTATTGCCAAATTTGATCAAAAGACCATCAAAAAATCTTTTATAATATTGACCTTGCTGAACAGACAAATGACCCAAAACTCTTAAAAAAACTTCAAAATGATATTTGGGAGTTTAGGACGAAATGCGCAGGCCTCCAAATAACACTTCTTGCATTTTGGGACAAGACCGACAACAAAGAAACGTTGGTTGTTGCTACCCGCGACTTTATAAAGAGGTGAGACAAAGTCCCTGTAACAAAAATTGACCGAGCGGTGAGACTAAAAGACAAATACTTTCATAATCAAT
>JBBQXF010000056.1:0-30584 GCA_038209965.1 Cytophagales bacterium | reverse complement strand
CGGCCCCAATGCCCTTGGCTTGCATATCGGCCTGGCGGAGGAAACCGACGATGCTCACCACTTTATACAGTGGGTAATTGCGCGAAGCGAGCAGATACTCATCCACAAAAAACGGGTTGACCCCGATCAGGGAAGCCACCGCCCCCTTCGACTTGTCGGCACTGCCATGGATGAGCAGCAGCTTGGAAAAGTAGCTGAACAGCAGGGCAATCACCGGAATGGCGGGATTGTTTTTGGGATTAGCCGCAAAATACAACACGATTCGATTCGCCCGGGACACTTCTTTCTTGGCAATGGCACTTTGCAGCTCAAAAGTGTTGTATTCCTTGCTGATGCCCACGTAGGTCGCGATCACGTCCTCATTGATGGGTGCGCCCTTGGCCGGGAAGTTGATGAGCAATTTGTCCGCTTCATTGGCCAGTCGGCTCAAATCATTGCCAATTGACTCGCAGAACATGGCGACTGCCTTGTCGGTCAGGTCATGCCCCCGCGCTTTAAACAAGCTCTTTACCCAGGCCGGCAACTGGTTGTCGTACAGTTTCTTGGTCTCCACCAGCACCGCCGATTTGTCCAGCGTTTTGGCCAGTGAAGTGCGGGCATCCAACTTTTTGTATTTGTAATTGAACACCAGCACCGTGGATGGAACCGGACGCGCCGCATATTTGGCCAGCGCCTCTTTGCCTTTTTCAGTGTTCCAATCGCCCATTTCCTGCGCTTCTTTTATTATCACCACTCGCCGCTGGGCCATTGTCGGAAACTGCCGGGCGGCACTGAACACCGTGGTCAGGTTGGCCTCTTTACCATAAAGCACCGTTTGGTTAAACCCACGTTCGGCCTCCGCCAAGGCTTTTTCCTCGATCCAATTCGAGATGAGATCAATATAATACGGTTCATCGCCCTGCAAAAAATACAGAGGAGCGTATTTACCGGCTTTTAGGTCATTCAAAACAGTTTCGGCAGTGGTTGGCATTGGGCAATGGCTTGGGGAGGTTGGGCCAAGTTGCGCAAAAGTAGCCTAAAACCAGTGATGATGGCCCGCTTGGGGCCTAGAACTCCGTGCCGATTGACGATTCACTGTAGCGCGCCGTTCGGCCCTTGGCCCAATGGCGATAATGGCCAAAAAATCGGGCACTTGCTTGTCGGGCCACCCGAAGTAGCGTTTGGCAAATTAAATTGGCATTTCTCAAAATCAAGCATGAATCGAACTATCTTGCGCTTAACTTTTTTGCATCTGAATGGCGTTAGCGGTCTGAGGTTGGGGCGGGCATCCTTGCGCAGCGGGCAGTCCGACGTTTCGGGTGTAGGGGAGCATTGCGCAAGGGGCCCTTTTCTTGTGTTTCTTTTCTTTTGGGCAAGCAAAAAAAAGAAAGAAGGCCGCAGACGCGCAGGCAGCTATGGGTGGGACTGAGGTTTACGCTTGGCCGGCCAACTGGGAGCGGTTGAGGCCCCGAGGTTACAATTGAGCCGAAAAATAGTGGATGGGCGGTGAAAAGTTACCCTTGTTGTTGTCTCCAGTATAGTGATGCCCACATTAATCGCGAAATCACTATAATCCAAGGGCGCGTTTGCTTATTTTCGGATAAAAGCCTAACATTAACCTGAAAATGCAAACAGTCTTAACCTCCTTTGACCCATGCGCAAAATAGCCCTCCTTGGTGCCGGATTTATCGGCGCGTTTTATGTAATGTCGTTGCACGGCCAACGCCGCCGCGATAAAGTGGTGTCCATTTATTCCCGTTCCCAAGCACGGGGCCAAACCTTTGCCGATCGTTGGGGCATTGCCACGGTACACACCGATATGCAGCGTTGTATCGAGGATCCGGCCATCGATACGGTGGTGATAGCCCTGCCCAACCACCTGCACCGCGAAGCCGTATTGGCGGCGGCCGCGGCGGGCAAGGCCATGCTGTGCACCAAACCGCTGGGTATCAATGCAGAAGATGCCCGCATCATGTTGGAGGCGGTGGAAAAAGCGGGCGTTTTTCATGGTTACATGGAAGACCTTGTTTATACCCCCAAGACCCAAAAAGCCCTCCAATACGTGCGCAACGGGGCACTGGGGCAGGTGCTGTGGGCGCGCTCCCGCGAGACCCACCCCGGCCCGCACTCCGATTGGTTCTGGAACAATGAGCAATCGGGTGGGGGGGCGATCATCGATCTGGCTTGCCATTGCATCGAGTTGAGCCGCAATTACATTGGCAAGGACATCCGGCCCGTGGAAGTGGTGTGCTGGGCCGATACTCTGGTCAAACCGATCGCGGCCGAAGACAATGCCATTGGGCTGGTGCGCTACGAAAACGGCGCGGTGTCCCAGTTTGAGGTCAGTTGGTCGTTCCGGGGCGGGCTCGACCTGCGCGATGAGGCCAGTGGCACCGAAGGCTCGCTGCGCATCGACAGTTTTCTGCGCACCGGCTTCGAGATTTTCACCGCCGCCGAGAGCGTGGGCTATGTGGCCGAGAAAGCCGAGAATGATCGGGGCTGGATCTTCCCGGTGGGTGATGAAGTCCATGAACTGGGCTACAATAATATGTTCACCGAAATGTTTGACTGCCTTGACAATGGTACCCAGCCCCAAGAAGATTTTTATGATGGCTACGTGGTCAATGCCGTAATGGATGCCTGCTACAAATCGGCCCGCACCAAGCAATGGGAGCCGGTGCAATTGGACATTTGGCGGGGGCAGTCGGGCGTGCCCAAAATCTCGGCCCTCAAAGACTATGACCCCGATCACTACTTGATCAAGGAAGAACTGCTCCCGGACGGCAGCCGAAAACTGATCCTGAAAGAAAAAGCGACTGGACGGATTTTTGAAAAATAAAGCCCGGCAGAATCCCCACAAAGCGGCTTTTGTCCGCCCTGTGGCTGCGTTGGGCCCGACCTCCAACGTTTGCTATTTGGATTTATGCCCAGAAAAGAGCTAATTAGTGGAACAATCCACCCGCTTATGAAAAGATATTTTGGTTATTGGGCTATGACAATTTTATTGTCAGTCGCTTGTCAAGTTACTGAGCCAGGGCCCGACGAAGTAGTGGCGAGCTTGGGCACCATCCAAGCCACTATCGGGGGCAGCGCGGTCGTGTTTGCCAGCAAAGGCGGCACCGATGAATCCACGGCCAACGGTTTTACTCCCTCGTTTGGCCTGCTCGGCATTTTCCGGCAGGTATCGGCCCAAGACCTCCGGCGCATCCAGGTCACGATCACGGGGATAGATCTGGACGGCCTGACCGTGCCCACCACCGTGGCCCAAAATGCACAATTGCGGTTTTTCTTGGGCGGCAGCAACCAACGGTATGATGCATCGGGCCCCGATCTTACCCTGCGCATTGTGAGCAAACAAGGCGATGTGTTGCGCGGTACGTTTAGCGGAACTTTGCGCAGTATCCAGAACCCAAATGAGGTTTTAAGGGTCGGAAATGGCAGTTTTAACCTCGCTCTGCGCCGTTTTTGATTTTATTTGTGCGAGTTTGTTGGATAACTCGAACAGAGTTCCTATTTTTGATAAATCGGTCAACTACGTCCTTTGGTGACGCTTGGTTTTCGGCTCAGTTTATTACCTCCATGGCACAGGAACAAGCACTTATTGCAAGGCTGGACACGCTGGAAAGCAGGTTGAAAACCTTAGTGGGGGCATATTGGGAATTGGTGGTAAAAAATGAAAAACTGATTGAGGAGAACCAGGCCCTGCGGGATAAAGTGGAAAGCTGTCGGGAAGAATTGGCGCAGGCCGCCCAGCAACCAGCCGATCACCAGTACACGTTGGAAGGGGAGCAAGACCGGGAATTAATGAAGCAACTGATGGATGATTATATCAGACGCATCGACCATTGTATTGTGCAGTTAAATCACCAGTTGTAATTTTTTTGGTTAGTTGTTTGGCTACTTAAGGTTTCTTTTATTAGATGACGGAACAGACTGTCAAAATCAATATAGCGGATCGCGATTACACGCTGAGAGTGGAAGCGGGCGAAGCCCCTTTCTTTAAATTGGCCGCTGAACGGCTCAATGCTCGGCTGCGCGAAAAAAAAGCAGTTTTGCGCGTCCACGACAAACAAGATTTGTTGGCAATGGTAGCTTTTGACATCGTTTTTGAAGAATTGTCGGGTGAGGAATTTGTGGGGGCAGTAGCCGACAAAGTAGCTCTATTGGAGAAAATTATCCCAGAAAATTTACAAATGTTGACCACGCCAGTGGCCTGATTGCTTTTTTAGTTCCCTTTGCTGTTTCTCGGACGCGCCCGCTCATACGGTGGCACGCCCGGGTTTCACTTTCCCCCCAACTCCCAACGTGGTTTGTTCAACAGTTCCCGGTCTGCCGGGACATTTTACTCACTTCATAACCGTGCATTATAAACATGGATACAACATTGATGATTGCCGCTGGGGTTTCACTATTGGTGGGATTGGGGCTGGGGCGGTTCCTGCTTGGGATGGTACTGGGCCAGCAAGAGGGAGAAGCCAAGAAAAAAGCCCAGTTGATTTTGCAAGAGGCCGAAATTCAGGCCGAAAAGGTGAAAAATGAAAAGTCTATCCAAGCCAAAGAAAATTTTCTCAAGTTGAAGACCGAGTTTGAGGAAAAAACCAACGAAAAACGGACGCTCCTGAGCAACAATGAAAACAAGCTCAAACAATATGAGGCCAAGCTCAAGCAAGTCGAGGTCAAACTCAAAGAAAAAGAAACCGAACTGGCCAAAACCCAGGAAAAACTGAAAGCTGACAGGGGCGAGATTGACAAAAGCCGGGAGACCGTCAAAATGCAGATGGAAATAGCCACCCGCAAAATTGACGAAGCCGATCAGATGCGGCTCTCCCAAGTGGCCCAGCTCGAGCAGATCGCCAACCTCAAGGCCGACGAAGCCCGTGAGCAGTTGATCGAGGCGCTCAAGGGCGAGGCTCAAAGCAAGGCATCGTCCATGATCAAGCAGATCTTGGAAGAAGCCAAGCTGACGGCCACCAAAGATGCCAAGAAAATTGTGATCAACACCATCCAGCGCACCGCCACCGAGCACGCCATTGAGAACTGCGTATCGGTGTTCAACCTGGAAAGTGATGACCTCAAGGGCAAAATCATTGGCCGTGAAGGCCGCAACATCCGCGCCCTGGAAGCTGCCACAGGCGTGGAAATCATTGTGGACGACACCCCCGAGGCCATTGTCATTTCGGGCTTTGACCCTGTGCGCCGCGAAATTGCCCGGCTCTCGCTGCACCGGTTGGTGCAAGACGGCCGGATCCACCCCGCCCGGATCGAGGAGATCGTGGCCAAGACCACCAAGACCATTGACGACGAAATCATCGAGATTGGTGAGCGCACAGTGATTGAGCTGGGAGTCCACGGCCTGCACCCCGAACTGGTGAAAATGGTGGGCCGGATGCGTTTCCGCTCCTCTTACGGGCAAAACCTCCTCCAACACTCCCGCGAAGTGGCCAAAATGTGCGCCGTAATGGCCGCCGAATTGGGCATCAATGCCAAGCTGGCCAAACGGGCGGGCTTGCTCCACGACATTGGCAAGGTGTGGCACGAAGAACAGGAACTCCCCCACGCCATTTTGGGCATGGAACTGGCCCAGAAATACAAGGAAAACCCTGAGGTGTGCAACGCGATTGGGGCCCACCATGATGAGATCGAGATGACCTCGCTCTTGTCGCCCATCGTGCAGGCGTGCGATGCCATCTCCGGCTCGCGCCCCGGGGCCCGCCGCGAAATGATGGAATCGTACGTCCAGCGGCTCAAGGACTTGGAAAAACTGGCCATGGATTTTAAGGGGGTCAACAAGTGCTACGCCATCCAAGCGGGCCGCGAGCTGCGCGTAATCGTGGATGCCGACAATGTGAACGACAAAAAGGCCAGCCAGTTGTCGTTTGAAATTTCCCAGAAAATCGAGAAGGACATGCAATACCCCGGCCAGATCAAAGTGACCGTGATCCGCGAGATGCGCTCGGTGAGCTACGCCAAATAACCCCAGGGTCGCTGACCCAACCTAAACCCCCGGAACCTCCACTGGTCTTCGGGGGTTTTTTGTTGCTAGAAGTTACCGGTTCCCCAAGGGGATCGCCCTCCCCAAATGGGCAGAGAAAGTGGTCGGCCGGGCGGTTTTATTGCCGGCCAATGCAATCTTTTGGCAGTTGACTGGGTCTTGGGTAAGTGGGGCGGCGGGACAGATAGCTTGATCGGTCGCCCAAACGGCTGTTTTGGGGGCGGGCTGACTCCCATTCAACGATTTTGCCTTACTTCAACCTTAAAACCCGCAAGTGTCGCGCTGGCCTTGCCAAAAGAGTTCCCATGGGGCGGAGCCGAAAACCCCAACCCCAGAGTAGGCAACCCCAAAAAAAGCTAAGAGCATGAAAAAAATGCCCAAACTAGTGGCGTGGGGCCTGCTGGCCACCCTGCCACTCATAGCCTCCATGTGCCAAGGCCCACCCCCCGAACCGGAGACGCCGGCCCATGATCCTTGGCTTGCCACCCATCCTTAAAAACCAATGCCAAAAACCAACTTCGACCAACTGGAACGGCTCCACTGGCTCATTGCCCGGGGCCGGGCCGGGCCGCCCGCTGCCCTGGCCGCCCAATTGGGCATGGCCCCGCGCAGCCTTTTTCGCTATTTGCGTGCCCTGCGGCAACTGGGCGCGCCCGTGGTTTTCTGCCGCTGCACGGGCCGGTATTCCTACACGGCGGAGTGGCACCTGCCCGAAAAAGTGGCTGGCTTGGCCGACAACCAGAATAGTCAACTAAGTAATCAATAGCTAGTTTTCTGACTATTTTTTAGCCGTTTTTCGGCTTGTTAACCTTGGCGCAACGATTGGTTCACGATCACGTCACCGCGCCTTCACATTGGCCCCAAATGGGTAAAGATAAGATCACATAGCCGTCACACCCCGGTAAAACGCGGCAGCTACCTTTGTGGCGTGAAAAACTCTTCCCATTTACGTGTTATGTACAAGCACATTTTACTGTTTTTTAGCTGCCTGTCCCCATTTTTTGCCTCTGCCCAAATGGCGACCATCAAAGGCACCGTGCGCGACGCCCTCACCAAAGAAGTGATCATCGGGGCCAACGTGTCGGTAGATGGCACCACTATTGGATCCTCCACTGATCTGGACGGCAACTTTGCCATCAAGGTCGCCCCGGGCACTTATACCATCAAGATTTCCTACGTTTCCTACAAGACCCAACTGATCCCCAATGTGGTTTGCGAAGTGGGCAAAGTGGCCCAGATCGAGACCTTCGTGGAAGAAGATGCCAAAACGTTGGAGGAAGTGGGCATTACCGTCGAACGCCAGACCAATACCATTGTGGCTTTGGTGAACGAGATCAAGTTTGCCGAGAGCGTGGTGGTGGGCATCTCGGGCGACCAGATCCAGAAAACCCAGGATCGTGATGCCGGCCAAGCCGTGCGCCGGATCCCGGGCGTATCCATTGCCGATGACCGCTTTGTGGTGGTGCGGGGCTTGGGGGCCAGGTACAACACCGTGATGTTGAACGACGTGATCACGCCCAGTTCCGAAGTGGATGTCAAGTCCTTTTCCTTTGATCTTATCCCTTCGGGTGTGATCGACCGGATCACCGTCTCCAAGTCTGGGGCGGCCGATATTCCCGGGGAATTTGCGGGCGGGGTCATCAAGATCTACACCAAGAATGATCCAGAAGAGAACAAGACCACTTTCGGGATTTCCACTTCTTACCGCGCCGGAACCACTTTCGGTTCCGCCATGCGCCAAGCGCCGGGCGCCAACGACTTCTTGGGCTTTGGCAGCGGCGGCCGCTGGTTGCCGGGTGGTTTTCCTTCCCGGAGCCGTTTTTTGGCCACCAGCAGCCCTGTGGATCGGGCCACCTTTGCCAATCAACTGCCCAACGATTGGGCCCCGCAGTCGGTGACTCCTTCGCCCGATTTGAGGATGAATTTCAGCCTGACCCGCAAGTTCAATATCGGCAAGCTGGAAGTGGGCAATTTGACCGCCATCAACTATTCAAATACGAATCAGTTTGCCAAGGTGTTCCAAGACCGCTTTATCGAGAGTGGCCGGGGAGTGAACGACCTGCGCGATGCCGCTTTTACCGATGAACAATTTACCAACAACGTGCGTTTGGGTGTGCTCAACAACTGGGTGTTCCGGTTGAACGACCGCCACAAGATCGAGTTCCGCAACCTGTTCAACCAGATGGGAATCACGGAAAGCACCCAGCGGTCGGCCACCGACTTTGGCAATGGCCAGGAATTCCGCAATGTGGGCCTCCGCTATGAGCAACGCAGCATTTATTCGGGCCAGTTGGCTGGCAAGCATGAATTTGGGGGAAATAGCAAATTCAACTGGAACACCGGATTTTCGTACACCAGCCGCCGGGAGCCTGATTTTCGTCGTTTCCGCACTGCCCGGAGCTTGAGTTCTCCCCAAGAATCTTTTTCGTTGGTGCTGCCTCCTTCGGGCGGTGCGCTGTTTGACAACGCCCGCTTTTATTCCAATCTGAATGAGTATGCCGTGATGGCCAGTGGCAACTACGAGCACAGTGTCAAATTGAACAAAAAAGACAAGAGTCTGATCACCAAGTTGCGGGCCGGTTTTTATACTGAATACAAGAACCGCCAGTTTGAATCGCGCTGGTTTTCGTATGTGGCCACCAGTAGCTTCTTCAACCAAGCCATTTCCCGCCAGCCCTACGAGCAGGTGTTTTCGCCCACCAATGTGAGCGGCCAGAACACCGGTCTCACCATGGTGGAAGGCACCAATGCCAGCGACCGTTACCGGGCCGACAACACATTGTTGGCTGGTTATGTATCAGCGGCCATTCCCTTGACCAAGAAATTTAACGCAACATTGGGCTTGCGCGCCGAATTTAACCAGCAGCGATTGAACAGCCGCGATCGCGGCGATCGCAATGTGCGGGTGGACAACCCCATTCTCAGCCCCTTGCCCTCGCTCAACCTGACCTATGATTTCACCGAGAAGATGCTGCTCCGGGTAGCTTACTCGCTCACGATCAACCGCCCAGAGTTTCGGGAACTTGCCCCGTTCCTGTACTATGATTTCACCAACGACTTTAACTTCATTGGTAATCCCAACTTGAAAGTGGCCAATATCCACAATGTCGATGTCCGCTGGGAATATTACCCCAGCCCGAGCGAATTGATTTCTTTTGGGGTGTTCTACAAGAATTTTCAGAACCCGATCGAGGCAGTGGCCGATGTGACCGGTGGCGGATCTACCCGCACTTACAGTTTCCGCAATGCGGATGCGGCCCAAAACATTGGGGTCGAGGCCGAAGTGCGCAAGGGTCTCTTCAATGTTTCGGACAGCCGGTTTATCCAACGCATCACGCTCGTGGCCAATGCGGCGATAGTCAACAGCCGGGTCAATTTCTCGGGCGATGTGGCCCTCACCCAGCGGGATCGGGCCTTGGCCTTCCAATCGCCGTATTTGGTCAATGCCGGGGTATTCTACAACGATGATGAGCACGATTTCCAACTTAACTTGCTCTACAACGTCATTGGCCCCCGGATCATTTTGGTGGGCAACATCCAGCAGTTCCCCGAAGTATATGAAATGCCCCGCAACGTGATCGATGTCTCGTTCACCAAGGGGTTGGGCAAACATTGGGAGGTAAAGGGCGGGGTGCAAGACCTGCTCAACGCCCGCTTCCGGTTCACCGAAGATTCGGATCGCAACGGAAAGATTTCGGGGAGTAGTGACCAGAACTTTGCCAATTTTCGCCGGGGCCAGTACGTGACCCTGGGGATCAATTACAAAATGTAATCAGGCTCAATCACAATCAACTTTTGCTAATTGGCAGAGTAAATCATTGAAAATCAAATGAATCCGTAATTATAAAATTTAAATTTTTTCTAATTTTAGTATAAATGAGTAACAAAAAAAGTGCGGAGGCCAATCCGCACTTCAATCAGTGAAAGCTTGAAATACCTTAAAATCAATCTCTCCATTCAAAAGTACACAGTTATGAACAAATTTTGGAAATTTTTCGCAGTAAGTAGTTTATCGCTCGTTATGTGGGGCTGCGGTGGCTTGGGTGGTGACGATGACAACACTCCAGTTGAGACGGGCCAGCGCGATGCCCGGGGCCGGGTGGTCATTGAAGGAAACATCACCGCCAACCGTCGTTTATTGTCCACCGAAAAATACATCCTGCGCGGTTTTGTGCGGGTAAAGGCCGGGGCTGAAATCCAAATCGATCCCGGAACGGTTGTTTTTGGGGATAAAAATACCCAAGGCTCGTTGGTCATTGAGCGCGGTGGCCGCATTAATGCTGCCGGAACGGTTGACAAGCCGATTGTCTTCACTTCAGGCGAAGCCCCTGGCCAGCGCAACTACGGTGACTGGGGTGGGATCGTCCTGTTGGGTAATGCTCCCACCAACAAACCGACCACTACTGGGATCGAAGGGGTTCCCGATGGCCCTTATGGTGGCACCAACGCCGAGGACAACTCCGGCGTGCTCCGCTACGTACGCATTGAGTTTGCGGGTATTCCGATCACCCCTGGCAATGAGATCAACGGCTTGACCATGGGGGGAGTGGGCCGGGGCACCACGATTGAGTACGTACAGGTGTCTTTTTGTGGCGACGATTCATTCGAATGGTTTGGTGGCAATGTCAACTGCCGCTACCTGATCGCGTTCCGTGGTTGGGATGATGATTTTGACACTGACTTCGGTTATTCAGGCCGGGTTCAGTTTGGGTTGGGCTATCGCGATCCGGCCATCAATGACCAATCAGTTTCCAATGGTTTTGAAACTGACAACGATGCCGCTGGTACGGCCGATACCCCTTTCACCAGTGCAGTATTCTCCAACATCAGCATCTTCGGGCCATTGGGCCGGGGGGCCAATGTTGCCAATTTAGCTTTGTGGGGCCGTGCGGCGCACATTCGTCGCAACTCCGAACTGTCGATCTTTAACTCATTGTTTACCGGTTATCCCGAGGGCCTGCGCCTAGATGGAACGGCTACGCAGGCCAAGGTCAACAGCGGTGCATTGGAAATGACCAACAACATTTTTGCTGGCCATACCCGCAATATCAACATTGCTGGTGGCGCCACTTTACCCGAGATTGAGGCTTGGTTCAATGCCCCCAACCGTAATAACCGGACCTTTGCCGATTTCTCGACATTGGGCCTCAATGCCCAGAACTTTAACATGGAAGCTCCCGGTTTGTTGCCAGCTGCCGGATCACCATTGTTGACCGGGGCGGCCTTTACCAATGCCAAGCTCCAAACTGGTTTTCAGGCCGTGACGCACATCGGTGCTTTTGGGACTACCAACTGGACCCAAGGCTGGGCCAATTTCAATCCCCAGACCACCGTTTACTAAGTTAGTTAGCCGTTGCTTACCCCGTGTAAGCTGTCACAACCAGTTACCCGCCATTCTCACCGAGTGGCGGGTTTTTTTGGCATTAGCGAGCTGGTTAGCCACTCATTACAGCAGCATGGTCTGGATGATGGTTTTGAGCCCCTTCATGAGCCGGAAGATGTCGTAGATGTCCTCGTTGGAGGAGTCATAGTTGCGGCTGATGCAGTATTGCTGGCCGTGCAGCACCATAAAGTTCCAGATCAGCCCCACGATATAGAGCCCGTAGATGGGTTTGAGGTTGTTGTTTTGCTCGCGGGCCACGAGCATGGCGGCCATGGCTTGGGCATCGGGGTTGCCCTCGTTGTCCACGCTGCGCTTATACTGGTGCATTGCAGAAGAAGGGCACATCCGGGTCGCGGAAGCCCGAAGCGATCATGCCATCGACGATGCCCGAAAGATCGTAGTCGCCCACAGTGCCCTGAAGAGGCCGCTCCAAAAAATATCCAAACTCATCGGTGTCAATCTTGGTGAAGGTAATGAGCGGGCTAATAAATTTATTTTTAAGTTCGGTTTCATTCCAAGCTTTGCCGGCCCGGAGAATACCCTCCTGCAAGTCGGCCAGGATCTGCCGCTCATAGTCCGACAGGGGGATTTCCATGCCCTGCCATTCTTCCAATACTTCCGATACCCTGACCTGCTTTAGTCCAAACGCTTTGTCCAGTTTGGTGAGGGTCCAGTCCCGAAAGGCGGCTTTTTTCATGGCCTGATCGATTAATTTTTATCAAAGTTATGCAAAAATGGGCGAAATTCGCTTGCCCAGATACCTTTTAACCTTTACCAGTGTCCTCGTATTTTCGCTGTTCAACGCTAATCTGCCCATGATTGTACCAGGCCATAAGCTGCCCCTCGAGTTTTATCGCCAGCCCGATGTGGTGGTCATTGCCCAAGCCCTGTTGGGCAAGTACTTGGTCACTCATCTGGACGGGGAACTGACCAGTGGCCAAATCGTGGAAACCGAGGCCTACTGTGGGGCTACGGACAAAGCCTGCCACGCTCACTTCAAGCGCACCAAGCGCAGCGAGGTCATGTTCCGTCCGGGAGGAGTGGCGTATGTCTATCTGTGCTACGGCATCCACCGGCTGTTCAACATCGTGACCAACGGCGAGGGCCTGGCCGATGCGGTGCTGGTCCGGGCGGTGATGCCCGCCGAGGGGCTGCCCACCATGCTGGCCCGGCGGGGCTTGGCCCACGCCGCTCCCCGGCTCACAGCGGGGCCGGGCGCGCTTTCCCAGGCCCTTGGCATTGGCTTGGCCCACTACGGCACCGACCTGACCGGCCCCGAGGTTTGGCTGGAAGACCGGGGCGTGGCCGTGCCCGAAATGGTGGCCAGCCCCCGCGTGGGCGTGGGCTACGCGGGCGAGGATGCCCTGCTGCCCTGGCGGTTCCGGGTGGCGGATAGCCCATGGTGCAGCCCAGCCAAGTGAACTGGGCACAAAGGCGTCATTCACTCGGCCAGGGCGCGGCCCGTGGGATCACTTGGGGGCAGGCGCACGATCAACTGATTGCTGCGGGGCTGGTAAAATTGGGGACAGCCTTGGTAATAGCTGTAGAAATCTTGGCCATAGGCGGTCAGGTGCAAGGCTAAAGTTGGTTTTACGGACAATATTCACGCACGTATAGCCAGGCATCGGCCTGTGGGCTCGCCGGCAGGCGGACAACCAACCGATTGCTGTGGGGCTGGTAAAATTGGGGACAGCCTTGGTAAGTAGCTGTAAAAATTTTGGTCATTGGCAGCCAAGTGCGGCCCAAGCCGTAAAAGGTTGGTCAGGTGCAGTTAACGCAGATTTTTCATGGTTTTGGTATTGACAAACAATATGTCGCCGATTTGATCGTAGCCCTTGAATACTTCCACGCCATTGTGTTTGACCGTCTCCGAGCGGATGCCGATGATGGTGAGGTCGGCCCGGCGGGATTTCTGGTTGATGATGGTCTTGGTGTCCAAACTTTCCTTCTGGGCGATGAGCTCCACATTGGACGGCGAAATGGGCAACCGGCCCGAGTTGATCAGCTCCATGATGTTCTGTTTCTGTTCGGCCAGTTCATCCTCGGGGTAAATGGCCAAGATCTTGATGCTGGCCTCTTTCCATTCGGGGTGGCCCAGCACAATGTAGCCCATGAGGATCATCAAACTGGCATTTTCGTAGTCGTTGGAGGTGATCCAGATGTCGATTTCGTTTTTGTAGCCAAACACCCGGTCGGAACTGCCCAAGATGACTACGTCAAAATCGGTGGCCTTGATCAATTGGAGATTTTCCACTATGTCCTCGATCCCGTCGGTATCAAAGGTTTTGGAAAACTCAAACATGATCACGTTGTTCTCTTTGCCCGAAATGCCGGGAAGCTGGATGGCCTGCGAAACGGCCGCCTTGATCGATGGGCTGACCAGCGTGTCAATATAAACGTTGCTGTGCGTACTATCCGACATTTTGATCAACTGCTGGAGCGATTCTTTGGCTTTTTTGTGGGTTTCTTTCGATAAATAACCGGGGATCAAGTGGATGTAAGTCCCGAAGCCATATTTGTAGGAGATCCAGCGCAACAGGTGGAAAGCGCCCACCCGCTCAAACGAGTGAGTGGAAATACAGATAACGGCAGGCCGCCAGTGTTCGGCATCAGGTTCTTTCTTGGCTTGTTGCAAAAAAACCTGCATCCGGCGACTGAGCTGGAAAATCACCCCCTGAAAAATGGTGGAAAGTCCCTGGCGGCGCTTCTGGTAGTCGCTCACATAATAATAGGTGAGCACCACCACGCCCACAAACATGACCGAATATTTGAAATTGATGTTGAGCATCAAGGCAATACAGGTGATCGCGCCCACTAAAGAAACAAACCATTTGGAACGGAAGGAGGGCCGATAAGCGGGGTCGGCGGCAAAGTGTTCCAAGAACGAGATGAGGCAAATCGAGCCATAGGTCACGTTGAACAGCACGGCCAATACCACGATGATCGTTTCCAGATCGTTGATAATGATCAGTCCCAGAACCAAGATCGCACTGATCATGGTGGCTTGCAACGGCTGCGGATCTTGCGGGTCGGAGCGGTTCATTTTGGCCAACCAGCGGTTGATGTTGATAGTGGGGAAGATCCGGTCGGCGGCCAAGGCTTGGAGGGTGCGCCCGGCCATGAGCAATGACCCAATGGCCGAAAACATGCTGATCGTGCCCAATGCCAGCACGACGGCGGCGGGCCAAATGGCCACTTGGGCCATGACCAGTTCATTGGCCACGAGATCTTCGGGCGCTTTGGCCATGAACAGTTTGAAGACAACGGCCAGAAAGAACACCAAGCCCACCACCGTGGCCCCAATGATGCCCCGGGGCAATGAGCGGCGCGGTTCTTTGAGGTAGCCCGAAAGCCCCAACCCGGCGGTCATGCCGCAAAAAGCCGGGAAGCAGGTCGCAAATATTTCAAAAAATGAGGCGGGGTTCTTGATGGAATCGCGCAGGTCAAAGAGATCGAGCGATGTCCGATATTCTATGCCACTGAACAAAAAAACCACCATAGCCAAAGCCCACAGTGGCACGGCAAGGTAGAGCGCATTGATGAGCAGCCGCGTGCCAAAGCGGAACACGAGCAGGCACAGGCCCAAAAAAGCCGGTACGCTCACCACCCGATAATCATAAACGTAAATGCTCAGGGCTGACTCGATCAAGTACTCAAACACGGGAGCAAACGCCCGCGAGAAAGTGATGATGTACAGCCCAGTCAAGATGGTTTGCACCATGTAGAGCGCCACCCCAATGGACACGCCAATGGCTATCCCGAACGAACGGGAAATGATGAAATATTCGCCCCCGCCCTCTACCTTTTGGTTGGTGGCGATTTCGGACAGGGCCATGGCCGTCGGGAGGGTGACCAAATGGGCCAGCAGCACCATGCCAATGGCGGACAAAAGTCCCAATTGGCCGACGGCATTGCCAAATTGTAGGATCAAGACCGAACCCAGCAAGGTGGTCAGGGAGGCAATAAATACTGGGAAAGAACCAAAACCCTGTCGTTTGATCAAGCTTCCAGTACGCATGGTTTTGAGCGATTTAAGGGTCAGTGGCAGGCCAAAAAGTCAAGCCAGTTGCAAAGGTGGCATTTTGGGGGCAATATGCAAGGTGGGCAGGCAAAAGCTTGTTAGGTCGCCGTTTTCCGGTGCAATTTTAGGTACTTGAGGTAAGTGTAGCGGGCATTTTCGCGGGCAATGCGATAACCCGCCCGCCCATCCAAAAAACCCAGCCGAAAAAAGTACTCGGCCACAAAGCGAAAAACGGGGCTGAACAGCCGTTTGGCCCACGTGGATCGTTTGCCCGCTGCTTGGCCCCGCTCCGCAAATAGAGTGCTGTAAATTTCAGTCTTGGCGTAAAAATCGGCAAGGTTATCCACAGTGTAGTGCCGTACTTGCCCGGCAAGTTTGCCGATCCGGTGCTGGAACCCCAAGGTCAGGCCTTCATGGACGGCATCGTGGTTCCATTGGAGGGCCCGCTTGTTAAAAATGCGGACGTGCCACTCGGGGTTCCAGCCACCAAACCTGATCCATTGGCCACAAAAATAGGTGGCAAAGGGCAGGGTGTAAGCATCATAGGGGCGCTCTTGGGCGAAAGCCAACCCGATGCTGGCCACTAGTTGATCCGAAAGCCGTTCGTCGGCATCGATGGAAACCACCCAATCGTGGCGGGCTTGGGCATTGCCAAAATTCTTTTGCCCGGCGTACCCATCCCAGGCCCGGGTGAAAAAACGTGCCCCCTTGGCCAGACAGATCTCGCGCGTGCGGTCGGTGCTGCCCGAGTCCACCACTACCACATCATCGGTCACTTTAAGTAACGAATCCAAGCAGTCGCCAATTTTCCGATCCTCGTTTTTGGTGATCACTACGGCGGACAATCCAATCATACCCTACGATTTATTTACTATTTTGGCCGGTCCAACGTCCTCAATGGCATAGCCTTGCGGATAAGTGCGGATCAGCGAATTGGTCAGCAACCGGGGCGAGCTCCCGAAATTGAAGTGCCGGATAAAACGGGCGCGAATGCCCAGCCCGCCATTGAGGCAGGCCCGGAGCCAGGGTGACGGGTCGGCGTAGCCAAAGGCCCGCCGCATATCGGCATCTAGGAGTGCCCGGACAGCCGGTTTCACCAGCGGGGTGAACAGTTTGGGGTACCAGCCCGCCATGATCCGCACGGTGGCATCGGCCACGTGGGCATTGGTTGGATGATACTTAAAATAGCGGTCTTGGTAGTCTTGGGCAAAACGTTGCAGATCGGCCAACGTGGCTGGCACTTGCTGTAAGTGCATCCGCAAGCCGATTTCCCGAAAAAACTGGAACAGGGCTTCCATTTCGGGATTGGTCAATTTGCGCCAGCCATACTGGTCGATCCACCGGATCGGATCCAGCACGAAGGTGCTCAATACGTACAAAAAATCTTCATTGGCGATTTTGAACAACCCGTGGATCTTGTTCATTTGGGCGATGGCCCGCACGCCATCGGGGCTGTCGTACCCTTTTTGCATGAACTCGGCCACCAGCACCGCCGTATCGTCATAGCGTTTCTGCCCATGCTGGTGAAATTCCCCCGTCCGCGCCAGTAGGGCCGAGATGCTGGGGCTGGCAAAGGTTCGCATCAGGGCCACTTCCAACGCCCTGACCATGTCCCACGGGAATTCGTAGCAGGTCAGCAGGTGAACCATTCGGATGTGATCCCGCTGGGGATCCAGGCTGGCGATTTCGCGGGCCACTGCGTGGTTGCGCAAGAAACCCAGGGGCTTGGGGTAGGTTTGGGCCATTGGTTTTGTCGGGTATGGTGCAAGTTAGCCAATGAATGGTATGATCAGTTGCTTTGGTTCAAAAGCAATCATTGGCAGGATCAAGGCGCAAATAAAAGACAACATTTTGGGGAACCCTTGACTTGCCATTGGCCATCACTTGGCCAGCAGCCATTTTTCGGCTTTGTCATACTCATCGAAATAGGCCGACCGATAGCCACCCGAGGCTTCCAATTCCTGAAATTCGGCCACCACCTGCTCGATGGACAGCCGCTCGATGAATTCGGTGGGCCGCAAAAATGCCACTTTCCTGAAACCTGCCGCGCTGGCTGGTCGGTTCATGTGCTCCACTATCCACGCTTGAAGATCGGGGGTAACTGGGAACATCATGTTCCGGCTGTCCGAAAGTTCAACCTCCGCGCCCTTATCAAAGGCTAAATTGAGCAGCACCAACAGCGTTTGTTTAAACTCATCTTCCTCCATTTGGGCCGTTTCCCGGGACCAGACATCGCAGATCAAAGATTTTTCTGCTGAAAAGAAAATTTCTACAAATTGGCTCTTGAAGATAAGCTCCATCCAATACGGTTAAAACTGAAAAAATTCGTTAAGACAATAGGTATCGGCGGCCTAACTTTGCCAATTGTTCGGCCACGCCGAAATGCCTTTGCCAACTGGTTAAACCTTAACGAACAGATCAATGTTTTATTTGGATCGGATGGCAATAACGGGATCGAGGCGCGAGGCCACAATGGCCGGCACAATGCCCGCAATGATGCCAATGATCGAAGCCAGCGTGAGGCCAAGGACTACCCGGCCCATGCTCAGGCTGATTTGAAAGCTTTCGGTGGAAAAGAAAGTGAGCATTGACACCAACGCCAGCCCGGCCAGCCCCCCGATGATGCACAGCAGAATGGCCTCAAACAGAAACTGGAACAGGATGAAGAAATTTTTCGCCCCCATTGATTTTTGGATGCCGATCAAGTTGGTTCGTTCCTTGACTGACACAAACATGATATTGGCAATGCCAAAACCGCCGACCAGCATGGAAAAAACGCTGATAAACCAACCAGCGCCCGTGAGGGTGGCAATGATGGAGTTGAGCACTTCGGCAAAAGCTTCGGGCCGGTTGAGCGCAAAGTTGTCTTCTTCCTTGGGCTTTTGGCCCCGGTAGGCCCGCAGCAGGCCCCGGGTCTCACTTTCTACTTCCTCCAGTTTGGGGTCATCGTCATAGCCCTTGATCGCAATCTGGGGCCGCAACCCGCGCCGCCGGGTAGAAGAGAACATTTTGGCCAAACTGCCATAGGGGACAATGCACAGATTGTCGGTGCCCGGGGTGTTGAGCAGAGAGCTGCCCTGTTTTTTCAGCAAGGCAATGATGGTAAATTTGCCCCCCCGGATTTGTACTTGTTTGCCGATCGGGTTGATGGAAGTCCCAAACAGATCCTCGGCCAATTGCGCTCCCATGATCAACACATTGCGTCCCCGATCTACTTCTTGTTGGTTAAAATAGCGGCCTTCTTTGATCTTGATGTCGGAAACCCGATTGTAGAGATAGGACGCCCCCAGCACAGTGCTTCCGCTTGCGCTGTTGTTCTTGTACTTTACCGTGATGTTGCCACGCACCGCAAAAACGGCCACTGAGCTGGCTTTGGACAACCGTTTTTCCAAGAACTTAAATTCATTGAAGGTGGGGTTTGGCCGCCGAAAATATTTCCACCACGCGTAATCTTTTTCTTTGGCAAAAGTCCACGGGAAAGTATCGACGTAAATGACTTTGTCGCCCAAAAAGGAAAGGCTGCCCCGAATGCTATTTTCCAGCGTGTCCACGATGGTGAGCACCCCAATAATGGCGAAAATACCGATGGTTACCCCCAAAAGGGAAAGAATGGTGCGCAATAGGTTCTCGCGCAAGGCACCTATCGCAAACCGTAGGCTCTCGAACACGAGGCGAAGGGTGAGGAGCATGGTTTTGGTGGGCAGGGAATAAATACCCGGTTGGCAAAGGTAAGTTATTGTCAGCAAAAAGGAAAGGGCCCCGGAGCGTTCAAACTGCCAATTGCCCGCGCCCAAAGCTGAGGGGGAGCAGCACTTGGACCGACTCGGCCACGAGGATTTCGGTTCCTGTATCGATGAGGATCTTGAGCGGCCCTTGCGATTTGGTTTCGTACTCGGCCATTACTTGGCGGCAAGCCCCGCATGGATACGCGGCCACAAACGACGCTGAGCCAGCCCGGCGGGCAGCAACGGCCAGCATTAGCACGGGCACGCCCGGTTTGGCGCAGGCAGCGGCGAAGAGCGCAGTCCGCTCCGCGCACAAGCCTGACGGATAGGCGGCATTTTCTTGGTTGCTGCCCTGCACCACGGTGCCGTCGGCCAGCAGAACTGCCGCCCCCACCTCAAAATGGGAATAGGGGGAATAGGAAGATTGGCAAGCCAACCGGGCTTGGATCAACAGGTTGCGCTCGGGCCCGGCCAGTTCGGCCAGGTCTTGGTACACATCTATCCACAGGCTCAGGTCGCGTCGCAATGGCATTAAGGCAAAGATTAAAGTGATTTTGACAATCAACAAGGTTTGTTTCAATGATTTTCAATGACTTGCTTTCTCGGTAAATAGAAAAACAAGGGTGGTTGGGTTTATATTTTGATGGTTCTGACCGTCAGCAGTACATCGACGAGCAACAGGGCAAAAGCAACGAGCAAGAAGTATTGGTAATCGTTGGCAGCAGTGTCCATTTGTTTGGTATCTCGGAGCTGGCCCTTAACCGCTTTCACCGCTTTGATGAGTTTGTTAACTTCATTTTGTTGGTCATTGATCTCAAAGTATTGGCCTTTGGTCAGTTCGGCAATGTCCTTGAGGGCACTCGGGTTGAGCTTGGTTTCCACTTCCCGCCCGCTTTGGTCGCGCTTGAAACTGCGTTCCCGGTAAGGAATTTTGCCGCCTTTCTCCGTGCCAATGCCCAAGGTAAACACTTTGATCTGGTTGCTTTCCAGTTCACCGGCCATTTCTTGGGTGTCTTCGCCAAAATCTTCGCCGTCACTGATGAGGATGACCAATTTGGCTTGGCTTTTTTGGGCGGGATCTTCATCCTTCAACTTATCGGCGGCCATTTTGAGCGGTGGGCCAAAATCGGTGCCCCCACTGGGCACGAGGGAGGTCTTGAGCGATTCTACCCACAAGTTGAGAGAACTCTGATCATACGTGAGTGGGCACTGGAGAAACGATTCCGATGAAAAAATAATGATGCCGATCCGATCTGCGCTAAATTCATTGATAATCTTTTTGATTTCAAATTTGATTTTCTCAAGGCGGGAGGGCTGGATGTCGATGGCGTTCATCGATTGCGACAGATCGACCGCAATGTAAATGTCTTTGCCAACGATCTTGATCTCCTTTTTCAAGATTTCGCCAAACGAAGGGCCCAACAATGCAATGAGCATGAGACTGAAATACACCACCCTGAGGGCAAATTTGAGCCAAACCCGGCGGGCAGATGTGTGCATGATACTGGCAATGCGGTGCATTTTGCCGATATAAAAAATATACAGCAACAAGAACACGCTCGCGAGCACTATCTCCACAATGGCAAATGAATTAAACCAGGTCATAGATCCAAGTAAACGTAAAAAACCTGTAAACTTATATGAAGCTGGGCAAAATTGGGCAATCCAAGTTGGCCCATTCACTTACAACCCTTCCAACCGCATCCGTACCCAGTTTAGCACTGAATTGTTGGTCAGGGAGATGTTGAGGCCGCGCTCGGTGGTCAGTTGCAATTTTCGGGCCTCTACCCCGTCGGCATCGGCCAGGGCAATCCACACCATACCGACTGGCTTAGCCGGGCTGCCACCATCTGGCCCGGCTACACCCGTAGTGGCTATGCCAAAATCGGTGCCATAGCGCAGGCGCACTTGAGCAGCCATTTCTTTGGCGGTCTCTTCGCTCACGGCCCCGTGGGCTTGCAAGGTAGCGGCCTGCACTCCCAACTGGCTCATTTTCACTTCGTTGGAATACGCGACCACGCCCCCCATGAAATAGCGGCTGGCCCCGGCCTGTTGGGTGAGCTGGTGGGCGACAAAGCCGCCGGTACAACTTTCGGCAGTGGCGATGGTCTTGCCCTGGTTCACCAGCAGTTGGCCCACCACTTTCTCAATCTCGTCATCGTCAAAGCCGTACACATATTTTTGGATCAGGGGCATCACTTTGGCCATTTCGGCTTGGATCTCCGCCTCGAGCTGGGCCCGGTCGCGGCCAGTGCCCGTGAGCCGGAGCCGCACCTGCCCCATTCTGGGCAAATAAGCCAGCCGGATGTGGGGTGGCAAGGCCAGTTCCCACGCCTCGATCAGGTCGGACAGGGTGGATTCGGGCACGTTGATCGTTTTGATCATTTTGTGGATGATGGTGGGCGCATCAAATTTCTCGCGCAGCCTAGGGATCACGCGGTTGGCCATCAGCCACTTCATCTCGTAGGGCACGCCGGGCATGGACACATATACTTTGCCCCCGTGCTCAAACCACATTCCGGGCGCTGTGCCCACGGCATTCATCAACACTTGACAGTTATCGGGCACCATTGCCTGCTCGCGATTGGTGAGGCTCACTTCGCGCCCCCGCATGGAAAACAAGCGGGTGAGATTGGCCAGCACGCCTTCGTCCAGCACCAATTGCCCACCGAAGTACTCCATGAGCATGGTTTTGGTGATGTCGTCCTTAGTGGGGCCGAGGCCGCCGGTCATCAAGATGATGTCCGCTTGGGCATTTTGTACGGCCCCCAAGATTGCGGCTTGGGTGTCACCCACGGCCACTTTGCGCAGCACCCGGATCCCCATCTTGTCCAATTCGGCGCTCATCCATTGTGAGTTGGTATCAACAATTTGCCCATACAAGATTTCATCGCCAATGGTGATTATCTCTGCAAAAATATTTGTCATATTGCGAAAGCTGATTTGAGGGTTAAGCCAAACAATGCCCGGATACTGGGCGATTGTTTGGCCACATTCACCCCGCAAGGTAATAAAATCAGGCATAGCGAACGCGCAAGCCTTGCGAAAATTGCGTTAATTCGTGGGTTGGTCCATTGGCCAGCCCCATCCATGAAAGCACCTGCCCTCCTTGCCCTTGGCCAACGTTTGCGCGAACAGACTGGGATCGACTTTGCCAATTATCAAAACCAAGCCTTGTTCGATACCATTGCTGAACTATTGATCTTCCCGCGCTATGCGGCCAGATTGGTCTTGGGGCCAGTGTTGGTACTGGGACTGATGGTGGTACTTATTGGCGGCTATTGGTTCTTTGAGTCCCGCCCCGGTTTGGCCATTTTAACTTTGGGGTTGGGCGGGGTAGGAGCGTTGGTCAACGGGATTTTATGGGGGATCGTGCGTTTTACCAAGCAATTGGCCCGTGATGTGGATCAAATCGGGCAATTGACGACTGATACCGCAGCCCGGATCTTGACCGATGTTGGCCAGTTTAGCGGTCAAGCCAACCCTGGGCAACGGCCCAAATTGTCGGAAGTGGCACTGGGCACGGTCTATCTGGTTTTGCTGCCCGGAATAAGCAAGGCAATGGAGCGCAAGTTGCCACTGCTGGGCGGGCCGATCAGCAGTTTGATCAATACCGTGGTCGGGGCATTGGCCCAGCAAGTGGCAGACCGCCTGGACGCGGGGCAGGCCAAAGTAGCAGAGGCGGTGGGCCCACAAGCCGCCCAGCGCACCCAAACTCTGCGCCAATACGCCGAAAGTGGCACTCAAAAAATTGGCAAGGCTGTGGCGGCTTCGTCGGGGTTTGCCAGCCGGGCTTTGCGGATCGCGGCCCTGCCATTTCGGTTGGCCCTTTGGATCTGCGCCCCACTGACCGGGGTGGGGTGGGGTTTGCTTTGGTGGTTGGGCTAGCCACTTGGCCTACCACCAAAAAAAGCTGGTGGAAAACGTTCCACCAGCTTTTTTGTGATTGATACGGTAATCAACTCAGTTTTCGCCCTCTTCTTTGCTAAAATCAATGGCATCGATCAGGTAATCGGCCCCGTATTGCTTGATTTTCATGAACACCCGGAAAGAGGAAGTCTTGTTGTTTTTGTCCCGATAGGTATATTTCCCAATCGTGTATTTAAGCCCTTCTTTGGAAGTTCCTTCATGGACGTATTCAAAGTTTTGGGGCGGGTTGTCCTTAAAGAAATCTTTCAGGACGTACTCAGCGTGCGTTTTGCTAAAGTTGCTGTTGTTGGCTGCGGTGCTCAGGTTTTCATTGGCATTCTCGATCTTCAGCTCCACCAAACTATTGAAATACTTGGTCAAGTCTTTGGAATTGCCAGTGCGCAGGGCAGTTCTGGCACTATTGATCACTTCAGTTTGAGCGCGCGCTTCCTGCTGGTCCAGGAACAGGCCCATCAGGAGTAAAAAAATAAAAAGTAGGAATTTGTGCATAAACCAAAAAATTATGTGCGTAAAAGGATAGGTTGCTAAAATAATGCCAATCGGTAGTCAAAATGAATTAGGCGACCAAGTGTTTAAACTCGCCGCAAATAGTGCCAGCGGTTACTCATCGGGCAGCATTTCAATGTCGTGGATCAAGACCCGGTTGGCAATGGCCTGCCCAGTTGGAGTGGCCGCCAAGCCACCCAGTGCCGTCTCTTTGTACCGAGTCTCCATGCTCTGGCCGACTTCGCCCAGTGCAGCCACACACTCATCTACGGGGATCACGGCATCCACGCTGGCCAAGGCGATCTGGGCCGACGAGTAGGCAATGGCCGAGGCGCTGGCGTTGCGTACAATGCAGGGCACTTCCACCAAGCCCGCCACCGGATCGCACACGAGGCCCAACATACACTGGATGGTGATGGCCACTGCATTGAATGCCTGATCCACCGATCCGCCCAAGCAATAAACAATGGCCCCGCTGCCCATTGCGGCGGCCGTGCCGGTTTCGGCTTGGCAACCGCCCACGGCCCCGGAAATGGAAGCATTGCGTTCAATAATGAGGGCAATGCCCGCCGCCACCAACATGCCCTCGAGCACTTGGCGATCGGTCAGTTGATGGATTTCTTGGAGCGTGCAAAGAATGCCCGGTAAGATCCCCGAAGCCCCGGCGGTGGGGGCGGCCACGATTCGCCCCATGCAGGAGTTGACCTCCTTGGCGGCAATGGCCCGCGAGACCAGCCGCTTAAACTCGGGCGATAAGACAGTGATGGGGCTTTGGTACACTTTTTTGCCCCCATTGCGCACCATGCCCGAGCGGGAGGTCATGTCCTCGGTCAGACCAGTTTCCACCGCTTCGCACATTACCCGGTAGGCCCGGGCCAATCCTTCCCATATTTCTGGTTCGCTGCGCCCTTTTTGGGCAATTTCATATTCTAGCACTGGCAGATACAATGGTTTGTGTTCCGAAGCACAGTACTCTCGCCAGCTGTTGAAATCATCAAATAAAATGGCCATTTTGTCTAAGAATAATCACCATAAATTAAGTGGAAAATTTTGATGAACAAAGCTGGGCCCGACTACCATACCCAGTTACGTCGAACAGGGGGATAAGATAGCACATTTATTTTGAATTTCTCGAATGCAGGGCAATAAATCCCTGATCGGTACGTAATCACACTTAGTCAAAACAAAAAAGCGGCCCATAAATGGTCGCTTTTTTGTTTTGCCAGTGGTCGTGCTGGGGCCTATTTACCAATTGGCCCTAATCTTGTGCCCGTTGTTCCATTACTCCGGTGTTGGTGTTAGCCAAGCGCACCAACAACAAAGCTGGCCCACCAACGAGAGCCTACTCTAAGCAGTGAGTTAAAAGATTTACTCCGTTGCTGCTACCAATTGGCCCCAATCTTGTGCCCCATTTTGTCGCGCTTGGTCAGCAAATATTTTGCGTTGTGGGGGTTGGGGCTAAACTCGAGGGGCACATTGTCCACTATCTCGAGTCCATAGCCCATCAGCCCAGCCCTTTTCTTGGGGTTGTTGGACATCAGCCGGATCTTGGACACGCCGAGGTCGCGTAGGATCTGGGCCCCCACGCCGTAGTCGCGGGCATCCATTGGCAAGCCGAGCTGCAAGTTGGCCTCCACCGTATCGTAGCCTTGTTCTTGCAGTTTGTAGGCCCGCAGTTTGTTCAACAGGCCAATGCCCCGTCCTTCTTGGTTCATATAAACCACCACCCCTTTCCCAGTTTCCTCGATTTTTCGCATGGCAGCGTGCAACTGTTCGCCACAGTCGCAGCGGCAGGAGCCAAAAATGTCGCCGGTAATGCAGGAAGAGTGCATCCGCACCAGCACTGACTCAGTGGCATCCCACTCACCCTTGACAAGGGCCAAGTGAATGGCATCGTTGTCGATCTGTTTATAGGCCACCAGATCAAAGTTCCCGTATTCAGTGGGCATCATTACCCGCTCTTCGCGCAGGATGAGGGTTTCTTTTCGGAGGCGATAGGCGATCAAGTCTTTGATGGCGACCAGTTTAAGGCCGTGTTTGTCGGCCAACTCCCGGAGTTCGGGCAGTTTGGCCTTCTCGCCCGCATCGTTGAGTACCTCAATGATCACCCCAGCGGGGGTAAAGCCCGCCAACCGGGCCAGATCCATGCTGGCTTCGGTGTGGCCAGCGCGGCGCAGCACCCCCCCGTTTTTGGCTTTCAAGGGGGCAATGTGGCCGGGCCGGGCCAGATCACCGGGAATGGTGCTGGGATTGACCAATGCTTTAATGGTTTTGTAGCGGTCAGTGGCCGAAATCCCCGTGGTGACTCCCTCGCCGATCAAATCGACGGTGACGGTGAAAGGAGTTTCGTGCATGGCGGTGTTGTTTGCCACCATCAGTTCCAATTCCAGTGCTTCGCAGCGTTCCTCCGTGAGCGAAACACACATCCAGCCCCGTGCCCACAGCATGAAATTGACGATTTCTGGGGTCACGCAGTCGGCAGCACACACCAGGTCCCCTTCGTTTTCCCGGTCTTCATCGTCCACTACGATGATTACTTTCCCTTCGGCGATGGCCGCAATGGCTTCTTCAATGGTATCGAGTTTGATATTTTCCATGCTTTAAGTAAAATAAAAGTAATCACTTGTGCAATTCTGTTGTTGGCCAGACTTGTCTTTGAATAATATTGGGCGGGGACGGCACCAAGAAAGGAGCCAATTCTTAGGCCAGTTCTTCGGCCAGTTTAAGTTTCATCAAGGGAATGAGCGAGCATTCCACCAGCGGAGAAGCCAACAAATCGGCAGCCTGCCGGGCGTATTGGTACCATTCTTCGTTTTTAAGGACAAAAAAAACGCACGTGGCAGTAAAAGTAATGGCGAAATAGAGCAACATGTACCGCAAGGCAATCAGGGAAATCCGTACACTCAAAAAATAAGTGTAAACAATTACAAAGGAGAAGAAGATGTTGAAAAACAACAAAAACAAGTAACTGAGGAACTTGGATCCGTTGATTATGGCCGTGTTTTGTACGCCAAAGCGGGCCATAATTGACTGGATCAGCCCTTGGAGGGCTTCATAAGTGGCCAGATAATAGTACCAGTTCACAAAAAGGCCGATCACCAATAGGCCGATGAGCACATTGCGCCAGTGGCGGCTGTTTTTCAGCACGGTTAATTATTGGTTGACGGTTCTGACCAAAGAATATTTGTTGGCCCAGGTGACCCAAAGCAAGAACACCACCACATAGACGGCAAAAGTAAAAGTGTATTTGTGGTTAAATTCAAACGAAACTTGGTGGTAGGCAAAGTTGACCGAAAGGAAAACGACCCGGACCACGTTCATCAGGTAAACCAAAACAGTTCCAAAACTGATGAAAATCAACTTGCTTTTCCAAGTGCCGGGGTACGCCACCAAGAACCCGATGTAGAGCAGCATGATGGTCAGTCCGTTGCATGGGTTATCGATGAGCAGGGTGTTCATGCTGCCAAATTGGAGCAAACACTGGGTGCCCCGGAAATAATAACTGGTATCGGCGGTAAACAAGCCCATGATCTTTACGCTGCTCCACGCCGTAAATTCGGTCAGCACACCATGAATGGGTTTGGTAAAACCAAAACTTTCGGCCGCCAGCCAAATCGCGTACAGCACCAGTGCTTTCAGCACAAAGTCGCGGATGAAGGTAGGTTTTGTTTTTTGAGCGGTCTCCATGTGATTTTTTGCAGTAGTATAAGACAAGTGATTGATAAGTAAACTTGGTGACGTTCAACTGGGCAATGCGGTGTCACCATTAAACCGAAGAGAACCGATAAAAAATTCCCAACGGCAATCGCTTTTGGGTGCGATCGCTCAAAAACAGTTCACCCATTTCGGGATTGCCCACTTGACCAAACGCCATTTTAACCAAATTTTCCACAATGATGGCCGAAAAACCCATTGAATAGAGGTTGATGATAAAATAATGGTGTTCGGGGTGCAGCAGTCGGGCGCAATGCTTCATCAACAGGTTGATATGGTCTTCCAATACCCATTTTTCGCCACTTGGCCCGCGCCCGTAGGCGGGAGGATCCAAGATGATGCCGTGGTATTGGTTGCCCCGGCGCACCTCGCGCTCAACGAAAGTGAGCGCATCTTCCACCACCCAGCGGATATTGTCCTGTTGGCTGGCTTCCATGTTGTCCCTGGCCCAACTGATGACTTGCTTTACCGAATCCACGTGGCTCACATCGGCCCCGGCAGCCTTGGCGGCCACGGAGGCCAAACCGGTGTAGGCAAACACATTGAGTATCTTGGGTTTGGCAACGGGCAAGGCTTGGGTTTTCTGAAAAATATAATCCCAGTTGGCGGCCTGCTCGGGGAAAACGCCCACGTGCTTGAAGGCGGACAAGGCCACTTTGAACTTTAGGCGCAAATCTTGGAATTGGTAGTTCATCAGCCAGCGCTCGGGCATGGTGGGCCCAAACAACCACCGACCGCGCTCGGTGTTCCGGTCTCTGTCGATGGGATCGCGTTTAAACGAGGCGTCGGCCAATTTTTCCCATTCTTGGTCGCTCATACTTTTATCCCAAACGGCTTGTGGCTCAGGACGTGACAAAATGTAATCACCAAACTGCTCCAGCTTTTCAAAATTGCCTGAGTCAAGTAGCTCATACTCTTGCCAATGGAGCGGGCTGAGGGCCGCTATAATTTGGGGTGAAGGGGATAACACGGCACGAAATTAGTCCAATTGAGTATTCGCTGGTACTTTGGGCCGTTTATTTTTCAGTTCTTCGTCTTCGGAGATAGTGTTAACCACCTCCGTGGTTTCGTTTTCTTCTTCTTGAACCACCGATCGCTCACGTTCTATCAATATAGTGCTCAGTAAAAAGTACAGAGCCATGAAGAAAGTAGTGGGTGCGAGAATGATGCCGATGCGTTTCATGTGTGGTTTTATGTTGTATTTGTACCCGGTCGTTGTCCGGTAAAAGTAGTAACAAAAAAGTACTTGTGCAAGTTCCATGGGTTATTTGCGCAGATCTACCAAGGTGACTTCATTTACTTGGCTGGTCGCATTGAAGCGCATGCGGACATGGCGGGCCGGATCGGGATGTGTGCTGGATTTGCACTGGCTGCCGGGTTCCAAAAAATAAATGTAAAATTTTTGCCCGCGCTCGGCTACCTCGATCTGATCGGGAAGGCCCAGCAACTCTTTGATCTGCATTTCCCGCAGATCTCCTTTGAGGAGCTCTGGTTTAACAATTGTTTCAAAATCAACTAGTTGACCAATTCTTTTTTCTTTGCAACCAAACTTGTCCTCGCGCCAAGCCTCCAGATCAAAGCCACCAAAGGTAACAGGGGCGGCACAGCCAGCAGCCAAGCTCCCCAACCAGAAAAATAATATCCACTTTGTTGATCGCATAAGGGTATTGAGAGAGTGAGTAGCGGAAAAACTGGCCCGTTGGGACAAAGTTACGCCTACTCCTTCTGTTTTTGGTACATCGGTGCGGTTTTGTGCGGTTTTGGTCAACCATTGAAAAGTTCGCATCAACCAAAAACTCGCGGCAGCAAAAGCCAGCTCGGTGGGGAAGCCCCTGCGAATAGCGGCGGCGACTCGTGGGCCGACCATTGGTTAGGAATTGATTCCTTCTTTGCGATATTGGGATGGATCTGGTGCGCCCGGTGGCAGGATATAAACCCCCGGTGGCAGATCCAGCACGGGAGTATCATCCGGCGAACTGTCCCCGCCATCACCGTCCGAATTGTTGGGCCCGCCATCTTGCTGGTTGCCCTGCGACCCAGTCGACAGCATGAACCGTCGCCGATGCCGCAAGATAAGAAAGAACAGCAAGACGTAAGAGCCAATAATCAGGGCGATTTTCAGGAAGATCAACATAGCACTACCGGTGTTGAAGGGTAAAAATTCTTGTTTTGAGCTAAACTTACCCAATTTAGGGTATTTATTTATAAATAAAAAATCCCAGAAAAATTTTATTTTCTGGACCATTTGCCCCTCTACACCACCTCGCCTTGGCCTAACTTTGCCCATGCAAAAAGTTTACAATTACATCGGGGGAAAACTTTGCGAACCGTGTGCTGGCCAGTACATGGCCAACATTGCGCCGGCCACTGGCGAGGTTTATTCCTTGATCCCCGATTCTGACGGGCAAGATGTGGAAATGGCCGTTCAGGCCGCCAAATTGGCGTTTCCGGCTTGGTCGGCCCGGCCTGCGAGTGAGCGGGCGGATCTGTTGCTGGCCATTGCCCAACTGATCGAGGATAACTTGGAGTCCTTGGCCCTGGCCGAGAGCATTGACTCGGGAAAGCCGTTGGCCTTGGCCCTCAGCATGGACATTCCCCGGGCCCGCGACAATTTTCGGTTTTATGCCACCGCCATCCTTCACCAAGCCGAAGCGGCTTACCATACCGGGCCAAACGTACTGAACTACACGCTCCGGCAACCGATTGGCGTGGCTGGCTGTATTTCGCCCTGGAACTTGCCGCTGTACCTGTTCACTTGGAAAATTGCTCCGGCCTTGGCCTCGGGCAACTGTGTGGTGGCCAAGCCCTCCGAGGTAACTCCCATGACGGCCTTCCGGTTGGCTGAACTGTGCATCCGGGCGGGCCTGCCCAAGGGCGTGCTCAATATTGTCCACGGCTTGGGCCACAAAGTCGGGCAAGCAATGGCCGAACATCCCGGTATCCCCGTGGTTTCGTTTACGGGTGGCACATTGACCGGCCAGAAAATAGCCGTTACCGCCGCCCCGATGTTTAAGAAATTATCGCTGGAACTTGGTGGAAAAAACCCCAATTTGGTATTTGCCGATTGTGATTTTGATCAAGCCGTTGCCACTTCGGTGCGGGCCGCTTTTACCAACCAGGGAGAAATTTGCCTGTGTGGATCGCGGATCCTCATTGAGCGAAGCATTTACGATCAATTTAGGGCGGCCTTTGTGCACCGGGTGGCGCAGTTGCGGGTGGGCGATCCGTTGCTGCCAGACACCAACCTGGGCGCGGTGGTTTCGGCCCCCCACCGCGACAAAATCCTCTCCTATATCGATTTGGCCCAAGCCGAGGGTGGGCGCATCCTCACCGGCGGCGGGGCGGTTGAGCTGA
>JBBQXF010000055.1:0-31946 GCA_038209965.1 Cytophagales bacterium | reverse complement strand
CAAAGCTGACCGTGGAAAAAGCGAGCACAAACGCAATACAAAATAGGAAAATACCGATTAGTTTCATCCTTTTGGCAGGTTAGTTTGAAAAAGATCATTCCTCCATCCATCCATCCGGCCGCGCATCCCCCACCTTGGCGGGAGGAAGCTTTTCCCACCGGTTTGATTTTTTCAGAGATTCGGCGATGATCCACTCCAACTGGCCATTGGCACTGCGAAATTCATCGGCGGCCCATTTCTCAACCGCCTCCATCATTTCGGGATCCAAGCGGAGCACAAAAGATTTTTTCTTGCTCATGGCACAGTAGATTGGGATGGGCCCGTGACTTTGGCGAGTCACCAGGCCTTGGTCAAAAAAATACTTATTGGTGCAACGTTCCGGTGTTGATGACCGGACCAACGGGCCGATCGGAACAAAGCACCACCATAAGGTTGCTTACCATGGCCGCTTTTTTATCATCGTCCAGTTGGACAATGCCCTTTTTGGACAGCTCGGCCAAGGCCATTTCGACCATGCCCACTGCGCCTTCCACTATTTTCATGCGGGCCGCCACCACCGCTGTGGCCTGCTGGCGCTGCAACATCGCCCCGGCGATTTCGGAGGCATAGGACAGCGAATTGAGCCGCGCCTCGATCACACTGATGCCCGCAATGGCCAACCGTTCCCTCATCTCTATTTCCAGGGCCTCATTCACCTCTTCGCCCCCACCACGCAGCGAAACCTGGGGGTAGTCGTGCTCGATGTCATCGTAGGGATACATTCCCGCCAGTTTGCGAACGGCAGCCTCGCTCTGGATCTTGACAAAATGCTCATAATCATCTACTTCAAAAGTAGCTTTAAAAGTATCCGCCACTTTCCAGACCAAAATGGTTCCAATCTCGATCGGATTGCCAAGTTTATCGTTGACCTTAATGGCCGGGCTATCCATGTTGCGTGCCCTTAGCGATATTTTTTTGGTGGTAAAGAATGGATTGACATAGAAAAAGCCATTTGCTTTAGCAGTACCCTTATAGTCGCCAAAGAGGCTGAACACTGCCGATTCGTTGGGATTGATCACGCCAAAACCGTTAAACATGATCAACCAGATCAAGCCCAATGTGCCCCAGATATACCACAGATCCAAGGCGAAGAGAAACCCCGCCCCAATGATGGCGGGCAACAATATAAGTTCAACCAACAGCATGGTGTAGCCTGATATCGGTTTGTAATCCTGTTCTTTTTTCATGGGGAGCTAGAGTTTAATTTGCTATCACTTTAATATCACGCAAATATCAAAATAAAGTTTCAAACTTCGCAAAAAATTTTTTTGGCAAAAAGAAACCGGAGTGGAATACACCACCCCGGCCAAAGGAAAGACAATTGGTAAATCATTGGTTATTATTCCATTAGGTCTAGTATTTTTTTGATGCCCTCCAAATAACCAGTCAACAAGTGCTTGGCCAGTCCGGGACTTTCAGCAATGAGCCGGAACATTACATCTTGGTGCACCCGGCAGATCGCACAGTCGGTCACGGCTTGGGCCTTGCCCGGGGCCACCGCCTCGATCAACTCAACCCCGCCATGCCACGCCCCTGGCGATCCGCCTTGCTGGCTAAGTACCTGCTGGGTGCCCAATACTTGGCGGGTCACCAACCACTCGCCCTCGAGCAAAATATAAAAATGATTTTCTGGGGCAGCGGTATTGTCGTAGAAGAGGTTTCCTTCCCCAATCCGCAGAAACTCGGCGCGCTTGGTCAACCAATCGAGTTGATCAAAGCTCAAGGAATAAAACAGGGGCAGTTTGGGCAGTAGTTTGGCGAGTTCGGGCATATCTTAATTGAACAAAAATTGTAAAGTATATTAGGGTCAAAGTAATTTGGGCAATTAACTGGGCAGCTCTTTGTGATTTTTAGTGATTTGCTTTTATTGTGAACCGATGACCAAAGCTGATCGGTTCCGGTTTGTTGGATTGGTTCGTCTTTTGGGTTGGCGATGATGCGGCATTGGGAAAAAACCTGCCCAGCTCTTGCACCGAAGCCAAATAATAGCACAAAAATTGAGATTAGATCGTCAAGCCCCACTGTTGCCAACCAACATTAGGTGCCGGGCTATTTCCGTACGTTCTCAAAGAATTTGTCAAGTTTATACGGGTCAAGTTTATTGCCAGTCCTAACTCCGCTACACAGGTCAAGTCCAAAAGGTCTCACCTGTTCAATGGCCTGTCTTACATTGTCTGCTGTTAGTCCACCGGCAAGAAAAACCGGTACTTTTGATTGCTCAACAATTTTTTTGCTGATGGCCCAATTGTGAACTCTTCCGGTGCCCCCCAGTTCCTTGATTTCCAAATTTGGATTTCCACTGTCCAACAACAAAGCATCCACAAACGCAGAAATTCTTACGGCTTCGTCAATTGTTCTTTCGTCAATAACGTGTATCACCTGCACGATTTTTATGGCTGGTAATGCTTGCCTGATTGCTTCATAAGTTCCTTCTTTTAGTTCGTCAACCATTTGGATGGTGTTGGTCAAAGTTCGTCGATGATGCTCAATAATTTGGCCGGCCGATGTTTCGCTTGTCAACATAAATGTTGAAACAGCCGGTGGTACCATTTTTGAAATTGCCAAAATGAGATCGTCCGAGATGACACCTGGCCCACTTGGCATATTGGCCACAAGTCCCAACGCAGAGGCACCATACCCGATTGCCATTTTAGCTTCATCCACCGAACTGATGCAACATATTTTTACTCTGGTAGTCATTTTTATGGTCTGAGCTTTGGTTTTGGGTGGTTTGAAAGTGTAGGCTGTTTTCCTCATCTTGCTTCCTGAACCAAAAAACCAGCAGCCAGTAAAGAATAACACAAAGTAAACTGTTTGGCCAATCCAGCTCAACAGCCGGGTCAAACGCGCATCGTTGGGGCCTCAGCAGCAGTGCCCGCTAATTACTGAGAGGTACACTTGCCCAGCTTCCAGGAGCGCGCCCCGGCCCGGCGGGCATCGCCGGGGTTTTTGTAGGTAATGCCATCGCAGCCGCACACTAGCGAGGAATCAATGATGGCGGTGCCGTATTGTGACACCCGGTCCTCTTGGGCATCGGCATCTTTGCAGGGCAATTTGGCCAGTTCGGCCAGCTCCGACTGGGCGCGGGCGAGGCGTTCGGTGCGGGTGCAGCGGTTGGTTTTGAAGATCCCGTTGCTTGTTTCCACGGCATAGATGAGGTATTCTTCATCTTTGAACCAGATCAAATCACAAGAGGACATCCCCACTTGCAAGAAGGCTGTGCGGCCTTGGAGCAGCCGTCCTTTCCAATATTGGGTCACTTCCAAAACGGCCAGCTTGATGCCCGTTATTTCCTGAAAACCAGTGATTTTGCCCACAAAAACGCCATCCGCTTTTTGGTACATCTGGCTGGAGGTCACCATGGCTTCCGTGCATTTGCAGGGCACGTAGTTGTCGGTGAGCCAGTCGCCCTGCTCAATCCGCCCGTCCCGGTAGATCATCACGCCTTGGCCGTGCCGTTGGTTGTTTTTCCAATCGCCCATGTACTTGGTTCCGCCGTTCCAAGTATGGGTGCCATTGCCACTGGCTTGGTCGTTGAGCCATTCGCCCTCGTGGGCGCTGCCGTCGGTCATGGTGAGCTTGCCCAGCCCGCTTTTGCGCCCGCTCACCCATTCACCCTGGTACTTGTCGCCGTTGGCCCAAGTGTAAGTGCCAAAGCCGTGGCGGCGGCCCGCCAGCCAATCGCCTTCATATTTGGTACCGTCCGCCGCAATAAACGTACCCCGGCCTTCCATCGTGTCATTGCGCCAAAAGCCTTCGTAGCGAGTGCCACCAGGCCAGAGGAAAGAGCCTTTGCCATGGCGCAGGCCCGATTTATAAGAACCAGTATATTTGCCCACTTTCATCTCGAGCGAATCCAGTTGGTCTTGGGCCACTGCCCCTACTAGTGGAACAAAGAGTAAGAATAGACAGAAAATGATTTTGTTCATTGGTCAAAAACGTTTGGTTTGATTAGCCTCTGAATAGTTTAACTGAAAAAGTCCGGTACAGGTTGCCTAGCAACTTCCTTTGGCCAACAAAGCTTGATAAAGATGCAGCACTTCCAAGGCGGATTTGTCCCAACTCAACGATTGGATGGCGGCTTTGTTTTCATCAGCCAAGATTTCGCGCAGGGCTTGATAATTGAGCAGGGCATGGATATAATTGGCAAAGCGGTCGGTATCCCAACAATCGGCGGTGAGCACACCACTGGCCAAGACCTCGCTCACGCCCGACTGGCGCGACAGTACGCTGGGCACGCCTGCCTGCCCCGCCTCAAGGGCCGCCAAGCCAAACGGCTCGGAAATAGAGGGCATAAAATAGACACTGGCCCGTTGGAGCAGTTCGGTCAACCGCTCTTTGGCCAAGTGGCCCATGAAAATAAAATTTTGCCCGATCGATTTTTCGGCCACTTTTTGGGCCAACCAGTTTTGCAGATTGCCAGTGCCGGCCACCACAAACATGATACTGGCATCTTGGGCCAGCAGTTTCTGGGCCGTTTCGAGGAGAAACTCCGGTCCTTTCTGGTAAGTTACCCGGCCCACAAAGAGGACAATCTTGCGAGCCGGGATGACGGGTTGCATTTCCCGTGGTTCGCCCAGTTCATCGAGCGGCACCGTGGATGAAGCCATTGGGGCGAGATTGCCCATTTCGGGCAGCTCCAAGCCAACCGGCGCATCAATGGCGTTGTAAACCGGAAAAATTTTATCGGCCGCAATTCCCGGATAATGTTCCAAGATTTTGGACTTGGTGTAATGGCTCACTGGTATGATCAGGTCGGCGTTGAGCATCCCCTCAAATTCCAATTTATAAATTTCATTGTCCACTTTACGGCCATAACCGGGCCCCACGCGATCGGTTTCTAGCGAGTGGATATGGACCACCAACGGCTTGCCAGTCAACTGTTTGACGGCCATGCCCGCCCGCATGGTGAGCCAATCGTGGGCGTGGATGAGATCAAAATCGTAATTACTGGCCAATTTGGCCACTATTTCGGTGTAGGTTTCCACTTTTTCCATCGTGCGCGGGCCATAGTTGTCGGCTTCACCATATAAGTCACGAATGGCCCTTGCATCCAATACTTCGGGCGCGCGGGCCTCCTCAATGGTTTCCAATTGCTTCACTATCTTGACGATGGGAACCGGATAGGGGCTTAGATCGGTCTCTACCATGACCACTTCTTTTAGTTCTTGATAGGAGTGGCTGGCCTGCTGGCGCACTAGCAGTATGTCCTCAGGGGTAATCTGGTTGATTCCCAATAAGTTGAGTTGATCAACCACAAAAGTAGGATCGCTGTGCGGGATGATCACCGTCAGATCGGCATACGGTTGCAAGGCCCGGAACAAGCCCTCGCAGGCCCGCCCCAGCCCACCAGTGACCAAGGGTGGAAATTCCCAACCCAGCATTAATATCTTTGGTTTTATATTCATGTGCTTCGATCGACAATATTATGGCAAAGTATACGAAAATTGGCTTAGAGAAGCTAGGATGGAGCAATTTTTTTTGGCGAAAGCGGCTGATGGACAAAACTGGCCGACCGATTGGCCTTCGCTCACTCCCGGATTTCTAGTAGCCACTGTCCGCCGGGCAGCTCAAACCAAGCGTAGCCGTCTTCAAACCGGGGGCTGAACAAGCTTTTTTCGCTGACCTTGGGATTGGGCTTTCCCCTGGCCCAAACTACTTGACCATTGATCGCAATTTTTGCCATTTTTTGGGCATTGTTCAACGGAATAGCCACTAAATTGACGGTTAGCTGGGTGGGCAGGGTCAGTTCCAAGCGAAAGTTTCTCAGATTGCTGCTCCGGTTGGCCCGGAGCCGCACCAGTCCGTGGGGCGTGGGCACGGTGGCGGCTATCTGCACGAGCTGGCCCAACTGTGGTTGCACCCGCACACCCACGTAGCCCGGTTGCAGGGGCGACACCCCGGCCACATACTGGCTCAGGAGCGTGAGCGGGCCGCCGGTCCAGCCGTGGTTGATGGTGCCCCCGCCAAACTCGGCCGAGCCAATGTCCCAGCCTTCCCACAGGGTGGTGAGCGGGCTGGCCACCATTTTTGCATAGCGCTGCTTGAGGCGGGCGAGACCACCACTGGCATCCTGCATCTTGAGAAAAGCTTCCAAGATGTATTTTTCCATGTATGGGCTGGCATGAAACTCGGTGGCCAACAACTGCCGCAGGGCAGGAAATTTATCGGGATCGGCCAAGCCCACGGCTGCGGCCAGCCCATTGCCCCGGTCGTCGATCACGCCTTGGTTGGTGCCACTTTCATAGGCTTTACCGCGCCAAAATTGCTGGTTATAGCGTTGCTTCAGCGATCCGGCTTGTCGATAATATTGCTGGGAAGCTGGCAAATCGCCCAGTTCCAGTGCGGTGAGCGCCGCCGCTTGGAGGGCTGAGTAATACCAAGCATTTTCCAACACGGGCACGTCAATGTCCCGGCCCCAGTCGGCCCAGTCCCAGCCACCTTTCCGGTGGACCACCAAGCCGTCGGGCCCCGTTTGCCACAGGGCCAAGTAGCGCTGGATGTGCGGGTAAGCGCGGCGCAAGGTGGCCGAGTCGCCGGTGAGGCGGTAATATTCCCAAATCCCAAACTGGCTCAGGCTGGCCAGCATTTGTTGGGGCAGTTCCTTGTCCCAATTCCCCGCCGGCACGGGTGAATAGAGCACGCCATCGGGCCGTTGCCAATCCACCAGGTTGTAAATGGCTTTGCGCACTGCCAAATGCCCGTTGGCATCCCAAAAGTAGAGGATCTCGCCCAAATTGATCACAACATCGCCCCACCACTGGGCCCGTTCGCGATCGGGGCAATCAGAAATGACATCGCGAACATTGAGGGACAGCGTGTTTAGGGCTTTTTCGGCCAATTGTTGATAAAATATTTCATTGCTTTCAAATATACCCACCACTTCGGCAGCATAGCGAGTTTCCCGATATTTAAGCGCCATTATTTTTACTCCCTTGGGGATTACGTAGTGCATCGCGTGGCCGTTTACCACGGCATAGCTCTCAAATTCCTGCACTCCGGCCCGCGTGATGTACTCGGTTCGGAGGTTGGGCTCTCCCCCACCCCGGTAGTTGTCCGTGCTGATGTGGATGATTTCGCCCGCCGGGGCTTCCACTTGCAAATAAGCCGTTACCGTCAAGTTTTTGGGCAATCGGGCCACCACCGTGTCGCCCATTCCCATTTTGGGCAATTCCTTGTCATTCACGTAAGCGAGCAAACCAACATCTTTCCACAGGGGAATGGGCCGCTTCACCAGTCGGTGCCAAGGAGCCACGGGGGGTTCCCCAGCGGGCAAAGCGGCGGGCCAATCCGTGTCCCGAAAACCGGGCTGCTGCCAAGCCCCCGGATCGAGGCGGGCATCAAAGTGGAGGTTGGCCTCGGGCAAGCGATAATTGGGGTGTGGTGGCCCGGTTTCGCCATAAGCGGGATGGAGCAACGCCTTCCATGAGCCATCGCTGGCCATGTACAATTGGCCATCTTGGCTCACTTCCATGAACAAGCCCGTCTTGCCACTGTTTTTGTGGTTAAATCCATCCTTGCCCCAAAACCAGAGCAAAACGGCCACTGTGTTTTCCCCCGCTTGCAGATAGGGGGTCAAATCCACTTCATCGCAATAGGTATCCGTAGGGGTTGGGCCGCGCCGGAGGGAGCCTTCAAATACCACCAAGCGGCCATTGAGCCAGAGCCAATACCGCGAATCGGCCGCAATCCGGGCGGTCACCTTGGTTTGAGTGCCCGAAAATTGAAAAGATTTTCGGTAGGCCACCCATTGGTTGGGCTTGGCCACGTCGCCCTGGTGGGTGATCCACTGACCAGGTTTGGATTGGGCGTGTGTGAGTGAAATGAGCAACAAGAACCAAAGATGAGCCGCTAGGTGTTTCATGGCTGAAAGATAACCAATTCAGTTCCGAAGAACCACTGTGCACTGGTCAAAAACCGTTCAAATGTTTTCCGCATTTGGCTGACCCTCCCTTCACCCAACTTTCCCATCAACGGAACAATCTTGGCTTACATTGGCCGTGCTTTCGCGATTTTCCCTATTTTGCGTGGCCAATCAATCTTGGTTCGACCAGGTCTTTACCCAACTAAAATTGATTGTCCACTAACTGGAAATACAAATAACTGAAAATCAATCAACTAAACCCAGTTACCCAATTCCATTACTTTATCCTAGTCGCAAATTATTGGCACCAACATTTGTCACTACCTCGGGGAAGTCGCTGCGATTGGATCCGGCCTTGGAAATCAACCGGGGTGGCGAAGGGCGCATCTTGGCCTTGCCGGAACTGCCCGGGAAAGTGGCCAAGGTTTACCATGACCCAGCCAAGGCCCTTTCCCCCGAAAAGTTGCTGGCATTGCAATTCCTGCCCGATCGGGTGTTTGTTCGGCCCGAAGAACTGATCTGGGCCGATGGGCGGATCATTGGATTTGTCATGGCCGAATTGCCCAAGGCATATTGGCCGATTTCCAACCTGTTCAGTGTTCAGTTTTGTCAAAAAAAACGATTGGATGAAGCTTTTAAGTTACCGCTCATCCATCAATTGCGCGAGGCCATCCAATTGGCCCACCAATCGGCCATCCTCATTGGCGATCTGAGCGGACTCAATGTGCAGTTCGATTTATCCGGCCACCTAAAACTGATCGATGTGGATGCGTATGGCACCCCAGCCACCCCGCACTCGGGCACGCTGCTGGACGAGATCCGCGATGAGCTGTATCCGGGACCAATTTCCCCGGCCAGCGATTATTTCGCCTTTGCCGTGCTGGTGTTCAACTTATTGACTTTCGTGCACCCGTTCAAGGGCACTCACCCGCAGCACCAAGGTTTGGCCGATCGGATGATCCACCGGTTGCCGATATTTGCGCCCGATGCGCACTTGATTGCGCCCAAATGCTACGTGCCGGTGACCGACCCATTGCTGATCAACCAGTTCACGGATCTTTTTATGGGCGGCCAACGCCAACTATTGGCCTTGGATCGGGTGCAGGCCAGCCCCTCCCCTACCCCGACCAACATAGTTACTGTGCCGGGCGAGTTGATCACCAAACAATTTTGGGCGGCCCAACCGGGAGAAACCTTGCTGGATTTGGTAGTGGCCGGCCCGCGATTGCTCCTCAAATCCAACCGCGCTTTCTATGTATATGACGTGGGCCAGCCCGGCCACGTGAAGCTACTCCACGAATTTGCGGCCACCGATTGGGACGATGTATCTATTGGTGAGCTGCGTACCATACTTCGCCGGGGCCACGAAATATTTGCTTATCAGGCTGATCATCAACAATTTATTCGCCTAGATAATTTGCGCGTGGGGCCCAATGCCCGGTGCGCCCAATTCAAGAACATCTTGGTGATTGTGGAGGACTCGCTGCTCAAATACGCCCACCTTGACGAAATCAACCAAACGTATATCCGGGTGGAACAGGTAAATGTTTTTGACAAGGGCCTTACCTTCGGGGCGGCCTATCCCCACGGGGCACTGTGGCAACAAGCCGGCGGGCAATCTTATCTATTTTATCATTCGGGCAAAAATATCTCCAGCTTGCGCAGCCCCTACCCCATCCATTCCCTGTTGACCAATGGCCCCGTGGCTTTGGTGACTTGGCGGGCGACCACTGCCAATGGCCACCACCTGCAAACAGCGTGGGCCACGATCCCCAAATCGGGCAATCTTTTGCAAGTTTCGCCCGAAAGGATAAAGGGGCCAAAAGTTTTTGCGTATCGCCAAGCCGAACCATTTGGGTTTATTTTTGAACCTGCCGATAATGCACTCATTATCCGCCGCACGGGCGATTTTGCGGTCTTGCAAACCATTGCCTGCCAGTTGCTGAGCAATGACACCCTGCTGGCCTCGGCTCAAGCGGGCATTCTGGCCGCCGAGGGCCAGGGAGCTTGGTTATTGAACAAAAAATAAGGGCCAGGCCGAGCGTTCAGTGGTTTGGGATCAACTGGATTTATTTCTTTGATTGGCAATTATTTACTTTTTTTGATCATAAAGTCAATTTTGCCGGGGCGCGATCACCGCCAGTTCGGCGGCCCCAATCGCAAAAAAAGCCTCCCGAAAATTTCTCTTCGGGAGGCTCCTAAGTTGAGATCCAAAAACCTATTTGGAACTGACGATCCGGCTGCCATCGGCCTGAAACACATAACGGAAAGTGAAAAACCGGCTGGCACTGTTGGCATCCAGCACGGCAGGCGCACCCCGGTAATAGCTCAAAATCTCCAATTTGGCAAAGCGGCTGTCCGCCGTGCGAATGATGAACACCCGGCCCGCAATCGGCGTGATCAGGTTGCGGGGGGCATCGTAGTTGTACCAGCCATTGCCCGCCGTATTGGGGATCGCAAAACCAGTGGGGGGATTGTCTTGGGCAAAACCGCTCTCGGGCGCTTCCAGTACCTCATCGAAGAGGCCCTGGCGGACGATCACCCCCGCATTGCCGCGCCGGCCAGTCCCACCGTTGACAATGATGGTCGTGCCCCGGAAACCGAGATCCCAGTTGGTGGTCAATGAATCGGTGTTGGGCACTACTAGGCCCGTGCGCAAGTTGAAGAACGTGAACTTGCCCGTACCCGGCCGGGGCCCGGTCGCTGGATCGATGGTCGTCGGGTCGGCGGCCAGATCGCGGATGATGGTGGCCTGTAATACGACCGGTTCGGGATTACTGGTTGTTTTGCAAGCGGCCAAAGCCAAGAGCAACACCATTAAATAGTTGAATGAAAGAAATTTATTGAACATGATAATAAACATTTGAGTAAAAAAAACGACTAAATATTCAACTTGAGGGCATCCCGTGAGGGACGCTGGATCAAGGTTTTTCGCCCAGGGTGAGCGCTACGCTGCCCCAGACCAAGCGACCCGGCAAATTGGGAATGTGGGCGGCATCGGTGTAGCCCAACAAGTTGTCAACCCCAACTTGCACCCGGATCAAGTGACTAAAAGTTTTGGCCAATGAAACGTTCCAAGTAACAAATCCTTTGACATATTCACTGTCGGCATCCAGGATTTGGTTGCCGTTGAGGTCGGCGAAGCCAAACCGGCCCCGGTAGATGCCCCGGAGGCTGGCCGAAATGCCCTTGTCAGGATTTTCGTAAAACAGTTTGAGGTTTGCCGTGTGCTTGGATCGATTGAACAAACCACCGTAATCGGCCAATTGAACCCTTTGAGTGACCAAGGTGTTGGGATCCCGAGCAAACACATTGCCGGCCCGAATGTTGTTGATCGCGGCCCGATCCTTGGCCAGCAAGAATTGGTACCCGCCCGAGAGGGTGAAATGCCGCTGAAAAGCCCAACTGCCTTCTACTTCAACGCCTTGGGTAAACACTTGATTGAGATTGAAATAGCTATACACCAATTGCCCATTCCGGCGCATGGCCACGGGCTGGAACTCGATCAAGTCGCGTACTTCATTGTGGAAAACGTTGACGCTGGCCCGGAGGTTTTCGCGCGGGGTCAGCTTGATCCCGAAATTATAGGCCACTGAACTTTCGGCGCGCAGGTCGCCAAAGGCTGAAATGGGAAATAGCAACTGCAAAATCTGGCCCTCCCGCTGCAACCGCTCGATATTGGCCGAGATTTCCTGCGAACCGTAAACGGTGTAACCCGCTACTGCATTGTTGAAATTGAGGTACAACTGGCGAAAATCCGGGGCTTTGAAGCCCACTCCCAGCGATCCGCGCAAGGCCAGCCATTTGGTCAGGTCATACTGGGTGGAGAGCTTGGGACTAAATTGCGATTGGTATTGCGAGTGGGCATCGTAGCGCCCACCCGCAATCAGGTTCAATCGTTTCAAAGCTTGCCATTCGTACTGGAAAAAGACGTAATTGGATGCAAATGACTTGCGTTCCGTGTAGCGGGAGGCTTCCACCGACTCATTGATGTGGCCGGCCCCAAGCGTTATGATGTTTTTGTCATTGATGTAATATTCAAGCACTGCTTCGGGGCGGTTGAACGTTTGCCGAAAGGTAGTGGAATCATACGGCCGGCCATCGGTGGCATATTGCCATTTGGAAGATGCGCCATAGTGCGTGGCATAATAGCGGGTGGTCAGTTTCAATTTGGGCGAAAAGCGGTACGACAGCACGGGGTTCAGGTTCCAGTCGCTCACTTGCCCGCGACCCACGACCGGGGTCGGGCTGCCCGTAATGCCCGCATCATAGCTGTTGGTCTGTTGCTCGGCAAAATATCGCCCCGAAATGGTGAAGCGGGCCTTGGCCGAAATATCGTAGGTAAGTTTGCTGTTCAGGGTATAATTGTTGAACGGGTCAACAGTATTGCCAAAAGTATTGGGGGTGAGATCGTAGCCGCCAGTTTGATACCGGTTGGCAAAAAGATAGAGGCCCAGTTTCTCTTTTTTTAAGTTGAAATCACCCGACAGATCGAGCGTTTGGTTGGTTCCATAGCGGCTTTGGAGTGAGCCCCGGAAACCTTCCGGGTTTTGGGTGATGATGTTGATCACGCCGGCCAAAGCCTCGGAGCCGTAGATGCTGGAAGAAGGCCCCTTGACAATTTCAATTTTCTTGATGTTGCCCACTGCCAAGCGGGTGAGCTCGAGCACGCCCGCCGAGCGGCCCACCAGCGGCTCGCCATCCACCAAGATCAGGGTATAGTCGGGATTAAAACCTTGCACTTGAATCCCGTTCCCAAATCCGTTCACTTGGGGCACCACTACCAAGCCCGTCTGTTCGGCCAGTACGTCATTGAGCCGCAGTGAACCCATGTTGCGGATCTGCAACTGCCCCACCACAGTTACCGGCAACGGCAAAGTGCTTACCTGCCGCTCGGTCCGGGTGGCTGTCACCACTACTTCATCTAGGTTCTTGGCTTTTAAACTGTCCAACGGTTTCTGAAACTGGGCCAAGGCCGAAAACTGAAATCCTAAAAAGATGGTAAAAAAACAGACCGTTTTCATACTGGTTAGAATTGGGGAGCACAAACTTATTATCAAAAACTTATTTAGACTAATTTTAAATAAGGATTTTTTGCCTTACTTTTTGTGTACTGGTGGTGCGCAGATAAAAAATAAGAAAAGCCGTTAAAAGCTATTTCTCCCAACGCAACCACCTCGCTATTTTGGCAGAGTACTACCAATAAGACGGATTGTAGCAAAACAATGTTTGCTGCCGCCGCAAAGTAAAGGCGTGTCCAGAACGAAAGGATAGCCTTGATCGGTGTATACCCAATAACAATAAAAACCGCTCCAATTTATCGGGCGGTTTTTATTGGTGGGTTTGCCAAGCAATATCGTAGGACTAATAGACCACTTTCTGTCGCTGGACTTCGCCAGTTGCCCGCCTTACCTCAACAATGTAGGCCCCGGGGGCCAAGGAAAACGGAGTGGACAAGTATTGCGCACCGGCCGGCATTTGGGCCACGTGCCGGCCCACCACCACGCCAAGCAGCGTATACACTTGAATGGTCAATTGGCCACTTGTCCTAAACTGGGACTTTATGCCCAATTGTCCCGTTTCGCGGTCAAAATGCACGACCATCGGCTCACTGGGCACACCGGAGGAAATGATGATCACTTTGGAATAACTGGTTTGGCCATCAAAATCCTCTTGGCGCAAGCGATAATAATAGGTGAACGGCTCGGTCAACTCATCGGTGAACTGGTAGTGGAGCAATCCTTGGTTGTTGCCCGCGCCCGCTACGAAAGCCACATCGGTAAAACGCTGTCCATCCATGCTCCGCTGCACCCAAAAACCCCGGTTGTTGTGCTCAGAAGCCGTTTGCCACTGCAAGAGATTGGCCAAGGGCTCGGTGCTCCGGCCGCCAAAACCGACCAACTCAATGGGCAGCAGCACGCTGCACAGCACACTGGCTTGGCTGGTTTGCGCACTACCGCAAGCATTGGTGGAGATAGTAAGTTGATAGCCCAGATCATTGACTGCGCCGGGGGCCACCACCCGATAGCGCAGGCGCAACCTCCGCTTGGCCGGCACTCCCCCAATGAGGGTGCTGCTGATAAGCACGGGGCCATTAGTGGCATTAGCGGCTGCATCAATGACCACGACATTACCAGTGGTGGGGTTGGCAAAAGAATAGCCAGGGGCGGTGGGCACAATGGTGAACCGCAAATCGGTTACATCATACTTGCCATCGCTGAAAAATACATCCATCTCCACGTTTTCCCCATTTACAAAGGTGCAGGGATCGCTGCCCGGAAACAGTGCCCCGATGTCAAAGAGGGAGTTGTCATTGAAAAACGGAATGGTCAGGCGCGCTTCGGCCACAAACCACCAAGTATTCACGGTTTCTTCGCTACCAACGTTGCCCCGACCAGTCCAGCGGTGGCAGCCCACCGTGCCCGCAGGGATAGGTGCGGGGAAAGCTGGCGGCGCGGGTGCCGCATTGCACCCGGCAAAATTGGTCAGGCCATCAATAGGAGTTCCAGCCACCACGTTCGTATCATCCCAGTACAGACGCGGTGGGGTCACCGCCACACCACAGGCATTGGTCAGTGGACGCACCAAACGCACCAAAAAACCATTAGCGTTATTTTCAACATCGTACAGTGGCAGGTTGGTGCGGCCCGCTTGAAAATTGACGACAATGGACAACGAACCATCCGGTATCGATTGGCCCAAGCCATTCAAGCCATTCCAAGGCACACATTGGGTGGTTGGCGCGCCCGGCACGCTGAAAATCGCGGTCAGCCGCACATCGACGGTGGCCGGATCAAAAACCCCATTACCATTCAGATCAATAACTACCTCTACCTCACCATCGGCCTGGGCCGTCACATTGATACAATAGGCCGAACCTTGGTTGCACTGACGTACATTGGCTGCGCTCAAGCACCCCACTGTGCCCGAGGGGAACACAAGTGGATCGGGGTTCTGCAAAAAAATGGGGTATAGCGGACCATGCAGGGGTGCTGGGGGCATGAGCGGTATGCGCGGTACCGACCGGCGATTGGTCACAAAATTGGCGGAAGGGGCAATGGGCAATGTATTGATCCCCTCCCGGTTGCAACTGATAATAAATCCAAACGGTCGCATGCCGTTAAAGTTGATTTCGGTCACCACGCCATCAGTTGAGTAGGGATAAGCCCGGCCATTGTAGGCTTGCCCGCCGCTACCTGTGTTAAGGCCCCACGCCTGCGACCACAAACGTCCAGCAATGGCAGCCCCCCCAGTTCCAGCGTCAGCCACGGCGGTCACTTGGCCAGTGGTGGCATCACTGGTAGTGACCGTGTAACGCCCGACCGCACTGGCCACCGTTAAATCAAACAATTGCAAGAGTGCCTTGCGGTCAGCGGTAACCACGGCAGGGCTCACCGAAATATCGTAGGTCTCAAACTCAATCCGGTAATCACCGGTGAGTAGAGGCACAAAAACGAGGGCATTATAACCAATTGTGTCCACCAACTGGGCCGGGCCCGCCACATTCCGGTTGTAGGCGGCATTGCTTTCGTCCCCGATAAAACCAAGGCCACTGGTCGGCACTCTTTGCTCGGCCAGCACTATTGCCCCCAACGGATCCACTATCCGAAAGCGCAATTCACGAGTTACCGAAACGGGCAAGGTTTCATTAGGCCCACTAATATTGGCATCACTGCCCATGTTCACGGTCTTGTACCGGCCAAAACCGATGTATACGCGCTCGGCAACATTGTTGACCCGAAAATTCATCCTTCGTTGGGGTGATGCGCCATAAGCGGCAAAATTGTTCGAGGTAGGGTCGTCGCGGAGCAACATTAAAAACCCACCGTCAGCGTAAGCTGGGCGCATCTGAGGGGTGCCCTCGGCCAACCCGATGGCAGGCAGGAGCAAATAGACCATTAAAGCCACCTTGGCCATTGATCGCGGTGAGTAAGCAAGTAACAGTGTTCGCATCGGGATAATGATATTTATTATCAACAATGCACAAACTATGCTTCTTTAATAACCAAGCGCACCAAGGGCTGTAAGGATTGGGGATTTTTACCGCAACTATTGGCCAATACGGTCAATAAATCGTTATTTATGGGGAGAAAACAGCGGAGAAGGGCCAGCGAAAGCCGTTCAAAGCATTTGGCAAATCACTTCACGGACATTTAAAACAGCAAACATTACAGACGTAATATTCACCTAAAATGAGTTTCAAACCAGAAATAAGGCAATCGGCTAAGGGATCGCGGGAGGCGAACAGAAAAGCACAGAAGGGAATGGGGGGAACGTTACAGGCCACCGCACACTGAATATTTTCGCATCCAATACACCAGTTCACCATTGTGGCGTTCGGTGCGGATCTCGTCCATAATCCGCCGCAACAAGATCAGGCCCAGGCCCCCATTGCGCTTTTCACTGACTATTGATTGGGTGGAAACGGAGAAGTACAGAGGGGAATGGGGGGAACATTAGAGGCTACCGCGCACCGAATATTTCCGCATCCAGTACACCAGTTCACCATTGTGGCGTTCGGCCCGGATCTCGTCCATGATCCGCCGCAACAAGATCAGGCCCAGGCCCCCATTGCGCTTTTCACTGACTATTTGTTGAACTTCGGGGAGTTTATAGTCCAATAAATTGAACCCGTCCGGCGCAGGATCCCGGACTTGGAAGGAAATGACCGAGGCTTCATTGACAATGCACACCTCAATCTGGTGGCTGGGATCCCAGCCGTGGGCGTGGGCAATCAGGTTGGCGCACAGTTCGTCAATGGCCAGCACCACCCAATCGGTTTCATCGCTGGGCACCCGATAGGCACCAAGTGTATTTTCCACAAACGTCCGCACCTCTTTGAGGTTAACGTTGCTACATCCGATCCGAAGGCTGTGTTGCATTGATGTTGAGTTCCGCTTCTTGCTTGGTTTTGCCGATGATGATGAGTTGATCAAGGCCCAATATTTTAAATACTTTGAGAATTTTATCGCTGACCCCAAAAAGGCCCAGCCGGATACCCTGCCGCTCACAATCGCCCAACCGAGAAATAAAAACCCCGATCCCGGGTGAAGAGATGTAGTCCAGTTTAGTGCAATCCACGAATATAACTGACCGCTGGCTGGACAATACGCTCGTGAACGCATTGTCCAAACTGATGGAGGAACTTGCGTCCAAATCCCCACTAAGGGAGATAATGGAATGATTGCCTTCCTCGCTGATTGATACTTCCATGATGCTTACGAGTTGAAAGCCAAAAAGTTTTTACAAATTTTAGCATTTGTCTTACTTTGCCAAAAGTAGACAAATTTGGGTCAATATGAAGGGCTGCCCACACAATCTTGGTTTTCTGCCTACATTTAAGCTCCTTTTCCCCCAATTCAATTTTGAATGTATGCCGTATCTCGTTTATGATGTTGAAACCACTGGCCTCGAACCTGGCTACCACGAAATCATCCAGTTGGGGGCCGTGCTCTACAACGACAAGTGGGAGCAGCTAGACACCTACCTGAGCAATGTCTATCCCCAATTCCCCGATCGTTTTTCTATTCCGGCGAGCAAGATCCATGAACTGACCTTGGCCGATCTGGAAGATGCCCCCATGATTTATGAAGTGATCGAGGATTTTGAAGCGTGGCTTTTGGCGCAAGTGGGCAGCTTTCGCAAACAGCGCGAAGAACTGCGCAACATTGTGGTGTGTGGCCAGAATGTGACCACCGATGTCAATTTTATGCGCTATGCCTACCGCGAAGCCAAAGTAAGCTGGGAATATTCGCACCGGGTGCTCGATCTTTTTGTGCTGGCCAATTTTTACTTTCGGATCTTGCGGGCCAACAAAATCGGTACGCCCAAGTCGCTGGGGCTGGGGGCCATTGCCGAGTTCTTCGGGTTGTCGCGGGCCGAGGAAGCCCACAACGCGCTGGAAGATTCCATCCTGACGGGCAAGTGCATCCGCATCATTTTGCGCAACGCCAACAAGTTCAAGGTGGCCGAAGCCGATTTGGAGCATTTTGACGAAGATGAGGACTAACCGCCATTGCTTTACGGCTAAAAGTGGCTAAATTTGTTCATGGGCTGGCCAACCAGTCCACGCTCACTCATCATTTTTTCGCATGAACTTTTCGGAAAACGTCAAAGAGGCATTCAAAGCCATCAAAGACAACCTGCTCAGGACTTCTCTCACTGCGGCCATCATCGCCATTGGTATAACCTCACTGGTAGGCATCCTGACGGCCATTGACGGCATCTCTTCGTCAATCACCTCAGGTTTATCCGATCTGGGCGGCAGCAGCTTCGATGTGGGCGACCGTTCCCAAACCCGGCGCAGCCAGCGCGGGGGCATGGTGGATCGGCTCACCAAAGTTCCGATCGTGTATGACGAAATCCGCGAGTTCAAGGACAAATTTGGGGGCAATGCAGACATTGCCATCTCGACCAACATTACCGGGATTGCCGAGATAAAGTACCTTTCCAAAAAAACCAATCCCAACACCCAAGTCATTGGGGGCGATGAGAATTACTTGATTTCCAAGGGCACAGAACTGGAAAAGGGCCGCAATTTTTCCAGCATCGAATTGCGCTCAGGCACTCCGGTGGCCATTATTGGCAGCGAAGTGGCCGATAAACTATTTGACAAGGGGGAACCCGTCAACAAAGACATCAACGTACTCGGCAACCGTTACAAGGTGATCGGGGTGATAAAAGATAAATCTGGTTTTGGGGCCGGTGGTGGAGCCAACCGCCAAGTGATTGTACCGCTTAACAACGCCGTGATCCTCGGAGCTGGCCGCCGGCTCTATTTCTCGACGACTTGCATGGTCAAAGATCCCACCAAATTTGAGTACCTCATGAGCGAAGCCACTGGGCTGATGCGCAAGATCCGCCGCGACCAACTGGGCAAGCCCGATTCATTTGAAGTTACCCGGAGCGAATCGGTGGCGGCTGCCGTAGAAGAAACCAGCGGCTACTTGCGTTTGGGTGGCATCGGCATTGGGTTTATCACTTTATTGGGCGCGTCCGTCGGCCTGATGAACATTATGATGGTATCCGTGACCGAGCGCACCCGGGAGATCGGAGTTCGCAAGGCATTGGGGGCCACTCCAGCGCTGATCCGCCAACAGTTCTTGATCGAGGCCATCGTCATCTGCCAGATCGGCGGGGCGATCGGCGTGGTTTTGGGCATTCTCATTGGCAATATCGTGTCCACGCTCATCAATCCGGGGGGATTTATCGTTCCCTGGCTCTGGATGTCCGCCTCGGTCGTCGTGTGCGTGGCCGTGGGGGTGATCTCGGGCTATTACCCAGCCGCCAAAGCTGCCAAGCTCGACCCGATTGAAAGTCTGCGCTTTGAATAAAGTGAACTGGATAATGTTTGGGGTGAAAGCGTTATTTACCAACCATTTCAAGCAACAAATATTAGTAAGTTGATACATGGATAGTCAAGTGCTTCAGCAAATATCCACCACCGTAGTGGGGTTAAACGAAATAGCAACCGCCGTTCATTCCAATTTTTGAGGGATAGCGGTGTATTTTTAAAAATAAATGCAACGATTGCGTTTGTATGGATTTTAGCGGTAATGTAAAACGATGTCGATTATGAAACATAACATCATGGTATTGGCATTAGTAATTTTCTGTCTACCTGTTTTGGGACAGACAAAGAAAGATTTGAATATTGATTACACGCTTAAGGGACAAATTTATGCCAAGTCAAGCATTGAAGACTCAACGGCGGCAGGCAGCTTTGGCAGTTCAGCTAATTTTGCAAAACAAATCAAAGACCGTTTACTTTTTGTTGAAACGAGAGTATTTTTAAAAATTGACACTACAAAAATAGTAGCTGATGACAGTAGTGGCAGTTGCTTTGCATAAAGAATCGTTTAGCACTGGTTCCATTTTCAGCATCTACTTCTCAGTTTAAAAGGTTTTCCTTTACCAATACTCATCCTTCGTTGTTGGTGCAAATACATGTCAATTAGTTAATCTTTACATCATAAAAAAGAATCAGCGGGAGCAAAAAAATATATTTTTAACATTAAGATTTTTTATTAACGTGAACAAAGAATTAATTTACGCCTCATTTAAAGTATAAATTAGGCTGATTGCTAACCTCTAAATCGGTATCCATCCATGGCTAACTCACCTCAAACTAACCCCGAAGAAAAACCCAAAGAGGCCTACGAAATCATGAAAGAACAAATCGAAACCGGTTTGAAGGAACACAACCGGTCGAGTTTGGGGGTCTTTCTGTCTTCTTTGTCGGCAGGTTTGGAAGTGGGATTCAGCATTTTAATCATCGGAATCATCTACACGCTTTTCAAAAATGAGTCAACTTACGGTCAATTAGCCGTTATGATGGCATTGGTTTACCCGATTGGGTATATTTTTGTCATTACCGGTAGGTCTGAATTGTTTACCGAGCATACTACGCTGGCCACCCTACCCGTGTTGAACGGACAGGCAACATTAGGTAGTTTAGCCAAACTTTGGCTCATTGTCTATGTGGGCAACTTGGTAGGCGGGTATATTTTTGGCAGCATTTCATTGGTTTTTAACGCGGAAATGCACCTGATTGGAAAAGATTTTTTTTATTTTGTTTCGGATAAGATGCTCAAATACAGTGTAGGCGCTACGCTGATCAGTGGCATTATGGCCGGTTGGCTGATGGGCATGCTTTCGTGGCTGCTGAGTTCGGCACAAGATACTTTTAGCCGGATAGTGATGATATTTTTGGTAACCTTTTTAATAAGCATTGCCGGGCTGCACCATTGTATAGTGGGTTCCATAGAAGTGTTTATGGCATTTTTTGCAGAAGCCAATCACATAACCTGGCTTCAGTTTCTCAAGTTTCAGGTACTGGCTACGTTGGGCAATATTATGGGTGGTGTATTTTTGGTAGCTATTGTCAAATATGCCCACAGCAGGCGGCATTAGTCTTGTTGATCCCTGCCTCGTACGCCACAATTTCTTGTCAATATACTCGTTATCAAGTACTTAACAGGTAGGTGTGCCCTTTTGTTGTGATAAATACCAATGATCTGTTTTCGGCACGATTTGCATAAAAAGCGCTGCGGCCCACCCGCCTTGGTAGCATTTTTGATTACTTTTGGACTGTAACAATGGGGGCAGCCCGCTTTGGTTGCTATTTCGCACATGACACAAAGTTGTTACACTTAATTGTCATTTTTGTGCTAACATATTTTTTACCTCACAACGAAATAAATTTGCCGTATGATTACCAAAGAAGAATTAGACGTACTCATTACAGAAATAGAGCAAGACCGGGTAGAGAAAACCAAATCGGTTGCCAATACCGATAAGTTTGGGGAAGCATTGTGTGCCTTCGCCAATGATTTCCCTAACCATCAAAAGCAGGGCTATTTAATTGTGGGTGTAAATGGTGATGGTAGTCGTAGTGGCTTAGAAAACAGCGAACAGATACTACAAACCCTGATGGCATTTAGAACAGATGGTAGAATAGTGCCGCCGCCTGTCATTTCGGTTGCTGGGTTTGAATACTCCGATGGCTTTGTGGCAGTAGCCGAAGTAACACCAAGTTTCCAGCCACCAGTACGGTACAAAGGAAGAGTTTGGATACGCATAGGACCCAGAAAGGACATGGCCAACATAGCCGAAGAAAGGTATATCTTTTGGAAAACTTGTCTTTTATTGGTGCAAAAGAAGATTGGGCGGGTTTGAAGAGCATTGCGGTGGTTGAGCGCAAAGTCTGTCGAAAGGGCAAAGAACAAAATGGTGGGCACTTCTATATCAGCAGTTTAAGTGGTATTGGTCCCGAAAAAATGGGACAATATATTCGCAATCACTGGGCGATAGAAAACGGCTTGCACCGGCAGGCGGCCCTGTGGCAGTTGGATGTTACTTTCAAAGAAGATGACTCGGTCATCAGGGCTGAAAATGCCATTGTTAACCTGCATATTATCCGAAAATGGGCTTTATATTTGCTCAAAAAAGACTCTGGTAAAATGAGCCTGCGAAGAAAAAGAAAGAAAGCCCACAGAAATAACCTGTACTTAAAACAGCTCTTCAAATAAAAAAATTTGGTGCGGTCGCCCTATACCATTGGCAATGAAAAAGTAAAGGTGCTCCCTTCGCCTTTTGTACTGTTTACCCAGATTGCCCCGCCATTTTTTGCCACAATTTCCTGACAAAGCTGTAGGCCCAAACCAGTGCCTTTTTCGCCACTTGTGCCCTGAGTGGTCATATTTTGGTTCTTCTGGAACAATTTGGCGGTTTGTTCTTTGGTCATGCCCACCCCATTATCGGTAATGCTGATCTCTAGGTTGGCCAGTCTTTGTTGTATGGCCACTTTGATTTGCCCGCCCTCGGGCGTAAATTTGATGGCATTGTTGATCAGGTTTCGCAACAACAAACGGAAATGGTTTTCATCTGCCCACACAAATACGTCCTCCGGTACATTCGCGATAAATGTAATATTTTTTGCTTTTGCAACTGCGGTAAAAAGATTGATGTTTTCACCTATTATTTGTTGTGTGCTCATTTGTACAGGTTGTGCATTAATGCCATTTATTTGGGAAATGGACCATTGCAAAAGGTTGTCAAGGGTGTTTTGCACGTTTTTGACATTGCTGTAAAATACAGGAAGGTGCGTTTGAAATTCGTCGGTTGAAATCACCCCTATTTGCATCAAATTCAAAAAACCTTCCAAGGAAGCAATTGGGCTGCGCAGATCATGCCCCAAAATAGCAAATAATTTATCTTTGCTGTTGTTGGCTTCCGTGAGTTGTTCGGCTTGTTGTTCTAAGTCCGCAGTACGCTCTTTTACTTTTTGAGTCAGCACTAGGTTTTGGTATTCCAATGTATTGTATTTATAACGCCAGCAGGCTAAAATAATAGAAACCACAATAGTAAACAGTACAAATGTTTTTGTCTGGTAAAAAAGGGAAGCTATTTCAATATAAAGTACTGCATTTTTCGCTTCGGTGTTCCAAACTCCGTCATTGTTGCTCCCTCTGATTTCTAATGTGTAGTTCCCATAATCGGTTTTAGGAAAATTGAGTGTAGTTTGGTTGCCCAAATCTTGCCAAACTGCTTTTTTGCTTGTTTGGTTGTTCGTCAAGTTAAACCAGTAATTGTCTGTTTTTATGAAGCGATATTGGTACTGATTTTTAGTAGGGGCAGTCAAATCTAGGGCAGCAAATGAGATTTCAAAACTATTCTCATCGCTTTGCAGTGCAATAGTTTTTTTGTAAGAAATGAGTGTATCTGTCAGGTATTTTTTTCCAAGTACCTTAAAATCAGTGAAAACCACTTGAGGAGCTATCGTATTTTTCCGTACCTCCACGCTATCGGGGTGGAAATAGCTAAAGCCATTGGTGCCGCCAAAAAATAGCTCACCGGTACTGCTTTTAAATACTGCCCCCTCGTTAAAATTGTTGCCCTGCAGCCCATCAGCCTCATTAAAATTGGCGAACTGCTTGGTTTTGATGTCCATCTTGCTGATGCCTCCGGTGGTAGAAATCCACAAATTCCCCTTGCTGTCTTCTGATAAGCCGCAGATATAGTCGCTGGGCAAGCCGTCTTCTTTGGTAAAACGGACAAAGGTGCTGTCTGCCCGCATGAGGTTCAAGCCGTTCGCCGTGCCCACCCAAATCTGCCCCGCTTTGCTTTGGTAAATATCCAGAATATTATCTGCCGAGATACTTGTTTTGTTTGAGGCATTGTGGGTAAAAGTGCGCTTGTGGTAACGCTGCGCTTTTTGATCAAAAACATATAAACCGCCACTCATAGAGCCTACCAATATTTTATCATTGGGTAGGGGAAGAAGGGCGATAAGACGACTATCGGCAAGCGTAACAGGGGGTAACGCTCTACCATCGTAGGAGGTAAATCGCTTGCTTGTTTTGTCCCATTGATTGAGTCCATAGACACAGCCCCATTCCGCTAGCCAAAGTTGATCATTATCTAAAATAACTTCGCTAATATAACCGAAGCCACAATCAGTGAAGTACTCTTTGATTTTTGGGATATTTGAGTTTTCTAAGGAGTGATGGCCAAATTTCTTTTTATCGAGGTCAAAAGTGTGCAAGCCTGCTCCCTAAGTGCCCAAATAGATTTTTTTGCCGTCCAGCTCATGGATAATACTGGTGAAGTGATTTACTCTGCTTCTTTTTAATTTTTTTCCTACTTCTATATCTTGCTTATAAACAGTATATCGCTTTCTATCCCATTGGTTTAAGCCATTGGAGGTCGCTATCCAAATATTTCTTTCCTCATCTTCGTCAAAGTCATAAACATTGGGATCAGAAAGCATGGCCTCCTTTTCTGAATAGCGAGGATACTCATGGTAAAATTTAGTGGGTCGCAGAGAAACATAGCTCACCCCGCCCGTAGTCCCCACCCAAAGGTTGTGATTTCGGTCTTCGGTAACAGTAGTAGTTATTCTGGCTGGTAAACTACCCTTGTCAAAATAATTGGTTAAATAATGATTAACCCCCCAGTCTGGAGATTCATCTGGGCCAATCCCTCGAAGGTCGCCGCCCAAAGGGTATTGGTGGTAGGGCTAAAAAAAACTTGGTAAGTGGTAACATCAAGGCAATAATTCATTGCCCCGTTTATGCTTCTGTTGTCTGCCCAAGTCTGTATGTATTGCTGGCTTTTTAAATCATATACCATTGTTCCGTATTTCCCCACAAACCACACCTTTCCTTTCCCATCCAGGGCGAAAGCCTGATGATCCATCTTGATGGGCGGTGTTTGATTTTGATGGATAGCAATAAATTTGTTTTGCGCCCGATCAAAGCGGAAAAAACCACCAACACCATACAATTCCCCTTGGTACTCAAAAAGCCCATGTGGCATAACGACTTTTTGCTGTGCTTCGCTCAAAGGACAAACATACCTTTCAAATTTATCCGTTTGGGGATTGTAGCGTTGGTAGCATATTCCTTTACTGTCCGGATGATGTGCCTTTAACCACACTTCTTTTTTATTAAAAGCGATACGGAGTTGCTTGTCCCAATCAGATCCTTGGTAGCTACTCGAATCTTTGAGGTTTCTGTGGTAGCGCTTGAACTTGCCCGAGCGCGGATTGTAGCGGTGCAATGCCTTTATGGTGCCTATCCATAAGTTGCCTTCGCCATCTTCTACCATTTCCCCTATCAGGTTGTCTGCTAAAGAACTGGAATCTGTGGGAGTATGCTTAAAAATGACAATATTTTTGCCGTCATAGCGGTTCAATCCATCTTCTGTTCCTATCCACATAAAACCCAACCTGTCTTGCAGAATGGAAGTAACGACATTATTGGATAGGCCATTGTCAACGGTGAGGTGTTGGAATTTGAGGTGGGCTTGCCCAATACCCACCTTCGCATTTAGCACTGCAAAGGCAAGCAAGCTGCATAGCAGGATGCGGTAAAGTAATTTCATAGGGTGCAGGTTGAGTGTTAAAATACTATAACACAATCCTACACAAAATTTTGCAGAAATCAATAAAGGTCACCCCCTACTTACCAAATTTTTAATCAATATATGCTGCACCACTTTTGGCGACACATCCGATAGTTTCCCACACATATACGACGGAGGATGATTTTGGATTTCAAAATATGTTAACTATTCAATAATCAATTAGTTATAAAATATTATCCCCGAAACTACTTCCATTTGAGGATAGACCTTTGCCGAGCCCTTTTGAAAGTCTAGTATTTTTGTTTGTCGAAAAGAAAAGAGACAAGGGCCTTAGCGCAATGCGCACCCGCGCACCAGAGGCGTCGGATCAAATCACCCGCTGCTACATTTCCCAGCGCCAAAAGCCAATTGCAGACAAGACATGAACACAAGGCCGTAAACTCATCGCTTCATGTGCCTGCATATTGGCACAAAGAGCAATCAACACCAAGTTGCCACTATGTTGCCTTGCCCGAATTCCCCAAAATCGGTTTCTACCCCCCATTTCTTTTCCCTAGAAAATTCTTTGGCTGTGATCGGGCATAAATCCCTCTGTTCTTGCTAGGCTTCTACCAGCAGGATCGGTTTTTTTTGAAATTCTAAACAGCCTACCTCTTGGGCTTAGTAAAGACAAAAATAAAATCACTGTTTATTATCTTGGTTTTCAATAGTTTATTGAACCTACCTTACCAAACCTCAGCGGTTTGATAAGGGTAAAAGACAAAACTTTTGCTTCCCACCGGCTGTTCTCTGGTCAGATGAAACCAGCCTGTAACCTTGTATGGCTCAAGCGCGACCTGCGCACCCGTGATCATGCGCCCCTGCGAGCGGCGGCCCAAGCGGGTTTGCCGGTGCTGGTGGTGTTCTTTTTTGAGCCATCCCACTTGGCTTGTCCCCAATCGGACGCGCGGCATTGGCGGTTTATTTGGCAGGCCCTGATCGAAATGCAGCGCGAACTGGCCAAAACAGGCTTGCCCCTGTACTTGTTTCATGGGGAAGTAGTGCCCATTTTGACCCAGCTCATCGAATGGGCAGAAATTAAACACGTTTTTTCATCCCAGGAAAGTAACCTGCGGCTCACTTTTGACCGCGACAAAGCAGTGCAACACTTTTGCCGGAGTCGCGGGATCGTTTGGCAGGAATTTCAGCAAAATGGGGTAATCCGGGGCTTGACCCACCGCAGGGGTTGGGCGGCCAAATGGGAGCAGTCTATAACCAGTCCGCTGGATACCATTGACTTGCGCAGTTTGCGGCCCTTGGTTTTATCGGAGGCTGCCCTGGCCCCGCTGTTGGGCCCACCCCTGCCCGGGGCCATCACCCGCCCCGAACCCATTTTTCAGCCCGGGGGCGAAAGCTACGCTTGGCGCTATTTGCACTCGTTTTTACACGAGCGCGCCCACCTGTACAGCAAGCACATTTCCAAGCCCGAGTTCAGCCGCAAAAGTTGTAGTCGATTGTCGCCTTACCTCGCTTTTGGTAATCTGAGCATTCGGCAGGTGTACCAACTGGCCGAGCAGCGGAAACAGGACGCACCCGCTTTGGCCCGACCACTGACCAATTTTCAGTCCCGGTTATGGTGGCATTGCCATTATATCCAAAAATTTGAAATGGACTGCCGCATGGAAACCGAAAATATCAACCGGGCCCATGATCGGGTAGAGAAACCGTCCAACCCCCATTTTTACCAAGCTTGGCAAAGTGGGCACACGGGTTTTCCGTTGGTGGATGCTTGTATGCGCTGCGTGTGCGCTACCGGCTACCTCAACTTTCGGATGCGGGCCATGCTGGTCTCCTTCCTCACCCATGCACTGTGGCAAGACTGGCGCGAAGGGGCGGCCCACTTGGCCCGGCAGTTCCTGGATTTTGAGCCGGGCATCCACTACCCGCAGTTTCAGATGCAAGCCTTTGCCATCGGCACCCACTTTTTGCGGGTCTATCACCCCGTCAAACAGTCGTTCGATCATGACCCCACCGGTAGCTTTATTCGACAATGGGTACCTGAACTGGCCCAAGTGCCCGTGCCGCTCCTCCATACTCCTTGGCAAATGACCCAACTGGATCAAGCATTTTACAAGTGCCGGCTGGGCCACGACTACCCGGCCCCGCTGGTCAACTTTGAAGTGGCGGCAGCCCATGCCCGGGCCGTGCAAGTGCAACTAGATGCCCATCCGGCGGTGCAAGCTGAAAACCAGCGGATTGTCCGGCGACTGAGCAACCCGGTGCAAGAAGTAGTGCAATGGGAAACCGGCAGTAAATTGGCGGTTTTCGACAGCCCTTCGGATCAGGAATGGACTTGAGCAAAACCATCGGGTGGGGTGGGCGGGCAGTCCGTCCAGAAATTTCCCAACGTTGATTTGAACGCCACTTTTTATAAAATGGTATGCACGCATAATATTTTTCATCCCTTTCTTGTTATTCAAGTAAATGGGCATTTATTTCGCACTAAGCTTGCCAATGCCCAAACAATGCAGCCGAACAAAGTTTTTCTCTTTCTATCAATTTGATTTTCAATCTGATCAATAAACAACATGAAAATCCTCATCTGTATTAGCCACGTACCCGACACCAATGCCAAAATTCCTTTCAAGGATGGTCAACCCGATCTGAACGGGATTGCAATGGTGATCGCCCCTTACGATGATTTCGCCTTGGCCCGGGCCGTCGAGCTCCGCGATGAGACCAAGGGCAAATTGACTGTGCTCAATGTGGGGCTGGCCGATACTGAGCCGACCATCCGCAAGGCCCTGGCCATTGGGGCCGACGATGCCATCCGGGTCAATGCCAAGCCGGTGGACGCTTATTTTGTGGCTTCACAAATCGCTGCGATCGCCCAAGTAGAAAAATATGACATTATCATGCTCGGCCGGGAGTCCAGCGATTTCAATGGGGGCATGGTTCACGGCATGGTGGCCGAAATATTGGGCCTGCCCTGTGTGGTTCCCTGCATGAAAATGGATCTGGCCGGCGACAAGGCCGTCATGTACCGCGAAATTGAAGGCGGCAAAGAAGTGGTGGAAGTTGCCATGCCCTTTGTGGCTGGGTGCCAAGAACCCATTGCCGAGTGGAAAATCCCCAATATGCGGGGCATCATGTCGGCCAAGAGCAAGCCCCTCAAAGTAGTGGAACCAGCGGCTGCGACTAACCACACCTCGGTGGTTCGGTACGAAATGCCAACCCAACGCGGCACAGTAAAAATGATCCCGGCTGATCAAGTAGAACAACTGGTCGGGTTCCTCAAGAACGAGGCCAAGGTAATTTAATCTAACTCCAACTTTTTCATACCACCGTTATGAGCAACGTAATTGTTTATATAGAAGCCGAAAACGGCGAAGCAAAGAAGCACTCACTCGAGGCTGTGGCCTACGGAGCGGCAGTGGCGGCCCAGTGGGGCGGCCAAACGGTAGCCGTGGCCACGGCCGATTTATCAGCCGAACACGCGGGCGAAGTGGCCAAATACGGCGCCGATCGGATCCTGCACATCGCAGGGGCGAGCAATCCCCAAGCCAGCGACATCGCCCAGTTGGTGGCCGCGGCCGCCCTGCAAACCAACGCGGGGCTGGTCGTATTGGCCAAGTCCATTGCCGGCGATCTGGCCGTGCCCATGATCGGGATCAAACTGGGAGCTGCCGTAGTCACCAACGTGACCGAGGTGCCCAACCTAGCCCACGGCTTTACCGTAAAACGCGCCGCCTACACGGGCAAAGCCGTTACCGAAGTGCAACTGGAAGGCTCGATCAAGGTGATCAGCATCAAGAAAAATGCCATCGGGCTGGTTGAAAACCCCAAAGTCGGCGCATTGGAAGCCTTTGCCCCGACAATGGCCGCCAGCTCAATCATGGTGAAAGAAGTCCAGAAGCAAACCGGGGAATTGTTGTTGCCCGAGGCGGACATTGTGGTCTCTGGTGGGCGCGGGCTGAAAGGCCCCGAAAACTGGGGGATGATCATGGACCTGGCCCACACGCTGCATGCCGCCACTGGCTGTTCCAAACCGGTGAGCGACATCGGTTGGCGGCCCCACCATGAGCACGTGGGCCAAACGGGCATCAAGGTCAGCCCAAACTTGTACGTGGCCGTGGGTATCTCGGGTGCGATCCAACATTTGGCCGGGGTCAGCTCCTCCAAGACTATTGTGGTGATCAACAAGGATCCGGAAGCTCCGTTCTTCAAGGCCGCCGATTACGGGATTGTGGGCGATGCGTTTGACATTGTGCCCAAATTGACCGCGGCCCTCAAAAGCGCAATGTAATCAAGCAGTGACTATCAATTGTTCAGCCCCCAAGATACAACACTTGGGGGCTTTTTTTAGTGTGCCATGACGGGTGGCGTTATCCTACCCGGCGCAAATACCAAGAGAAATTTCGCTCGATCGACGTAAAGATTTGTTGCAATGTTCCAATCTTGGATTTTATCTGTAAGTTTACCTTAATTTGGGTGGCATTTCTCATGCGCACTTTGTTATCGTACCCAAAAGCACTAAAGCCAATGGGAATTACACGCTGATTTGTAACGCCTTGTTTCGGTACAAAAGAACCTAATCATCCAAAATATCTAAAACAAATGAAAAAATACATTGAATTGGCCTTGCGATTTTATATTTGCTTCAAAATAAGCATTTATGCAGTCGGGAAAATGGCTGGCGGCCAGTTTTACGCCAAAGGAAAACTCCCCGCCCAAGTTGCGTCGCAAACGATACCAGATTTAAGCGGATTCGAACTTGCGTGGACGTTTTTTGGATATTCCTACGAATATGTTTTGTTCATTGGGATTTCTCAGTTGGTCGGTGGGTTATTGCTTTTGTGGAACAAGACCAAGTTGATTGGCGTTGCTGTTCTGGTTCCTATCTTGCTCAATATCATTGTGGTAGATATTTTCTTTCAGATTTCCGCCGGGGCATTGTTCAGCGCAATTTTTTATTTTGTTTGTCTGATGATCATTTTGTTTTTGAACCACGAGAAGATCATTGCCGTAGTCCAAGCTTTACTTGCCGGCACTCCGACTAGTACTTTCTCTACGCAAAAACTGGTTATCAATACGCTCATTACCGCCATTGCAATCGTGGCTTTATATAGCATGGAACTATTTTTAATGAAAATGTTGTGAGAAAAAACTAGGTAAGCCTTAAGAATAGCAGATCGGTTGCAATCTCGTTGTAGCTTTGAAAAAGGATCCCGTGCTTCGCTTAAAAGCGGCTTGGGGTAGTGGCTGATCAAGTCATCCACTAAGTGGAGCACGTTTTTTGGCGCAATATTACACCAGTTCTATGTTTCAAGTAGTATGGCGCTGTGCACTGTGGGGCATGGGATACCATTCCAAAATACAAAATCCTTTTTCTTTTTTGGAAAATTATCTGATATTGCACCCATTGGAAATCACAGGAGGCTAACATTGTTAATTCTTTGCGTTTTTGGTCGTATTTTTATCATTTTTTACAATACAACTAGTAACGGTTTTCTTTGATTAAAATTCCCAATACATTCACAATACACAACTGATGACTTACGCTATAGACTTAAAAGAACTTGCCACAAGGGAAAGCGAAAAAGTAGAATGGAAAGAAAATGGTGGGGACATTAAAATTGTCGAAAGCATAGTCAAAACTATTTCTGCTTTTGCCAATGACCTAGCTAACTTTGGCGGCGGGTATGTCGTTTGTGGCGCAAAAGAGACTAAGGATGAGTATGGTTTTCCAAAGGTGGAATATAGCAGATTGACCGCAAACCTACTAAGAGAAATTGAAGGTAAAGTGCTGAAACATTGTAGAGATTATGTAAGCCCGGCTGTTGTCCCCATTGTGCAAGAAATAGAAAATCCAGAGAAAAAAGATACCAGAATCTTAGTTTTTATTGTAGTAGCTACTTCGGAAGCTCATTTTTATCGAAGTGGAGAAACTACGACGTATTACGTGAGAATAGGTAGGGAAACACGCGAGGCACGAAATGGTGTTCTTTCGCAACTACTCCTAAAAAAAAAAAAATAGAATATTTTGACAAGAGAATGAATCGCAACACCACTGAAAGTGATATTGATATTCTTTTGTTCAGAGATAGCATGCAAGAAATGGGATTGTTATTCCCCGGAAAATCACTTGAAGATTATTTTTCCGAAAAAGACCAAATAGCAGAATTGATCCCACCTTTGTTTAAAAGAGGTGAACTTGACGGTGTGCTACGCCCACGGAACTTGACACTTTTATTATTTGGTAAAAAAGCGGCTATTACAACTAATTTTCCGGACGCACACCTAGTCTTATCCATTTACAGGGGGCCTGATAGAAGTGAACCTACGGCGGAAAGGCACATTCTGACCGGATCGATTATTGAACAGGCAAGAAAATCGGTGGAATTGTTAAATACACAAGCCTACACCGCTTTTGACAAAACGAACGTTAAACCAAATCAGGTAAAATATCCCATTAGGGCATTACAGGAAGCAGTAATTAATGCAATTGTTCATAGAGATTATGAAATACCCGATCCCATCAGAGTTACGGTTTTTTCTGACAGAATTGAGGTAGTTTCGCCTGGTAGCCTGCATTGGGGAGTTGATAAGGAGAAATTCTTAGCGGGAAAAGCAACTCCAAAATGGAAAAATCAAAGTTTTGCCTATCTGTTTAATAAACTTCAATTGGCACAATCGG
>JBBQXF010000054.1:0-32116 GCA_038209965.1 Cytophagales bacterium | reverse complement strand
TTCCCGGCCAAAGTAAACAGCGTGTAGGAGAGCACATCTTCGTTGAGGTCGGGGTTGTCGGGGTGGGCATCGGAAATGTAGAGGCCCTTGGGGCCAATGAACCAGCGCATGGAAAAGTAGCGGTCGCGGGGGAGCAGCCGGCCTGTGACCATATCGGGCCCTGAACACTTCCCTGTCCAGCACTAGGTTGGGCACATCATTATGGTTCATTGCCCTGTAAGCAAGGGACTTGGCAACTTGTAGGCAACCAGTTTGGGCTGCTCCTCTGGCGCGAAACCATACACCACCCGACCCGACGGATCAAGCGCGATGTTGCTCAAATCACGGTCAAGTTCGTACTTGGCCAACAGCTTTCCCTCCCAGTTCATGAGGTGGATTTGGTTGGCGTGGGATGATTTGCGCGGGTACTTCTCTTCCGACCGCCCCGAGTACAACAGCACAATGAGCTCCTGATTGACCGATGCCCCCACATATCCGTCAATATTATCGATCTTAAGCTCAACAGATATTATAGCTCCGGAAGTTACATCACTAAAAAGCGGTATGCTTTGCAACGACTCGGCCTTTTTTTCCACTTTTAGGCCGTTCACTTGGCAAATCTCCCAACCGGGGAAAGAGCGATAAGCAAACAAGGTGCGTTGCCCGTCGGGCCAGACCAGCAAACTTCCCTGAAGCAACATGGCTTTGGCCCCAAACGACAAATTGGCCAGATCCTTGGCAAATGGATAATCCAACTGCGGGGGGAGCAGATTGCCCTTGGGATCGGCAAAAGTATAGCGCCCGTCAAAAATTCCAACCCCCAAGTAATTTCCGTTGGGCATGAGGACACATTGCTGAAATGCTGTGGGAAGTTTGATGCCCGCCTCCATGTAGTTCTCCGTGTCATTGGCCAAATCGGCCATTCCCAAGCTCCGGTAGCGGAACTTGAGCCGCATGCAAAACCCTAACCCATCGGGCTGGCCGGGCAAGTTTTGCAAAATTGCGTAAGGGTCAAACTCACTGGGGCCGTCCCCCACTTTCCCAAACCTGGACATGAGCTGGTTTGATTTTAGGTTGTAAACCTCATACAAAGAGTTGTAATTATAGTCTTTGAAGACCAACAGGGAATCGAGCACCACCAACTGGGAGACAACCCGCAAGCTGTCGGAGGGAATGGCCAGTTCGGTAGATTTTAATATTGCCCTATCGCCAGTTGCTTCGGTTTCGGCCTTTTTCGCATTGGGTTGGCAGGCGCAAAAACACAGGCCGGCCACGGTCACGAATAGTAGATTTCTCAATTTGCCATTGGCGATGCCAAAGTGGCAAACGGTTTTTTGGGGAGTCATCATTTCTGTTTTTTTATTTATTTGGCCAATTACCCGTGCCCTATCGGTGAGCACAGGTCATTGATCTCAAATAGTAGAAGTTACTATTCATCAAGATGTCTGCCAGCCTCATGGGCCAGGCTGCCGAGTGTCAAGGTCAGCCCCGAAGGGGCAATAGCTGCCAGCCAAGGGTGCGGCCCTTGGCTGCTAGATCCACCAGCACCCAGCCCCGAAGGGGTGTTATACCCTGCCCACAGTAGGTTTGGCCCGTCGCGGTGCGATCCCACCCAAGCTGGGCATCCCCGATTCGAAGGCTATTTTTTAAGTCCGATGGAATCTCAAAATGCAATAAAGCTAGCCAAAAAAGACCCAGAGCCTTTTTGACCCCCAATTTATCCCTGATTCTGTCCCAGAGGATATGGTTGGTGCGGCTTAAATGGCAGACATATTAGGCTTTTCTTTCATTTTCTACTTCCGATTAGTTGTCTTCTCCGTAGGTTAGAGTAGGGGAAAACAGTGCCCGCCATTATAGCGGTGCTGTCCTGCCGGAGTCTTTAGAAAACAATTGTCAAAATAAAATACTCGTGTACCGTGTAGATTTTAGCGTCATACTTTGGTTTCAGCGATTGCGCATTGGTCTTGTAGAGGCAACTGACCCAGTTTTTCGTCAGTTTAGGCGACCAAAATGATGAACAATCTTTTTCAATGATCATCGAACCAGCCTAGTTCCCCCCGTCTTCGCTGGCTCAAGGGCTTGTTCCAAACCGGCCAGGGCTTGGGCCAAATCCTCGATCAATGCTTGTGGTTCTTCCAGTCCAATGTAAAACCGGATGAGGTTGAACGGGAACGGGGCGTTGCTGTAATTGGCCGAATCGGCCAGCGTACAAGCGGGGAACATCAAGGACTCATAACCGCCCCAAGATGCCCCCAGTACAAAGCGTTTCATGGAGTCGCAAAACTTTTCCATTGCAGCTTGATCTGTCGCCCGGAACACCGCCGAGAATTGCCCAGCCCCATTTTTCATCTGCTTTTTGGCCAGCTCATATTGGGGGTCGGTGGGCAGGAAGGGGTAATAGACGTGTTCCACTTTGGGGTGGCCGGCCAAAAATTCCGCCACAAGTTGGCCGCTCTGCGCCACCCGCTCCATGCGCAGGGACAGCGTGCGCAGGCCCCGCAAGATGAGCCACGCATTGAACGGGGCCATTACCCCGCCGATGGTCATGTATTCGCTGGCAAACATTTTTTCCATATCGGCCCGCGAGCCGCATACAACACCGCCGAGGGCATCGCTGTGGCCGCCCAAATACTTGGTGGCCGAATGGATCGTCATGTCGGCCCCGAGCAGGATCGGTTGCTGGAAAAGGGGCGTGGCATAGCTGTTATCGACGATCAGGGCCGCGCCGTGGGCCTTGGCGATCGCCGCGACCGCTGCGATGTCCTGTTGCTCAAAAGTGAACGAATTGGGGGTTTCGAGGTACACTACTTTGGTGTTGGGCTGGATGGCGGCCCGGAAATTCTCGGGGTCAATGCCGTCCACCATGGTGGTGGTCACGCCAAACCTGGGCAAATAAAGCGTCAGTAGCTTATTGGTCCATGAATAAGGTTTTTTGACACAAACAATGTGATCGCCCGCTTTGACGTGCAGCATAATGGCCGCAGCCAAGGCGGCAGTGCCACTGGCGAAACTCAAAGCGGCTTCGGCACCTTCCAGCGCTGCCATTTTTTGGTTCAACAGATCAAGGGTGGGGTTGAAGCCCCGGGAGTAAAAAGGGACGGAGCTTTCGTTTTTGAGGGCATGGCGCATTTGGGCCACCGTGCGAAAACCAAAATTCCCGGTTTGGAAAATGGGGGGGACGGTGGCATTGGCGTACATTTCGCGCTCTTCGCCAAGTTCATTGAGGATAAATGATAGATCCATTGGAATGGGGCAATAAGTAGTTTTTAATTTATTTTTAACTGGCAAAAGAAGAACGCAAAAAACTGGTTGGTGATAATTTACAAAAAATAAAAACATCTAAAACGGATGATTTTTTGCAAAAAAACCATCAACGCCTATTGACGATATAGTAGCTTTTGGCCCGCAAAAACGGCTGGGGAATCAAACACTCATTCAATGAGTTGCTGGATCACGAGCGGATAATGGGCATATTCCAGCGCATGGATCCGGGCGGCCAGCGAGTCAGCGGTATCATGGGGCAGGACTGGGCAGCGGGCTTGCAAAATGATCCGTCCTTCGTCATATTGCTCATCCACATAATGGATGGTGATCCCGCTTTCGGCTTCGCCAGCGGCCAGCACAGCTTGGTGCACCTTGTTGCCATACATTCCATGGCCCCCAAATTTGGGCAGCAGGGATGGGTGAATGTTGATGATTTTATGGGGATAAGCTTTGACCAGATTTGCCGGAACCAACCAAAGAAAACCCGCCAACACAATCAAATCTACCGAACGGGCGACTAACTCGCCCAGCACAGTAGCCGATCCGTAAAAATCTTGACGGTTGAACACCACAGCGGGCACTTGGAGCCGCGCGGCCCGTTGCAGCACGACTGCCTCGGGTTTGTTGCACAGCACCAAAAAGCGCACATCCGGGCGGCCGGCGAAATATTGGATAATATTTTCGGCATTGCTGCCCGATCCAGAGGCAAAAAGGGCGATGGTGGTCAAAAGTGGGTGAACAATTAAAGGTCAAAGGATAACTGAACGGAAAGTACTGCTGGTCGTTTGGCTGGTTGATTCCCCTGACTTTTAAGGAGTTACCCTTGCTATCGCGCCAAAACCAACTTTATAGCTTACCAAGGATCAGTTGGGCAACCGTCGAGTGCTCAGACAATCTGCGGCTGGGGAAAATACCGCGCCAACCAAGTCCGGGCGGCTGGAACCTCAAACTGGTCGCGCAGGTGGGCCACGTTCTCCACCAAAGTATTGAACACCAGTGTATCAGGGCCAAATTCGCCGGCCGCTACTTTGGCCTTCAGCTTGGGCAATGGTGTGGTGACAATTGCTCCGTGCTGGTCGCGGTGGGCCACTTGGGTGCGGTCAAACAAATCAATAAAATGCTGTTGCCCAATTTGTTGCAGCAGGGCTACCGACTTATCGATGGAGCAGCCGCTGGGGGCATGGGCCGCCTGATCAACGGCCAGCACCACAAACCGCTGGTGTAAGATTTCGGCCCCGGCGGCAAGTGGGTGGCCGTGGCTCTCCCAAGTTTGGGCAAACTGCTGCAAAGTTGCTTGGATAACGGCTACTTCCCGGTCGGTCAGTTCCCGGTTTGCTTGATAGACCCAGACCCGGGCATGGCCGGGCAAACTCTCGGTGATAGGTTGCATGGCAAAAGAAAAGTTATTTTTTAATCAATAAAACGTTGCAAAACGGGCTGATAAGAATCAATCCGGCGGTCGCGGAGGAAAGGCCAATGGGTGCGGTAGTAATCGGCCTGCTCGAGGTCAACCTCCTGTACGTGCACCACCTCGGCATCGTGCGGGGCTTGATAGATGACCCGCCCGAAGGCATTGGTAACGAACGAGCCGCCCCAGAACAGCATCTCCCCTTCTTGGCCGATCCGGTTCACCGAAATGACCGGGACGCCGTTGGCCACGGCATGGCTCCGCTGAATGGTTTGCCAAGCATTGTACTGATCTTGGTTCACTTCGGCGTTCTGGTGCACCGACCACCCGATGGCCGTTGGGTAAAACAGCATTTCGGCCCCCATCAGGCTGGTGATCCGGGCAGCTTCGGGATACCACTGATCCCAGCAAATGAGGATTCCCAATTTACCAAAGGCGGTGTCGAACACTTTATAACCCAAATCGCCGGGGGTAAAGTAAAATTTTTCGTAGTAGCCGGGATCGTCCGGGATGTGCATTTTGCGGTATTTGCCCAGATAAGCCCCGTCGGCATTGATCACCGCAGTGGTGTTATGGTACAAACCCTGGGCCCGCTTCTCGAAAAGTGAGGCAATGATGACCACGCCCAACTCTTGGGCCAAGGCTTGGAATTGCTCGGTGGTGGGCCCGGGAATGGCTTCGGCCAGCTTGAAATTCTCGTAGTCTTCCACATCACAAAAGTAGAGAGAGCCAAAAAGCTCTTGCAAGCAGACGATTTGTGCACCTTTGGCAGCCGCTTGGCGGATCTTATCGGCAACATTGGCCGTATTGGTGGCTTTGTCGGCAGCGCAAGCCATTTGAACTAAGCCGACATTTATTTTTTTCATTGTTCTGGTGTTGTACAGCCCTATTTCTGATACTCAAAAGTAAGGGCTTTTTGGGGATAACTTAAAAATTGCACCGAGATTAAAAATGACTTTGGGCATTTAGGGGATACATCAGCTTGATTTTCAGCCACAAACTTGTTGTTGGGGCCAAACCAGTTTTGCTAGGATCTCCCCTCTTTTCCCCTCGCCGATGATCGGGCGGGCATTAGCGGCGCATTGGCAAAAGGGGAAATCTATCAACCGGCCAAAACTGGCACTTTGGTCTATTTCAATACGGATGACATTGACCAAACCTTAATGGAGGCACAGCGAAACGGGAGTCAGATCTTGTGCCAAAAAAACCCCGGTGGGGAATTCGGGATTTGTGGCTGAAGTGGAAGACAGCGAGGGCAACCGAATCGCCCTGCATCAAAGGCTAAAATAAAAATTGGCGGGATTGGGGGGCACTTTCCCGGTTGGCCGATCATTGCGTTCCCCATAGTCCGCTTTTGAGCTGCATCAACCCCTCAAAAAGCCAATTGGGCAACGTGGCCCGGAGCTGGGCAATGCGCTCGATCTGCCGGATGGCTTTTTGGTAGTGCGCCGTGGTTCCCCACAAATCGGGGCGGAGTTCCTGCACCACGGCCAGGCACTGCCGCAGGTATTCCACTTTGCGGGCCGCCGATACGCCTCCATCGGCAAAGTGGGCCACTACATTGTCGGCCCGGTGAAAAACGGCCCCGGCGCAGTACAATTTGAACAATTGGGCAAAATCTGCGGCCAGTGGGTAGCGGGGATCGAAGGGGTGGGCGCGGGCGGTGGCCGTTCGCACAAAGGTGCTTTGGTGATTGATGATCATTCCCCGGTGAAAATCGGTTAGACTATTGGGCGCAGTTTTGCGTTTTTTAAATGATTCGTAGGCAATTTCATAACTGCCATACACCACCTCGGCATTTTCGGGCACATTGGCCATTGCTTGGGCCACTGACTCGGGGTGGGCGAACGTATCGCCGGCGTTCATGAAATTGACCCAGTCGCCCGTGACCAAGCCCAGGCTTTTGTTCATGGCATCATAAATGCCCCGATCTGGTGCACTGATCCAATGGGACAAGCGGCCTTCGTACTGCCTCACGATGTCGAGCGTGTTGTCATGGGAACCGCCGTCCACAATCACATATTCGATTGGCCGGTGGGTTTGCCCCAGCACACTCTCAATGGTTTGGGCCAAATGTGCCCCGGCATTGAAGGTAACAGTGACAATGCTAACGAAAGGTGTGGCCATGTAAGATTTAGAAGTGATATGGTTTTATTTTTGCGAAGTTATTGAGGGCATTTGACATTATCCGATGAAACAATCCTTTCCCAGCAGATTATGCCTGCTCTTCATTTTATGGTTTGGCCCGGTTCAGGCGCTCTGGGCCCAAGGTAGTTGCGCGCCGTGTTTTACGGCCAATGAAACCGTTGGCTGTGCACCGTTCACGGTCACCCTCGCCGATTGTTCCGGGGCGGCCCCCAATGTGTTTTATGATTACGGCATTGCGGGCCAAACACCCCGGCCCCAAAACACTTTTACTTACAACACGCCGGGCACCTACCAAATCACCCAATTGCTCAACACTTGCGGCAACGGGGGGGTGACCTCCAACCCCCTGACCATTACAGTCCTGCCCAACAGTAGCCCGCAATTCAATGTCATCTTGTGCAGCAACCGGACCGTGCGGGTCAATGTGACCGACCAAGATTTTCCCAATTACCGGATCAGTTTCGGGGATGGCAACAGCATCAATACCGCCGCCGGCAGTTCCCAATTATATACGTATCCCAACACTAATCCCGTCACCATCCGGGTAAACGGCGTTTCAGCGTCTGGCAATGTGACTTGCGGTGGCTCTTCCCAACAAGTCACTCCCTTGGTTTCCTTGCCCTTGCCCACGGTGAACCAAGTGCGCGTGATCAATGGTGGGCGGGTGGAGGTACGCATGAACCTGCCAGCTGGGGCCAACTACCAACTGAGCGAAGAAAATTCATTCACCGGTGCCCTGCGGTCTATTGATCTTAATGGGAGCAGCCAAGTGTTCTTATCGACCAGCACTTCCAGTATCGTGGATCGCTATATTTACCGGGTGGGACTGGTGAACCCTTGCACCAACGTTATCTTGCGGGGGATCGAGCAACTGGGTACTTTCAACCTCACCCTTTCGCCCAGGCAAGGCAACAACCTCCTGATCTGGAACCCGCCCCAACATGGCGGTTTTGTCAACTTCAGCATCTACCGGAACGAGCGTCTGCTGGCCACTTTCACCAATCCAAGCCAATTGACGATGGAAGACAGCGATCTGGAATGCAACACGAGCTACTGTTATCGGTTGGAAGCCAATTTTATCAATGGCAAATCCATTGCCGAGGAGCGGTGCATGGTCACCACCAGTGTATCGGTTCCCCGGCCGGTGGAAAACTTGATTGCCAATGTGGTCAATAGCCGGATCCAACTCAATTGGCAAGCGCCCGCAACTGAGGGACGCAGGCCGACCGTCATCAACCAATTGCTCATCACCAAGATTATCAATGGGCTGGACTCCCAGCGCATCGTGATCCCCAATGCGTTGAGTTATACCGATTTGTCCGTAGCCCCGACCGAGTTCCAATACTGTTACCGGATCACCTACACCGATGCCTGCGGAAACCCGGCCCCTTCTTCGCGGTTGGCTTGCACCCTGCTGCTGCGCGCCACCACTGACAGCACCAATATTGACTTGCAATGGAGCAACCTCGCCCCCCAACAGGCTACTTATTTTATTGAGCGGTTTGATGCCAATGGTAACCTGATCTCCACGACCCCGGTCAGCGGCACCCGGTTCAACGAACCCCAAAGCAACCTGACCGCCCAAGTGGTCAGGTACCGCATCCGGGCCCAAGTAAATGTGAGCGGCCAAGGCACCATCGCCCTGTTCTCCAACCCGATCGAAGTCCGGTTGAAAGCCAAGCTCATCTTGCCCAATGCCTTTAGCCCCAACCAAGATGGGCTGAACGACACTTTTGGAGTTACCGGGGTGTTCATCACCACTTACACGATTCAAGTTTTTAACCGATGGGGTGAATTGGTTTACTTTACCGACAGCATTACCGACCGTTGGGATGGAAACTTCAAGGGAACCCAATTGAGCGCGGGCGAGTATGCCTATGCGATCGAGGCCCAAGATACCCAAGGTCAGCGAGTCCGAAGACGGGGGATTTTGACAATTATAAAATAATCTGCCTCGTTTTTTGGTGGTTTCATTGCAACCCTGTATTTTTGAACAAACATTAAAAACAACCTTTTAAATAGATTGGTATGATACTACTGGGATTAGTATTCGGTGCTATTGCAATCTTGGCTGCTTTGGTCTTTCTCTTCAAGTACCTGATCGATAGCAGTAGCAGCAAGATTTTGGCATCAGGCGCGAGCCACTCTGGTTTATTGAAAAAATATGAAGATGTGGACATCCACAAGTTTGTCGGCCTGTTCACCACCATTGGGCTGGTCTTCAGCTTGGCCGTGGTGCTCATGGCTTTTGAGTGGAAAACGTATGACGATCAGCAAATTGTGAGCTTAGGCAAGTTGGAGGACAAGGGCGAAGAAGTCATTGAGATTCCACCGACTGAACAAAAACCACCTCCCCCGCCCAAAATCACCTTGCCCGAGATTGTCGAAGTACCAGATGATGAGGTAATTGATGACAAGGTGGAAGTCGATTTGAACGTCGAGGTAAACCAGTCGACGGTGATCCAAAAGCAAGTGGTGGTTAAAGTGGCAGAAGTCGTAAAAGAAGAAGAAGTAGATGAAATCTTTACCATTGTGGAAGAGGGCGCTGTCCCGGTAGGTGGTTACGAAGAATTTTATAAGTATATCAAAAAGACCCTGAAATATCCTTCCCAGGCTCGCCGCATGGGCGTTGAAGGTAAGGTGTATGTTCAGTTCGTGGTTGACAAAGATGGTTCCTTGAACGAGATCAAAGTGATTAAGGGAATCGGGGCAGGTTGTGATGAAGAGGCTGCCCGCGTGATTCAAGGTGCAGCGAAGTGGAAAGCTGGCAAGCAGCGTGGTCGCCCAGTGAAGCAGCGCATAGTAATGCCGATTTCTTTCAAGTTGGGCTAATCCAATCTGGTACCATATCCTACAAAAAAGGGTGGTTCAAATGAGCCACCCTTTTTTGTGCTTACTTTTTTGGGTGGTTTACTATCACTCTCCGCTTTGGTGGTTCAACTGAATGGCCTCCCACTCTGGCCAATGCCCATGCTGGGCCCAGAAATAGCTGGCCAACAACAGCCAGCCCTTCAATCCACTCGCTTAAATACTTGGGCAGTACGGTTGGTACAGTAAATACGCAAGAACTGCTCAGGATCGGTGAAGAATTCGGTGCTGGCCTCCACCCGGCCATGCCCCCCAAAAACAGTGTCATCACTGTTGAGCACCAACTGGTACTTGCCTGGCTCGGGCACCCAAAATTTATAGTCTGGCACTGACTGATCCGGGTGAAAATTGAAGACGAAAACCAACCCATCTTTGACAAAACAGACCACTTTATTGGCCGGATCAAGGTTAGTTTGCAGTACCGTATTTTTTTTGCTGGTTTGCCCCGACAAGAGCCGGTACTGTTGCGTGAGTGCGATCATGGCCCGATCAAAATGGCCCATTTGCCGGTAGCGCAATTGGGGATCATCCACCAACGACCATTGCCGGCGGGCGTGTTGGTAGCTCCAGTGGTTGCCTTCACGGGGAAAGTCAATCCACTCGGGGTGACCGAACTCATTGCCCATGAAATTGAGATAGGCTTCGCCACCGAGCGAAATAGTGAACAATCTGATCAATTTGTGCAGCGCAATGCCGCGATCAATCACTAAGCTGGGGTGATCCACGGCCATGGAAGTATACATTTCTTTGTCCATTAGCCGAAAAGCCAGGGTTTTGTCGCCCACCAAGGCTTGATCGTGCGATTCGGCATAGGCGACCGTTTTCTCATCGGCCCGCCGGTTGAGCAGGGTGTAATATAGCTCGCCAATGTCCCATTGCTCGTCCAATTTGTCTTTTACCAGTTTGACCCAATAATCGGGGATGCCCATGCCCAACCGGTAGTCGAACCCGAGGCCACCATCCTCGATTGGGGCGCCCAGTCCCGGCATCCCGCTCACGTCCTCGGCAATGCTCACCCCCGTTGGCCGGATGTGGTGCACCAGCGTGTTGGCCAGTTGCAGGTAGGTGACGGCATCCTTGTCCACCGAACTGTTAAAGTAATCGGCATATCCATTAAAACTCACGTCACCGTGGTGGTGATATAGCATAGACGTGACCCCATCGAAGCGGTAGCCATCAAAGTGGAACTCTTCCAACCAATAGCGCACGTTGGAGAGCAAAAATTGCAAGACTTCCCACTTGCTATAATTGAACAATTTGGAATCCCAGAGGGGGTGGTCGCCCCGGTCGGCGGAGTGGAAATATTGGAAGTCGGTGCCGTCCCAATGGTTGAGGCCCTCCAAAACATTTTTGACCGCGTGGGAATGGACAATGTCCATAATGACGGCAATGCCCATCTGGTGGGCCGTTTTGATCAGGTATTTGAGGTCTTCGGGCGTACCAAAACGGGAGGAGGGGGCAAAAAAACTGGACACGTGGTAGCCGAAAGAACCGTAGTAGGGATGTTCATGGATGGCCATGAGTTGGATCGCATTGTAGCCATCGGCTTTGATCCGGGGGAGGATCAGGTCGGCAAACTCCCGATAAGTGCCCAAGCCCGCCCGCTCTTGCGCCATGCCCACGTGGCATTCGTAGATGAGCAGTTCCTGATCGGCGGAGAGCACAAAACCATCATCGGCCCAATCAAAGGCCAGAAAAGATTGCAAAACAGCCTGATCCTGAGCGGTTTTTCTGGCCAATGCAGCCCCTTGGGGGGAAACAGTGCCGGCATTTGCTGGCTCCGCTGCTCCCTCTTTGACGGGCAGGGTTGCTTGAGCCACCCACTTTTCGGCCCACGCTTTCAACGTATCCGCATTGGCACTTTTCCAGACTTGGGCCGCAAAGTCTTTGGTCTCCTCGTTTTGCACTACCCGGCGGATGTAGGCCGGAATGCGCTCCAGCGTGCCCGTCTTGGATTTGACCAGCACTTTGAATAGGGAGCCGTGCGCAAAAGTGTCAACATACGTGTCATCATCCAAGAATATTTCCCAAATGCCGGCCCAAGGGGCCAATTGGGTTGCGTTTTGGATTTTGTGGAGAGAGTGCAAAGTGCGGTTCCAGCCATTGAAATCCCCGATCAAGTGCAGGCTTTCGGCGGCGGGGGCCCATTCTCGGTAAGTCCACCCCCGGCGGCCGGCATCGTAATTGAGCCCAAAATACAAATGCCCACCCGCAAAATCATACAAGCTGCCAAATTGATCTTCCAATTGGAACAACAAGTTGTGGAAGCGCATGAACTGGTCGGCAATATGCCGGGTGTAGGGTTCGAGCCAAGTATCATTTTGGATCAGTCGAAGGTGCTTAGAGCGTTTGGAGGCCATGAAGAGGTTGTTTATGGAGCAAAAGTTGGTCAATTCTAGCTGGAATAGCGCAACAGTACGATGATTGCCAAGAATTTGGCAATCTTTGGCAAAATTGCTTATTTTGTACCAAGTTAAACATATTGTTGATATGTTTCTGGTAACTGCGTATTTGCTAGCCCTGCATTTTCCTCCCGGTGAGAAAAATGCAAGGAGGCTTTGCCGAAAGTAGTATAAATAGTTTGCTCATTTCATTTATCCCTTTTTCACCCAACCTTCCCCCCAATGAACCCAAAACTGAAACAATACTTAGGGCTATTTGCCGCTTGGGCTTTTTGTTTGTTCACTGCTTGCGAACCCAACACTGGAAAGAACGACGAAAGCAGTGCCGAGGATAGTACGTATCAAGAAAACGACCCTTGGGCCAACGCTGAGTCGGTGACTCCGCTCCAGCCCGAACTGCCCTTGGCGGATCGACTGCTTGCCCTGAACGACAGTGTGAACACCACTTGGTATTTACTGGTCAAATCGGACGGGGACAAGTTGGCCAATATCCTCAAGTTGACCGATCAACTCGCCAAACTGCCCAAAGCCAATACCGCAACCATTGATTCGATCCGCGCTTTGCGCAAAAAACTCGCTGCCAACAAACTTACTTGGGCACAACTCACCCAAAACCAACTGGTGGATGCCTATTTCAATGATTTTGATTTGCTCATCGCAAAGGTCAAACAACTCAAGGCCAACACGCCGGGCGCCGAGAGCTGCGCGGTTTGTACTGAACTGCTCGGTGAAATCGATATCGCTTACGGTGATGATGCATCGTACATCTATCGATATAACCAATATGTGACCGATCTGAACGGAGCAATCAAGAACAATCAGGACAGCATCCAGTTGTTGGGCGACAAATATTTGGCGATCAAACAGCGCCCCGCTTTCCCCGAACCCCCGGTTCAATAATTGGTTGGGCAACCTGGAATCAAACACCAAGGCGGGGGACAATAAAAGTTTCCGCCTTGGTGTTTCTGTTTAGTACCCATCCTGCCGACCTTGCTAAGAATAGATCACTGCCTATACATCTTGCCCCCATATACCAAGCTTGAAATAATTTTAGCGGTTTTTATGATTTGTTGACTTGATTTTCAATGGATGGCGCTTCCGGCCAGAAAAAACCAATTTTTGATCGGGCAAACAAACAAGCAGTTGTTCTTATTTGGGCAAAGCGTATCACTTTTGTCACTCAGCAACTGCCCTAGCCACCAATCTCCTTGGCCACCTTGTAGCATTCCCCTGCCCACTGCGTACGGAAGTTGACCAAAATCTATTGGCCAATCGTGAGCGATCCTTTGGTTCTTGGTATAAATTTGCCTATCTGTAAAATACTGACGATATGCGTTATTGGCTATTAAGTTTAGTGGGTCTGGGACTTTTGGGGTGTTCAACCAAAAAAAGTGGCGACCAGCCAGCGGCTTATTCCCCGCCCCCCGAAGCCCTGTTCGAGACTTTACCGCCCTCGGCAACGGGGATCAATTTTGCCAACAATGTGGTGGACGACGCCGATTTCAATATTTTTAGTTACCGCAATTTCTATAACGGTGCCGGGGTGGCCATTGGTGATGTCAACAAGGACGGGCTGCCAGATGTGTTTTTGACCGCCAACCAAGGAGACAACAAGCTTTTTCTCAATAAGGGCAATTTTAAGTTTGAAGACATTACGGCCCAAGCGGGAGTAGCGGGGCAGCGCGGCTGGAGTACGGGGGTTACGTTTGCCGATGTGAACGGGGACGGCTGGGTGGACATTTACGTATGCAACGCGGGCAGCCGGGCCAATGACGACCGGGCCAACGAACTTTTCATCAACAACGGGGCCAGTGGCGGGAAGGGCATCACTTTTACCGAACAGGCCAGTGAGTATGGCTTGGCCGATCGGGGCTATTCCACTCATGCCGCCTTCTTTGATTACGATCGCGACGGCGATCTGGACATGTACCTGCTCAACAACAGCTTTATTCCCGTCGGGCGGCTGGGCTACCAAAACCTGCGCACCCAGCGCGATTCACTGGGTGGCGACAAACTGTTCCGCAACGATGGCCCTGGCCGCGGCCAAGTTGCCAAGTTCACCGATGTGAGCCAATCGGCCGGCATCTATGGCAGTCTCATCGGTTTTGGCTTGGGGATCACTATCGGCGATGTCAACAATGACAACTGGCTCGACATCTATATTTCCAACGATTTCTATGAGCGCGATTACCTTTATATCAACCAAAAGGACGGTACTTTTCTCGAGGCTTCCAAAGATTGGATGGCCCATGAAAGCCTTTCGTCGATGGGGGCTGACATTGCCGACCTGAACAATGACGGCCTGTTGGATATTTTCGTCACCGATATGTTGCCCTGGAACGATTACCGCCTTAAAACCACCTCCACCTTTGAGGGCTACGACCTGTTCCAGCTCAAACTCGAGCGCGATTTTCATTACCAATACATGCAAAATATGCTGCACTTGAACAACGGCGATGGCACGTTCAGCGAAATTGCCCGGCTGGCGGGCACGCACGCCACCGATTGGAGCTGGGGTGCGCTCCTCTTTGACATGGACAGCGATGGCAACAAGGATATTTTCGTGGCCAATGGCATAGCCAAGAACTTGACGGATCAAGATTTTGTCAGTTTTTTGGCCGATGAAAAAAACATGGAGCAAATGGCCCGGGGCAAAAAATTCAATTTTAAGGAGTTTTTGGACATGATCAAGTCCGAGCGCATCCCCAACTATGCCTTCCGCAATGAAGGCGGGCTGCGTTTTGCCAATCACGCTGCCGACTGGGGGCTGGCCGAGCCGAGCTTTTCCAATGGATCGGCCTATGGCGACTTGGACAATGACGGTGATCTCGACCTGATCGTCAATAATAACAATTCCCCGGTGAGTATTTACAAAAACCGGAGTGTTGAGCTGCGCAAAACCCACTTTCTCCGGGTCAAATTGCAAGGTACGGCCCAAAATCAGCAGGCCATTGGGGCCAAGGTGACCCTCTACCAGCCCGGCAATACCCAATTGTTGCAGCAAATGCCCAATCGGGGCTTCCAGTCGTCGGTGGATCATGTGCTGGTGTTTGGCCTGGGCCAATCGCCCCAGATCGACTCGCTCGAGGTCATCTGGCCCGATGATCGGCGGCAGGTACTTGCCCAAGTCAAGGCTGATACCGAACTGGTGCTGGATCAGCAGCAAGCCAATGGCCAGTGGCGGCCTGCCCCGGCCAATTTGGCCAAACCATTTGCTGATGTCACCGCCCAAACCCGGCTGGACTATGCCCACCAAGAAAGCAATTTTATCGACTTCAAGCGCGACGCACTCCTCAAGCAGCGCTACTCCACCCTTGGCCCGGCATTGGCCACGGGCGATGTCAATGGCGACGGGCTGGCCGACGTTTATTTGGGCGGGGCCATCGGTGCACCCAAAAAGTTGTATTTCCAACTGCGCAACGGCACTTTTGTCGACCGGTCGCCAACCGTGTTCTTGGCCGACACCGCAGTGGAAGCAGTGGATGCGGTGCTGGTCGATGTGGACAATGACAACGACTTGGATCTGTTTGTGGTCACGGGCAGCAACGAGTTTTTGCCCAATGACCCCAATTTGCAAGATCGGCTCTACCTCAACGATGGCAAGGGCGGCTTTGTCCTGGACAATCGGTTGCCCAACTTGTTTGACAACGGTTCTTGCGTAGCGGCCAGCGATTTTGACCGCGATGGCGATATCGATCTTTTTGTGGGTGGGCGCATGATCGTCGGCCAATACGGGCTCGACCCGCCCAGCTATCTGTTTGTCAACGATGGCACTGGCGAGTTTAAAAATTATACCAAACGGTATTTGGGCGACATCAAGAACTTGGGCATGGTCACGGCTGCGAGTTGGGCCGATCTGGACGGTGACCAGTTCCCGGAGCTGATCGTAGTGGGCGATTGGATGGCCGTCACCGTATTTAAGAACTTGAAAGGCAGCCGTTTGGAATTGCTCAGCTCGCCCGCGCTGGCCCAGAGCGAGGGCTGGTGGAACACGGTCCACCCTGCCGACCTCGACGGCGACGGCGATCTGGATCTGGTGTTGGGCAATTTGGGCCTCAACTCGCGGATCAAGGCCAGCAAAACAGCGCCCGCCGAACTGTACATTAGCGATTTTGACCAAAACGGCGAGATTGAGCAAATCATCACTTGCCAAGCCGAAGATGGCAAGAATTACCCGATGGTGCTCAAAGCCGATCTGCAAGCCCAAATGCCGGGTATCAAAAAGAAATTCTTGAAATTTGCCGATTATGGCGGCAAAAGCATTCAAGAAATTTTCAGTGCCGACAGCCTTAAAACGGCCATCGTGAAGAAAGTGTACCAATCCCAGAGCGTGATGCTGATCAACGACGGGAATTTCAACTTCACGATCCGGGCCTTGCCCATCGAGGCGCAGTACTCGCCGATCCGGGCTGTGGAAACCCTTGACTACAATGGCGATGGGGTGCTGGATGTCCTGCTCACGGGCAATTTCTACGATGTGGTGCCCGAGATAGGCCGCTATGATGCCAATTTTGGCCTGGTGCTCAAGGGGCTGGGCAAAGGTGCGTTTCAGGTCCAGAAGCCCAGTGCTTCCGGTTTTTTGGTCAAGGGCCAAGTGCGCCGGTCAAGCCTGATCCGCAGTTCCACCGGCCAAACCCTGATTGTATTGGCCAAGAACAACGATCGGGTGCAAGTGGTGAAGGTGAACCCAGTTCTGCGGGCCAAAGCGAAATAGGGCTTGAGGTGTTGGTTTTTGGTGTAAATTGCCCGCGAAAAAGAGTCCGTTCCTTGTTCGCGCAAATTTTGGTTTATGTTCGATTTTTTACTGTACCGCGAAAACGAGCCGCTGATTTTCAGTTCGCCCCTGTTCTGGGGATTTTTCGGGATCATCTTCATTTGTTACCAATTTATTTATCGAAACCTTCGGGTACGCAACCTGTACCTGATGGTGGTGAGTATGTATTTCTACTACCTCACTGGTGGGTATTTTTTTACTTTACTTGTATTTTCTACGCTAGTAGATTATAACATTGGCAAATGGATTTCGGAGACCGATGTCCAGTCCCGGCGAAAGTGGTTGGTGACTTGTAGCGTGGTGATCAACCTGACCGTGCTGGGGTACTTCAAATACACTTATTTTTTTACCGATATTGTCAACAGCCTACTGGGAACGACTTGGAAGGCCACTGATTTTTTGGCCATCTTGGCCAATGAATTCACTGGATCCACCCTTGACATCCACAAGATCATTTTGCCCGTTGGCATTTCGTTCTATACGTTCCAGACCATCAGTTATTCTATCGATGTATATCGGCGCGAACTGGCCCCCGTAAAGGACATTTGGGATTTTGCGTTCTATGTCAGCTTTTTTCCCCAACTGGTGGCGGGGCCCATTGTGCGGGCTTCGGATTTTGTTCCCCAAATTTACCAGCCCTACCGCCTGACCAAGGAAGAGTTTGGCCATTCGGTCTTTTTGATCCTCAATGGATTGTTCAAAAAGATATTTATTTCCGATTATGTCTCGGTCAACTATGTGGATCGGGTATTTGACAACCCCCTCAATTACAATGGGTTTGAGAACCTGATGGCCGCCTACGGGTACGCTATCCAAATTTATTGCGACTTCTCGGGCTATACCGACGTGGCCATCGGCATTGCCCTATTGCTCGGTTTCCGGCTCAACTTAAACTTCAACTCGCCCTATAAATCGGTCAATATCACCGACTTCTGGCGGCGCTGGCACATCTCGCTCTCTTCTTGGCTGCGCGATTACCTCTACATTTCCCTCGGTGGCAACCGCAAAGGCAGATTTCGTACTTATCTCAACCTGATGCTGACCATGCTGCTCGGGGGGCTTTGGCACGGGGCGGCGTGGCGTTTCCTCATTTGGGGTGCGCTCCACGGGGGGGCGTTGGCCATCCACAAGATTTGGCTGGACACCTTTCCCTCCCGCCAGTCAACTTGGTGGGGCAATTTTGCCGGTGGGTTTGTCACTTTCCATTTTGTCGTATTTTGTTGGATCTATTTCCGGGCCGCCGATTTGCAGCACGTCCACGAAATGCTGGCCCAGATCGGCACCAGTTGGCCGCTGGAGGTCATCCCGAGGCAGATCCAAGAATATGGCAAAGTGTTCAGTGTACTGGCCTTGGGGTTTGCCTTCCACTGGCTGCCCGGTGAGTGGAAAAGTGCAGCTGCGGTCCAGTTTACCCAACTGCCCGACTTTACCAAAGCCATTATCATCGTGTTTGTGGCCCTGATCATGTACCAAATGCGAACCGCCGAAATCCAGCCCTTTATTTATTTCCAATTTTGATCAACCGGCGGGCCGATCCACTACAACGGTGGCCCGCCGGTTGAACAGCCCGGCCGACCGATCATCCGCCCACCAAACGAGGTACGCCAATCATGGGTCGGCCAGAAAGGTTGTCGGGGGCAGTCAAAACCCCGCTGTTGCTCAATTTAGATCACGAACACTAGCTCACAGCTCCACCGTCCACGCTCAAGGTGGCCCCATTGATGAATGAGGATTCCTCGAGGGCCAAGAACAAGTAGGCCTGGGCAATGTCGATCGGTTCACCGAGGCGGCGAACTGGCACTTTGGCAGCGGCTCCTTCGAGCATTTCAGCGGGCAAGGCCGCCGTCATGTCCGTTTTGATAAAGCCTGGGGCCACAGCATTGCTGGTGATGCCATACTTGCCCAGTTCCCGGGCCCAGACCTTGGTCATGCCGATCACTGCCGATTTGGTGGCAACGTAGTTGGTTTGGCCAAAGTTACCGTACAGGCCCACGATGGAGGAAGTATTGACAATCCGTCCGTACTGGCCCTCCACCATGAAGGGGGCCACCGCTTTGGTGCAATTGAACACCCCGGTCATATTCACGTCCAGCACTTGATCCCATTGCTCGTGGGTCATTTTCAAAAAGGATGAGTCGCGGGTAATGCCGGCATTGTTGATTAAAATGTCAATCTTGCCATACTTGTCCTTCACTGCTTTGGCAGCAGCCTGTACTGCCGCATAATCAGTGCTGTTCACCTTCATAAACTCGGCCGCTTTGCCACTGGTGGCGATTGCCTGGGCAGCGTCGGCCCCGGTCTCTAACAAGTCCCAAATAACGACTTGGGCACCTTCTTGGGCGAAAAGTTCGGCTGTAGCCTTCCCGATTCCGCGTGCGCCACCGGTAATGATGGCAACTCGGTTGTTCAATTTCATCTTTTATTAACAAAGTAAGAAGTGGAAACTGGTCCAAAATTAAGGAAAACAGCCGGTATTTAACGTTCTGGGCGACGGTTGGAAACCCAAGGTCAAGTGCCCAAAACAGCCTAGGTTAAACCGTTGATTTTGAGCTGTTGATTTCAAAACAAAAAGGTGGCAATTGACTTAAAAAGCCTAGTGCAAAAATTTGGGCAAACGCGGGATTGGTTCCCGTCCAAGGCTCGTGCACCCTGGCAGAGCTACTCGGCAATGAGACTTTTCCCACTTTTGAGATCGATCACCTTCCCATTCCAAATAAATTTTCCCGTCACATTTGCCGGTAAGGTAATTTCCCCCGTAAGACCATTTTTGCCTTTGCGGGTGAACGCAACGCTGATTTCTCCTTGCGGGTGCGGCATTTTTCCGGTTACCTGTTGGAGTTCGCCGAGGGCCGGCTGAACCAGCACACTAACAAAACCGGCCTTTGCTGGCATAATTCCGCAGATAGTGGCCAAGAAATCATAATTGGGACTTGAAGACCAAGCATGACAGTCGGAGCGGGTAGGCTCGGGGTTTTCGGCAAAGGTGGTCAAGCCCATGCTGAGCATATTGCGCCAAGGCGTGAGATTGGCATAGTACAATTCGTTCAAGCCAGCTTTTTTCAAGGCTTGGGTCAGGTAAAAGCGAAAATAGAAAGTAGCTTGGATCAAGCTTTTGTCGTTCAGCACCTTGTCCATAAAAGCTTTGCGCTGTTCGGTGGGAATTCCTTCGCTCAAGACCCCCATAATGATTGCGTGTTGGCTAAACTGCTGTTTGTCAGGAGTATCCCCGATAATTCCTTTGCTTTTGTCCACACAAAGCTCAAAAGCACTTTTGGCTATTTTTTGTCCCAATTGTCGGTAGTGATTTGCTTGGGCCGTTTTGCCGTAGTAATCAAATACTTGGGCGGCCAAGTTCAGGGAATAAGCATATTGGAAAGTCAAGATGGAAGAATGGCTATCATGCGTGCCCTGAGGCTCGCCCCCAATATTTTTTTTGCTGTCCCAAGGCCATTCTCTGGCCCAATCGACGAAGTTCCACCATTCCATGCCACCAAGCATGTTTTTTTGGGGATCCAAGTGCTTTTCGTACCAATTCAATACCTTCTCAACCCCTTGCAATTGTGATTTTACAAATTCATCGTCTTGGCGGTGCATGAAATAATCATAGACCATGTTTGTCCAAAAAAGTGAAAATGGCGGAATTATTTGCTGTACCGAGCTGGGGTAGCGGCTTTGGGTAAGTCCTTCATACGTGCTTGATTTGTCAAAATCGGTAATCGCTTTGCGCACAAGGCGATCATCGCCAGCAACATACAAAGAAATCAGGGCTTGAATTCGGGTATCCCCCACATATTGCAACTGCTCGTAATAAGGGCAATCGAAGTAAGTTTCTGCCGCACAAAGCCTTGCCGTTCGCCACCCCGTTTGCCATATATTTTTTAACGATTGGTCATTACTGGTAAAAACTGCTTTTTCCTCGAAGGGATAGCCCGTAAACACTCCATGAAAGTCATTGATTGTCAATGCGTTTTCCCTGGTTTCAATCGCCATTTGCAAATAGCGGTAGGTTCGGAACCAAAGCGTGCTGTACAGGCGGTTCTGGCCACCTTCCAAATGAAAAACATCGTACTGCCCCTTGATGGTTTTGCCACCGATCTCATTCCGATTGCCTTTGAGGCCATTTTTGTCAAAAAGAGCCTCAGCATAGGTAAGTTGGATATTGGCATTTTTGCCACCACTGACCAAAAGTTGGGGGTAGGCATTGGTCAAAAAACTTTGATCCAGAAGCAATATTGCTTTGGTGTGGGGTGGGATGGTGACCGCAATGCCCTTCAAAAAGTTAGCACTGATAATAGCTCCTTCATTGCGAACCACTTTGCTGATTCTCTCCGGTTTTTCTTCCATCACCGGAATCGTCCTTGGAACCAAATACCATTCGGCACCAGTCCCCACTCCGCGAGGTGTCCCGCGTTCTAATTGCCTCACTTTTGCCCAATTTTCGTCCTCAAAATCAATGCCCTGCCAGTTCCACAGATACTGCTCGCCCATGACTTCATCCCCCGGCCCAACTACAATAAAAGTTTCCATTTTTGTAGGGTCATAAAGCGGGCCATACGCCTTGTTTTGGGTTGCTTTCCAAGAGTCATCGGTGTTGACCAAGCTTTCTTTTGCGGAGTTTCCTTGTAAAATAAAGGCTGTTTTGTTGGTAATTTGCGACCACGGAACATGCTCGCCCATGTTCCACACGAGGGCAGAAATGACGTTTTTGCCGGCCACTAATTCAGGGGCAAGGTTTAGGGTTTCAAAATTCCAGTTGTGCAAATCGCCCCGTGCTGGCCCAATACTGACCGATTTTCCATTCACAAAGAGGCGGTAGCGATTGTCGGCCGAGACATGGACAATGAATTTATCGGGCTTTTCGCCCAAATCAAAGGTTTTGCGAAAGTGAAAAACGCCGTATTCCTTGAGTGAAACTTGTGGCGGCGCTACCCAATGGGCAGGCCAAGGTTCTTTGAGCAAATTTGGGCTGATTTCTCCCGTTGGCATTTGGGCTTGGACTGTCAATGCCCGGTTAATAGTAAACAGGCAAATCAAGAAATAGACAGGCTTCATTTTTATGTTTGTTTAGGTTCCATCACCTCACTCAAGTTTTATCACGGTTCCGACTTTGGCCCCCCAGTTTGGCAAAATGGGTGGCTTGGTCGCCCTCACCTCGCGACGAAGGCATTGGCCACATCGGCAGGCTGCCCCGGCACATAGAGGCGGAGGGTGCTGGTGATGTTGTCCAATATTTCAAAGGCGGTCTCGGCCATTTTATTGCCTTTGGTGTCCAGCAGGGGGTTGATTTCCACAAACTCGATGCACACTACTTTTTGGGTGGCAATGAACGCATTGATCAGGCCCATGATCTCGAGCTGGTCAAAGCCTTTGGGCACGGGGGTGCCCGTGCCGCAGGAGATCATGTCGCAGTCCATAGAGTCCACGTCGAAGGAAATGTAGATCAGGTCGCAGGGGGCCAGCGTGGCAATGGCCTCTTGGGCGCAGGTGGCCAAGCCCCGGTAGCGTACCTCGTGGACCATGTAATTGCGGATCCCGAGCTGGGCCATTTGGCGGTCTTCGGGGGCTTCGGTGTCGCGGACCCCGAAGTAGATCAGATCCTGGGGCAGTAGCTTGGCCCCGGGCAGGCCGATGTTTTTTATCCCGTTCCAGTAGCCCAGCGTTTCGGGCTGTAGGTCATTGATTTGGCAAGCGAGGTTGTCGCGGTTGAGGGCGGCGGCCAGTGGCATTCCGTGGATATTGCCCGAGGGTGAAGTATAGGGCGAGTGCAGGTCGGCATGGGCATCGATCCAGACCACCCCCAGGCGCTTGTCGGGGAAGGCCGCCTTGATTCCGCTAATGGTGCCCAGCGCGGCCGAATGATCGCCGGAGAGCACCAGTGGAAAGTAGTTTTCTTGCAGGTTGCGCTCGATCACGCTGGCCAATCGGGTGCACTGCTCCAGTACATGGCCAATCCGTTTGGCAAAAGAATTTTTGTCTTTGTTATAAATGCTTTCGTTGCGGGTTTTTACATCCTCATAGGGATGGTCGTTGAAAAAGTGGTTGTCCTTGACGATGGCCGCAATTTCTAGGGCATCGATGCCCAGATCGGAACCACGGGTGCCAGCCCCAATGTCCGAACGATTTTTGATGATCTTGATGGTGTGGGAATAGGGAGTCATTGTGCCAGTAATTTTAGTGTTGTTTTCGGATCGGGCTTCGGGCCCAAATTTACTTCCCGCGCTTCACCGGTTTGGCCCGTTGGCCAAGGCTACGAAAGTTTGGTGGGCAGTCTATTTTGTGAAGGCGATAAGGTACACAAAATTAGGAATTCTTTCGTGGCCCGGCTCGATTTATTGCACTAACTTTGACCCGTATGGTTTTTGAAGTCACCATTTTAGGCACCTCGTCGGCCATGCCTGGCTGGGGGCGCAACATGAGTGCGCAGTTGGTCAATTATGAGCAAAACCTGTTCCTGATCGACTGTGGGGAAGGTACCCAGCACCAGTTGCTCAAGTACAAGGCGAAGATGAACCAGATCCGGCACATTTTCATCAGCCACCTCCACGGCGATCATTACTTGGGGCTGGCCGGGCTGCTTTCCAGTATGCAGTTGCAAGGGCGCACGGAGGCAATGCACCTATATGCCCACCGGGGGCTGGCCGATGTCCTGACCACCCAGTTCCGGGTTTCGCAGGGTTATGTGCGCTATCCGCTGGTGTTCCACCCGCTCGAGGCTGCCCATTCCCAGCTCCTTTATAACGGGGAAACCTTAACGGTGAGCACTTTGCCGCTCGATCACCGGATTCCCTGCTGTGGCTTCCTGTTTCGCCAAAAGCTGGGAAAACAAAAAATCATCAAAGCATTGTTGCCCGACGACCTGCCCATCGCGGGGATCATTGCCCTCAAAAATGGCCAAGATGTGGTGCACAATGATCGGATTTTGCGCAGCCAAGACCTCACCCAGCCCCCCAAACCACCCTTGGCCTACGCTTATTGTTCCGATACCAAATTTAACCAAGCGCTGGTCCCGTACATTTCGGGGGTGGATTTGTTGTACCACGAAGCTACCTTTGCGGACGATCTGGCGGCCCGGGCCGAAGAAACCCACCACAGCACCGCTCGCCAAGCAGCTACCATTGCGCAGTTGGCGGGGGCCAAACAGTTGTTGCTCGGGCATTTTTCGGCCCGTTACCGGGAGCTGTCCCCCCTGCTGGAGGAAGCGCGGGAAGTGTTTGCCGGGGCACATTTGGCCGTAGAGGGCCAAACTTTCCGGGTCAATCACCTGTTACCTATTTAAGTCACCAATAGATCGGCTCAATCGGTCATTTTACCACTCTTTCACGTCTCATGGGGATCATTAAAATTATTTGGTTACTGTCATTGCTGGGTTTTTTGGTCGTCAGCTTGTTTGTGTATGCCACATTGCCCACCAACGTAACCATTATTTCCGATGCCAACGGCTATCCAACGCTATTTTTGGCACGGGCCAATTTCTTTTACGCCGTTTTGGCCCTATTGGTGTTTTTCAACGCCGCCATTTTGGTCTTGGGCCGGGCGATCCAGTTTCTCCCGAGTTATTGGTTGCCCGTGCCCCAGCGGGTATTTTGGTTCCAAAAAGAAAACCGGGCGCGGCTGTACAGCCGTTTTGCGTATTGGACCAAGGGATTGGGCTTTTGTGCCAATGTGTTCATTATTATTGCGGTAGTGGAAATCCAGAAAGTGAATGGCCAAGAAATGACCCTTAACCTGTCCTTTCTTTATGCGGTGGCCCTGGGAACGCTAGCCATTTGGGCCGTGTTGTACTACCCGGTTTTTGGGATTTGGATCAAAAAATTGGAATAACGATGACTGTCGCTGAAACCTATCAGTTGGATGATCAAGCCGTGGATCGGATCATCGAGATGGCTTGGGAGGATCGCACGCCTTTTGATGCCATTTTGGCCCAGTTTGGCCTGCCCGAAAAAGCGGTCATTAAACTTATGCGCCAATCGATCAAGCTTTCATCGTGGAAACGCTGGCGGGAGCGCGTGCATGGGCGGGCCACCAAGCATGTGGCCAAGCGCAGCACCGAAGTCGACCGGCACAAATGCACCCGGCAGCGCAGTATTTCAAACAATAAAATTGCCAAAAGGTAAGCCAATGTGAGTAGCGGGAAATGAGCAACGCCTAGATTGATTGGATAGATATGGAAGAGCAAACCGATAATACTGAACCAACAGCCATTGAAAAAGGGGACAAATGGTGGCTCCAATTGCTGCTGTTTGTGGTCACCTTGGTGAGCACCACCTTTGCTGGGGCTGAGTGGATTTATGGCAAAGCCCTCTGGGCCGACAACCCCCTCCAGCAGATGGAATGGCACCATTTCACGGGTGGGTTTCACTATTCGGTCCCTTTTTTGTTCATTCTCACGGTGCACGAATTTGGCCACTATTTCACTGCCCGCTATTACGACCTCAAGGTGAGCCTGCCTTTTTATATCCCCTTTTGGTTGGGCTTTTTGGGCGTACCAAGTTTTTCGCTCGGCACGATGGGGGCGTTCATCCGCGTCAAACAGGCCATTGAATCGCGCAAGGTATTTTTTGATGTGGGCATAGCAGGGCCATTGGCCGGGTTTGTGGTGGCAGTGGGTGTACTCTGGTATGGGTTTGCCACCCTGCCCCCGGTGGACTACGTGTTCCAGTTCCATCCCGAATACCGCCAGTTTGGGGTGGAATTTGCCAAGTATGCCTATAAAAGCTTGCCCGAAGGCAGTTTGATATTGTTGGGTGACAATTTACTGTTCTGGTTTTTCCGGGAAGTGGTGGCTGATGCGGCCCGAGTGCCCCACCCCAACGAAATGATCCATTACCCGTACCTAATGGCGGGCTATCTGGCCCTGTTTTTCACTTCGCTCAACTTGATCCCGATCGGTCAATTGGACGGCGGGCACATCTTGTACGGCCTGATCGGGGCCAAACGCCACCGGATGGTGTCGGCGGTACTTTTTACCCTGTTTATTTTTTACGCTGGTTTGGGCCTGTTTTCGCCGTATCCGTCTGTGGACAAGCTGCCCGAGGGGGTAGATCCCAACGCCGACCTGTACTCGATTCCTTTCTACATTGGGTTTCTCTATCTGGTGTTCAGTCGGGTGGTGGAGAGCCGGACTAGCGTGCTGCTGTTGGCCGTCGGGATTTTTGCGGCCCAATACGTCACGGTTTACTTTTTCCCCAGAGTCGAGGGCTATCAGGGCTGGCTGTTGTTTGGGTTCTTGCTGGGGCGCTTCATGGGGGTTTACCACCCGTCCGCTATATACGACGAGCCCTTGGACTTTAAGCGCAAGCTGCTGGGGTGGCTGGCCCTAGTGGTGTTTGTGCTGTGCTTCTCGCCCCAGCCGCTCATGATCAGGTAAGGCCCGCCCAAAGCCCACTTGGCCAGTGAGCTTCCATGAGGTTGATCAAAAGTAAAGCTACATGACCATTGGCGACATCCAGACCCCTAGGTTGGCCATCGGCGAACTGACCGCCCACTACGCGGGTTTTATCCATGAATTGCTAAATACCCCGGAATGGATCCGGTTTATTGGCGACCGCCAAGTGAAGTCGATTGACGATGCCAACCAGTACATCGATAAAATTCGCCGCAATCCAGCGATCCATTATTGGGTACTGGAACTAAAAGAGGAAAGCGTTCCCATTGGCATTGTTTCGGTCGTGAAGCGCGACTACTTGGCCCATCCCGACCTTGGGTTTGCATTGCTGCCCAGATATGGCAAGCGGGGATACGCGCATGAGGCAACCAGTGCGGTGTTACAGGAAATGGGCAAGCAACCTAGCCGTCCACTCGTATTAGCCACAGTGCTGGAGGAAAACCATCATTCAATTCATTTATTGACCAAACTGGGGTTTCGGTACGATCAGCCAATGGTCGTTGGCGCGGAGAAGTTATTGATTTATTCCTATTCGGTTGCCCGCGCTGAACACTGATTTTTGGTTTTGGATCCACCAAAACAACGCTGCCAGCCATCTATAAATTCCCCCGTTTCATTTCCTCGGCGGCATGGGCACAGGCCCGGGCCGTGAGGGCCATGTAAGTGAGCGAGGGATTGACGCACGAAGAAGAGGCCATGCACGCACCATCGGTGACAAACACATTCTTGACGGCATGGAGTTGGTTGAACCCATTGAGCACCGAGGTGTTGGGGTTGCGCCCCATGCGGGCGGTGCCCATTTCATGCACCGTGGATTTGGGCAGTTCGTTGACATTGCCGTGCAAATCTTCACAACCCATTTGGGCCATCATTTCCAGTCCCTGCTCTACTGAGTCTTGGGCCATTTGCAGTTCGTTGGCTTTCCATTCCCAGTCGATCTCGGGCACGGGCAGGCCCCATTTGTCCCGCACAGTCCCGCTCACTTTCACCCGGTTATCGGGGTGGGGCAATTGCTCGCCAAAAGCCGCAAAGCCCACTTGCCAATCATCGGCTGGGCGGCTCATCAGTTCCTTCCAATCGGCCCCAAAACCAACCGTCTCTTCACTGGGCCGCAACCGGGCGGCTCCACCCTGGTAATTGTAGCCCCGGAGGAAAGGGGCATCATTGCTGGCCACGTTGCGGAACCGGGGGATATAGGCCCCACTTGGCCGGCGGCCCGAGGTGTAGCGGTCGGCAAACCCGGGCATGATCCCTCTGAGCCCGGTTTTGAAGTGGGTCATTAAGTTGCGGCCCAGTTCGCCCGAGTCATTGCCCATCCCGTTGGGAAAACGCGCCGAGGTGGAGTTGAGCAGCAACGTGGTAGTGGGGATCGTGCTGGCATTGAGGAAGATGATCCGGGCAAAGTAAGTGACCGTTTGGCCCGTTGCCGTGTCCAAGACCTCCACTCCCTTGGCCCTTTGACTGGTTTCGTCGTAGATTACTTTGGTGACAATGCTGTCAGTGCGCAGGGTCAAGTTGCCAGTTTGTTGGGCTTGGGGAATAGTGGCCGAGTTGCTGGCAAAGTAGCCGCCGTAGGGACAGCCCTGATCGCACTGGTTGCGGGCTTGGCATTGGCCGCGCCCGGCCACGTATTGCGTTAGGTGGGCCACCCGCGCGTGGATCAGGTATCGGTCTGGGTAGGCGGCTTCCAGCTTGGCTTTCAGGTTCAGTTCCACGCAGTTGAGGGCAAATGGCGGCAGGAAAACACTATCGGGCAGGTGGGCTAGGTGTTCGCTTTGGCCGGCAATGCCCACAAACTTTTCCACATGTTCATACCAAGGGGCCAGGGTTTGGTAGCGGATTGGCCAGTCCACCCCGATTCCTTCCTTGAGATTGGCGGTAAAATCGAGGTCCGACCAGCGGTAGCACTGCCGGCCCCAGGTGAGCGAGCGCCCCCCCACCTGATTGCCCCGCGCCCACACAAAGGCTTGGTTCAGGGTTTGGACGTAAGGCTGCTCGGTCTCGTTCACATAAAAATGCTGGTTGAATTCATTGACCGCATAATTTTTGTTTTGGAGTTGAAAATGCCCGGCTTCGCTGGCCGTCAGGCGGCCCCGGTGCGCATACTCCCATGGCTTGAGATTGGCCGTCGGATAGTCCTTGATATGTTCCACATTGCGCCCCCGTTCGATTAGGAGGGTTTTGATGCCTTGTTTGGTCAGTTCCATGGCGGCCCAGCCCCCACTAATGCCCGATCCCACGACAATGGCGTCGTAGGTGTTTTGGTCGGTGGCTTTAAGGTTGAGGTTCATATCTAATCAATGGGGGTAGTTAAAGAGTGAAGTTGTGCCAAGTTGGCGCTGGCTGATACAACTGGTTGATTAAAAGGAAGGTTGGAAAGTGGTGGAGCGCGAAACCACCACCCGCGTTCTTGCGCACGAACGGCGACCTTGGCCAAATGGCTTTAATGGGCCTCGAGCCAGTTTTCGCCCTGTCCCACTTCCACTTGCAAGGGAACTTCCATCGCGTAGGCCTCCTCCATCAGTGGTTTGATGTGGGCCTTGAGCAAGTCCACTTCATCGCGGTGGGCATCAAACACCAGTTCGTCGTGTACCTGCATGATCATCTGCGAGCGCAGGCCTTCGCGCTCCATCCAGCGGTGGATGTTGATCATGGCCAGTTTGATCAGATCGGCGGCACTGCCTTGGATCGGGGCGTTCACGGCGTTGCGCTCGGCAAAGCCCCGCTGGCTGAAATTGCGGCTGTTGATGTCGCGCAGGTAACGGCGGCGGCCCATCATCGTTTCCACGTATTCGTGTTCGCGGGCTTGGTTCACCACCCCGTCCATATATTCCTTTACCGCCGGAAACTCAGCGAAGTAGGCATCGATCAGGGCTTGGGCCTCCTTGCGGGGGATGTTGAGCCGTTGGGCCAGCCCAAAGCCGGAAATGCCATAAATGATCCCAAAATTGGCGGTTTTGGCCCGGCGGCGCATTTCGCTGTCCACTTGATCAATCGGCAATTTAAAAATTTTGGCCGCCGTGGCCGTGTGGATGTCCCGCCCCTGCCGGAAGGCGTCCAGCATGGCTTCATCGTGGCTAAAGGCGGCCATAATCCGCAACTCGATCTGCGAATAATCGGCCGAAACGATGACAAACTCGGGGCTGCGCGGCACAAAGGCCCGCCGGATTTCCCGGCCCTTTTCGGTGCGGATCGGGATGTTTTGCAAGTTGGGATTGTTGGAACTGAGCCGCCCCGTGGCCGCAACTGCTTGGTTGTAAGAGGTATGGATCAGGCCATCTTTGGGGCTGATCATCAGCGGTAGCGCGTCGACGTAGGTCGATTTGAGCTTTTGCAACTGGCGGTAATCCAAAATGTGCTGGGCAATGCGGTGCTCGGGGGCCAGTTGCACCAAAATCTCTTCGCCGGTGGCATACTGGCCCGTGGCTGTTTTCTTGGGCTTGTCCAGCAGTTTGAGCTTCTCGAACAGCACTTGGCCCAGTTGCTTGGGCGACCCGATGTTAAATTCCTCGCCCGCATCTCGGTACACTTTCAGCTCGGCCTGACTGATATCGCCCTCCAAGTCTTTGGAAAAAAGGGCCAGCGCCGCTGTATCAATGCGCACTCCGGCGCGTTCCATGCTCGCCAATACGGTTACCAAGGGCATTTCCACTTCGTTGAACAGTTTTTCCAACTTGTCCCGCCGCAACATTGGGGCAAAAACCTGCTTCAGTTGGAGGGTGATATCGGCATCCTCGGCAGCATAAGTGGCCACCTCGCGCACATCCACTTCGCGCATGGAAACTTGGGACTTGCCTTTTTTGCCAATCAGTTCGTCAATATGGATCGTGGTGTAGTTTAAGTAGTTTTCGGCCAGGATGTCCATGTTGTGGCGGGCTTCGGGCTCGATCAGGTAATGGGCCAGCATGGTGTCAAACATGGGCCCGCGAACGGCCACCCCGTAGCTTTGGAGCACTATAATATCATATTTGATGTTCTGGCCAATTTTAGTGATCTGCTCATTCCCCAAAATGGCCCGGAAATCTTCCAAGATGGCCAACGTGCCGGCGCGGTCGGCGGGCACGGGCACATAGAACGCCTCGCCCGTGAGGTAGGCAAAGGACAACCCCACCAGTTCGGCTTCAAACGGTTCGGGCGAGGTGGTTTCGGTATCAAAACAAAATTCGGACTGCAAGCCCAAAAAATGGACTAAACTTTGGCGAAGATCGGGTGTATCCACCAAGTGGTAGTCATATTTGATCGACTGGATGCTGTTTTTTTGTTCAGGGCGCAGCAAGGTGGGCGTGGTCAGTTCGGGTTGATCCAAGTCCACATTAGCAGCCAGCGCGGGCTGGATTTGGTTCTCCGAGCCCACACCCGGCGCATCAAACAGCGAGGCCTGCGGGGTAGCTTTTTTGGGCTGGCTTACTTGATTCCCGGTTTGCGGCGCGTGGTCTTCGCCAAAGATCCGTTTCTTGATGGTCTTGAATTCCAGCTCGTCCAGCAGTTGGCGAAGCCCATCGTCCTTTCGGATGTGTGCTTTGAGGTGTTCTTCATCAAAGGCCAAGGGAACCGCCAGATCAATGGTGGCCAATTGTTTGGACAGCCGGCCCAGATCCGCGTGCTTGATTATGTTTTCTTGCAATTTCCCCTTCAGCTTGTCCGCATTGGCGATCAGGTTTTCCACTGAACCATATTCAGCGATCAACTTGGCGGCTGTTTTTTCACCAATCCCCGGAATGCCGGGAATATTGTCCACTGCATCGCCCATGAGGCCCAGCAGATCGACCACTTGTTCCACCCGTTCAATTCCCCAGCGGTCACAAATTTCTTTGGGGCCCAGCACATCGATGGCATTGCCCATGAAGGCTGGCTTGTACAGAAAGATGTTTTCCTCAACCAATTGGCCATAATCTTTGTCCGGGGTCATCATGTACACCGAGAAATCGCGCCGGGCGGCTATTTTGGCAAAAGTTCCAATAATATCGTCCGCTTCGTAGCCGGGCAGTTCCAGCACCGGGATGTCCATGGCTAAGCAAAGTTGCTTGACCAGCGGAATGGCCACGGTAATATCTTCGGGCTGCGCTTGGCGGTTGGCCTTGTACGCTTCAAAGGCCGTGTGGCGGAAAGTGGGGCCGGGCAAGTCAAAAGCAACCCCCAAATGGCTGGGCTTTTCCTTGTTGAGCACCTCGAGCAGGGTATTGGTAAACCCAAATACCGCACTGGTATTCAATCCTTTGGAAGTGATGCGGGGATTTTTGCTCAACGCGAAGTGCGCCCGGTAAATCAACGCCATTGCGTCTAGGAGGAAAAGTTTTTTCATGGGTGCGCAAGTTGGTCGGCCCTGTCTATGGCGGGCAATGGGCAAATTTGGGCAAAGTTTGGGGGATTGACAAACTGTGTTTGGGCAACGGGCGTGGCCAAGCACTTCCCCGCCCAATTTTGTGACGCAAGCACGACCTTTGCCCGATAAAAAGTTCGTTGGATGATTTGGGTATTTGCAAAGTGTCTTTTATCTTTTAATAAAATATTTCTACAAATGAAGTAGCGTTTATTTGCAGGACAAACGGCAAGCCCAACTTCTGAAAACCCGCTCCGATGAAGATAAGGCCGGGAATAAAAAAAGCAGGACCGAAATGAGTGCGGGGCGTTTACTCCGGCTGGATTAACAGACAGGGTAAGCATAAGTGAAGTAGGGCAACCGCACCAAAAATAATAAAGTATTAACTTGCGCCAAAAAGATGAAACTATTGGCAAGATTATCCTTTCCTGTACCCTCGTTTTTAGGGGAGGACGCTAAAAAGAAAATCAAAACAAATTTTCGCCTGAAGGCGAAAGTACCTTTGCCTTCAGGCGAAGATTTTGTTTACTAATTACTGCTTCGCCTTCAGGCGAAGGTACAGCGGCAG